>JAMOBH010000151.1:0-12715 GCA_039908085.1 Magnetococcus sp. YQC-5
CCCTGGAGATGGCTCAGTTGCTCCGGGAAGGGACCGATGCCCTGAAACGTGGTTTTCATAAATTGGGTATCACGCCCGCTTTGGCCAATTGGTCAGCGGTATTGGAGAGATGACGATACAGTTCACGCCGCTTGAACATCTCCACCACCCGCGCCAAAGCCTTGGATTCCGCGCCGGGTTCATGGGCATCCAGGGATTTCATCTGTTCATCGGCCTGAAACAATGCCACAAGTGCCCTGCGGTAAGCTTTTTCGGTGTTGCGTTCCGCTTTGCTCACTGCTGCCGTATCCTGTTCCGCCAAAGCGGGTGTGATACCCAATTTATGAAAACCACGTTTCAGGGCATCGGTCCCTTCCCGGAGCAACTGAGCCATCTCCAGGGTGTACTGGTCCGGGGTGAGGTTGAGGACTTCCATTTCCCGGATCGTGGTCTTGGCATAATTCATGATCTGGTCAATGGAACTGATGGCACGATAAATGTCTTCTCGGTCCATGGGGGTGGCGAAGGCCTGATTCAACACACCCATATTCCGCGCCTTGAGTTCATCGCCTTTTTTTTCCAGTTCACGTACCAAAACACCCTTTTCCGGGTTGTTGGTCTCCATGAACTCCACCAAAGCTTCCATGGACTGGGCACAAACATCGCACTGATCGTTGATCATGCCATAGAAATCAGGAATGCGAGGAAAAACGTTGTTGAGAATTTTTGCTGCAAAAGAACTGGAACTGCCACTCATGGTAAAATCTCCTTGATCTGTGAGCCAACGCGGCCCGAATGTTGTTGTTTGGTTGCGCGGACACCATGGATCAAATGGCACCACCCGTGATCAGTTTGACAAAATAATAGGTCAAGGCACCCACAATACCCGCACTGGGAATGGTGATGACCCAAGTGCTGACGATCTCCTTGGCTTTGGCCCAACGCACGGCCTTGGGACGCTCCGAAGCACCGATTCCCATGATGGCGGAACTCACCACATGGGTCGTGGAGACCGGGGCACCGAGGATCGAGGCGGAAAGAATCAGTGCCCCGGATGTCAGTTGGGTATCCAAAGCGTGCAGGGGACGCACTTTGTAGATACCAAAACCAACGGTGCGCACAATGCGCCAACCACCGGACATAATACCAAGAGTGATAAACAGGGCACAGGAAACGATCACCCAGGTAGGAACGACAAACTTGTCAATAAAGCCGCCCAATACCAAAATCATGGTTATGATGCCCATGCTCTTCTGAGCGTCGTTGGCACCGTGGGAAAAGGCCAGCCCGGCAGCGGTGAGAAATTGAACCTTGCGCAACGGTATGTTGGCCGAAGGCGTGGCTTTGCTCAATACTCCACGCATGAAGCGATGAATGAGAAAACCGACCCAGAAGCCCAGAACCGGGGAGAGCAGCAATGACATCAGGATTTTTGTGAAACCGACCACCTTGCCATTCATAAGTTCGGAGAAGCCCCATAGCACATTGCTCGTCCCGGCGGAAACGACCACCGCCCCGATCAGCCCCCCCACCAACGCATGAGATGATGATGAGGGCAGACCAAACCACCACGTGAGCATGTTCCAGAAGATGGCCCCGCAAATGCCGCACAGGATGATTGAAACCGAGACGATTTGAGGCAGATTATCAACCGTCAGGAATTTGCCGATGGTGTTGGCCACGGCGGTTCCCCCCAGGATTGGCCCCAGGAGTTCAAAGGTGGCCACGACAATCACCGATTGAATCGGGGTCATGGCGCGTGAAGCGATAATGGTGCCGATGATGTTGGATGCGTCGTGGAATCCGTTGGTGTAGTCGAAAATCAGGACGATGATCACCGCCGCCACGGCCAGAATAAAAAGCGTATCCATAGAATTTCCTTTCCTTTGCTATAGCTAAAGTTTTGCGATTGTCAAGCCGATCAGCTGAGGCACATTTCATTGGCTGACCTGGTACCAGCGAGGGCTTCAAGTGAAATTGTCTTTACCCTCGGCCGCCAAACAGTGTGCAAGCAAAGTCAGGAGAGCGAAAATGTGGACTTTTGAGGCGATCGTCCCGTTCGGGATGGGCATCCGGGTTATGAAACGTGGGTGTACCTTCCGGCGTGCCATGGAAACGATCATAGCCTGTGATGAGAGATGGCGAAAGTGAAATTAATAAACCAAAAAAATTTATTTTTCACTTCATTGCTTTTTGTTGGAGATTATGCAAAGCGATATAAAATACATTTTAAATCATACGATTTGGCAACAAAAAAAAGCCTCTGCTTACGCACACATCGCGCTGTGCGTAAGCAAAGGCTTGAAGAAGTCTGCGCCAAAAAAACTTACGAGATCTGAACCACGATGTCGTGCAGCACGTCGCCAGCCTTGGCCAACTGGTCAGCGGTGTTGGAGAGATGGCGATAGAGTTCACGCCGTTTGAACATCTCCACCACCCGCGCCATGGCTTTGGATTCCGCGCCGGGTTCATGGGCATCCAGGGATTTCATCTGCTCGTCGGCCTGGAACAATGCCGCCAGTGCCCTGCGATAAGCTTTTTCGGTGTTGCGTTCCGCTTTGCTCACTGCGGCGGTGTCCTGTTCTGCCAAAGCGGGGGTGATGCCCAATTTATGAAAACCACGCTTCAAGGCATCGGTCCCTTCCCGCAGCAATTGCGCCATCTCCAGGGTGTACTGGTCAGGGGTGAGGTTGAGGACTTCCATTTCCCGGATCGTGGTCTTGGCATAATTCATGATCTGGTCAATGGAGGTGATGGCACGATAAATGTCTTCCCGGTCCATGGGGGTGGCGAAGGCCTGATTCAACACGCCCATATTGCGTGCCTTGATTTCATCGCCTTTCTTTTCGAGTTCACGAACCAGAATCCCTTTTTCCGGGTTGTTGGTTTCCATGAAGTCCACCAACGCTTCCATGGCTTGACTGCATACATCGCACTGCTCGTTGATCATGCCATAAAAGTCAGGCACACGCGGAAAGACGTTGTTGAGAATTTTCGATGCCAGAGAATTGGAACTGCCACTCATTGTATGTTCTCCCATTCCTGCGGACCTTGACGGCCCGGAAGTTGATGTGCATTGACGCAGTTTGAAAAAACGGTCAAATGGCACCACCCGTGATCAGTTTAACAAAGTAATAGGTCAAGGCACCCACCACTCCAGCACTGGGAATGGTGATGACCCACGTGCTGACGATCTCCTTGGCCTTGGCCCAACGCACGGCCTTGGGACGCTCCGAAGCACCGATTCCCATGATGGCGGAACTCACCACATGGGTGGTGGAGACTGGGGCACCCAACAGCGATGCGGAAAGAATCAAGGTTCCAGAGGTGAGTTGGGTATCCAATGCGTGCAACGGACGCACCTTGAAGATGCCGAAGCCCACGGTACGCACAATGCGCCATCCACCGGACATGATGCCCAGCGTGATAACCACGGCACAAGAAACGATCACCCAGGTAGGCACCACGAACTTGTCGATGAAGCCCCCCAACACCAGGACCATGGTGATGATGCCCATGCTTTTCTGGGCGTCGTTGGCTCCATGGGAAAAGGCGAGTCCGGCGGCGGTGATGAACTGGATTTTACGTAACGGTTTGTTGGCCGAAGGTTTGGCGTTGCGCAACAACCCCCGCATGAAGCGATGAATCAAGAATCCGACCCAGAACCCCAGAACCGGGGAGACCAGCAAGGACATCAGGATTTTGGTGAATCCGACCACCTTGCCATGCATGAGTTCGGAGAATCCCCACAGCACGTTGCTTGTCCCGGCAGAGACGATGACGGCCCCGATCAGTCCACCCACCAAGGCGTGAGAGGAGGAGGACGGGAGACCGAACCACCAAGTGAGCATGTTCCAGAAGATGGCCCCAACAATGCCGCACAGGATGATTGAAACCGAGACGACTTGCGGCAGATTATCAACCGTCAGAAATTTGCCGATGGTGTTGGCCACGGCGGTTCCCCCCAGGATAGGCCCCAGGAGTTCAAAGGTGGCCACGACAATCACCGATTGGATCGGGGTCATGGCCCGTGATGCGATGATGGTACCGATGATGTTGGATGCGTCGTGGAATCCGTTGGTGTAGTCAAAAATCAAGACTATCACCACCGCCGCCACGGCCAGAGTGAAAAGCATATCCATGTTTTCCTTTCCCTTGCGATGCATGAGTAGTGCGATAGCAGAGCAGGCCAGTTAAAATAGATACGAATTTTTGGCTGACATACATAACAGTTAATGCTCAACAACTGATTTATTCATGATGGGACACCCCGGCAGTGTGCAAGCAAAGCCAAGGTGCCATGCTGAACAATCATTGAGTCATCACCCTGGGTTGGATTGGGTGCCGTGGGGGGAACTGTTTCGGTTGCAGCGCGCGTGCTCTCTGTCATTTCCTGACCCATGGATACCAACCCGACCCATGCTTCAGCCGGTTACGTACCTCACTGGCTTGGGATCATAGCTTGCGATGGTCCCGTCTGGAAGTGGAATTCATGGAGGTGATGCATTTTTTTTCCTTACATTCAGAGATGATGGGTATGTGGTTATAATTGGCTGCAAAAACTAAATAGTTCACACTATCACAAAAAATAGTAAAATCAAAATGATTGCGACACAAAAAAACATCTCATATTTTTTCAATAATCATTAAAAAAAAAGGGTGGAGGGGTCTGGGGAGGCGGTTCACCGCCTCCCCAGGCATGGTCGAAACGATAATCCAGTCCAGCATAGAGGTGGTCAGGGCGAAACATGAATGGCAAGATCAATTTGATTGACGTTAACAACAGTTCACAGTAGAATTCAAGAGTCTGCACGGATGCCGCATCTCTCACCCTCTTTGGTATAGGAATTTTCCCATGAAATTCATGGATCCCCGTATCGATTTTGCCTTCAAGAAAATTTTTGGCAGCGAGAACGCCAAGGATATTCTCATCAGTTTCCTGGAGAGCCTGTTGCAACTGGAGGGAGAGCGGCGCATTGCCGAGGTAACCATCCTCGACCCGTTTCTGCTGCCAAAAACCCGACAGATGAAATATTCCATCCTGGATGTCAAGTGTCAGGATCAACGAGGAATAACTTATATTGTTGAAATGCAAATCCAAAAGGTGGCTGCATTCCTGAAGAGAATTCAGTATAACTCATCAAAAACCTATGTCAGTCAGATTGAACACGGCGAGGAGTATCCGAAACTGAACCAGGTGATCGCCATCACCATCACCGATTTTGTTCTGTTTGGTGGATTTGAACATTGCGTATCGCGCCACGAATCGCGAGAGAGTGTCACAGGCCACTCTTATCTGCAAGAAATCCTACACTTTTTCGTTGAGCTGCCAAAATTCAAAAAGTCATTGGAATCCCTGGAAAACAACCGCGACAAATGGATCTATTTTATCAAACATGCCGACTCCTTGCGGGAGATTCCAGCCAAGTTGAGTGATGCTCCATTCCGTCATGCCTTCGAGATGGCCATGGTGGCCAACATGACAAATGATGAATTGGAACTGTATGAAAAGGCCGGAATGGCCATCACGGATGCACGCGGGGCGATCCAACTCGCCAGAGAGGAGGGCGAACAGAAAGGACTCCAGGAAGGCCGCCAGGAAGGTGCTACCAGAATCTTGACAAGCCTGTTGCAACGTCGCTTTGGCACGATACCAGACTGGGTCACGGAAAAAATAACCAAAGCAGAATCACCATCCCTGGAGGAATGGAGCCTGAGGGTTTTGGAGGCCACCTCTCTGGACAGTGTATTCGCTGACCAAGAGAGGCATTACACTTAAGCCTTGATCTCTTCCAGGTCAACCTACACGGGACACATGTTGAAACGCGCCTCAGTCAGTTCTTCACCAAATTCGGTTCCCAACTCCTCCATGTTGTCGTCATCAGCGGCATAGTGCCAATTAATGGTGACTTTGATGCCACTGGCAGCACTCTCTTCCAATAATTCAAAGAGCTTCATCACCACTTTGGCACTAGTGCTATTGAAATAAATCATTTCGAAATGGAACGCCACCTCTCCGTCCTGCATCCCCTTCAAATGGGTCTCCAGTGCGGAAATGGGGGGACCAAAAAAAGTCGGCACATCTTCAGGGTAGGATTCGCCTCGCATGGCAAACACATTGTCGACAAAGTTGAAATCGATTTCCGGCGTCCGATCTGTGCGTTCAATTTTTATGTTGTTCATCGCAGTGGTTCCAGTCGTGTCAGATGGTGGCTTTCAGAGAAAAAAAGGCATACTGCCCATCCAGATCCATGAAGTCGAATTCGATGGGCCGGGAGGCGCGTCTGGCAATATCCACAAATCCTGCTCCAGCCCCTTTGCTCCCTTCAGGGATGGCACCTTTCAAAATTTGTTTATACAAACCCTTCAAATCTTCCCGGTTCATCTGTTGAATCTGCGTCAACTGTTCTTTCAAGCGCGATACATCGCCAGATTGCACTTTGTTGCCGCAGATGATGAAAAAACCATCCGCATCCCGCCCCACAGTCAGGGTGCCATAGCTCAAAACATTCGCAAGCGTGGCTGCGCCTGACTCCTGTTCGGCTGAATAACGAATGACATTTTGCATTTGCTCCACAAAAATGGAAAAAACACTGCGCGAGGTGTTGATGTCCGTATCTTCCAGGAGCAGCTTCTGTTTGATGGCTTGTCCGATGCTGGAAAGAATTCCTTCATTCATGTAGCCACTATAACAAAAAATAACCCCCTGATCTTGCAACAATTCGCGAATCTGGTAATGCCTGGGTGCCAGAGACATGTTTTTTTCTCCGATGTTTCCTGTTTTTGCAAGCAACGTGTCCGTCCACAATCCTTGGTATCGTGTTCCAGAAAAGTTCGTACTACATCATGCCATTTGGTGAGACGTTGATTCCGTCCAGTCGATCTTTGATGTATGCGAAAATGTACGGGATGAAAAGTGATGCTGTCTCAAAATGGTATTGACCTGTGAACTCAAGACGTTCCATTCCTGGTCGTGTGCCATTGGTGGTGCCAACAGGGCCACGAATTGTTTCAATCCCCTCCCCACGACATCAACGACCGTTGTGACGGGAAGAGATGCCGATCCTTGAGGCACGGTAAAATAAAAATCCTCTCCAACGCCTTCCAGAGGGAAGTTTCCCCAGGAAATTTCGACCAAATCGAACAGTCGGTGCAAAAAAATATCTGGAAACAATCCCCCTTGACGACAGGAACGCACGGCATGACGCTGCCACCAGTCATACAACGCTTCACTTTGGGACTCAATTATGGGGTCTGTATCATCCAGATAGCGTTTCAGTGCATCCAGATAACCCATACGTGCATTGGGCCATCCCATCGAAAAAGGTCTTTTTTCTTCATGAAACAAAGGAACCCAATTTTCAGCCAGCCAGACAAACAAGCAGGAAAGATACCAAGTTGTTTCATGATATAATTGATTTTGATAATGATATTGGCAAAGATTGCTTCCTTGCACCCAAAATCGAAATTCACCCCATGAGGCAGATTCCAGAAGAGTTGCTGCGTGACCATGATCAGGATCCTCTCTGAAGCGATACTCAAGGGCAAAACTGGAACGATCACCAAATGCCAACCAGTCCGTTTCCATGATTCAATCCTGAACGCGCTTTTTGTCGTGAGATTGCAAGAATACCCATTTTCTCACATCATTTTTTTGAATCAACCCCTTTTTCAGCCATTGATTGCGGATTTTGTCGGGCACCTCGTTCCATCCGACAGGATAACCATGCCTCCCCCCTGCAGGTCTGGATAAGCTTCAAAAGCCATCCCGTTACTGGTGGCATAGCGGGCCTTTTTATCGAAGTTTGGATGTGGTTCGCTGTTTTGCAACAACTCATCAGCAAGCGAATGACTCCAGGCTGGACACAACGCGCCTTTGCGTCCAGGTTGCCAGGGTTCTTTGTGTTTGGGATTGGAACGGTATTGCAATCGTTCGCTATTCATGTGACATCTCGGAAACATGTTTCCCTGCGGGGAAGAAAACCAAAACCCTGGGGGATGAATCCCCCAGACCCCCTCTTTTTTTTTAATATTTTTTTAAAGATGAGAGAGGGGGGGGATCCTGGGAGTTGAAATCAACCCGCTCTTTTGGAAGTTTTGCTCGAACCGTACTCCTGTTTGCCGTACTTCTGCATAAACCGCTCCACACGACCCGCAGTGTCAACAAGCTTGTGCTTGCCGGTATAAAAGGGGTGACAATTGGAGCACACGCCCAGCGTCAGGTCCGCACCCGTGGAACGGGTCTTGATGACGTGGCCGCAGCCGATGCAGGTGTATGTAACGTCTTTGTATTGCGGATGAATGTCGTTTTTCATGGATGTCGTTCCTTGACCGTCAATTGTTCATGCTGGCGAAAAATTCTTCATTATTCTTGGTGGCTTTGATTTTGTCCAGGAGAAACGACATGGAATCTTGCGGTCCCATGGGCAACAGAATCCGCCTCAGTATCCACAGCTTGCTCAAATCATCTTTATCTATGAGCAATTCCTCTTTGCGTGTGGAGGACTTGGCTATGTCAATGGCCGGAAAAATACGTCGTTCCACCAGTTTGCGATCCAGACTCACTTCCATGTTGCCGGTGCCCTTGAACTCCTCGAAAATGACTTCGTCCATGCGGGATCCGGTTTCAACCAACGCCGTGGCAATGATGGTCAGAGATCCCCCCTCCTCGACATTGCGGGCCGCACCGAAAAACCGTTTGGGACGTTGCAGGGCATTGGCATCAATACCTCCAGACAACACCTTGCCCGACGAAGGGGCTACGGTGTTGTAGGCGCGAGCCAATCGGGTAATGGAGTCCAACAAAATGACCACATCCCGCTTGTGTTCCACCAACCGCTTGGCTTTCTCGATCACCATCTCGGCAACTTGCACATGACGGGTGGCTGGTTCATCAAACGTGGATGAAACCACTTCTCCTTTGACCGAACGCTTCATGTCCGTCACCTCTTCCGGGCGTTCGTCAATCAACAATACCTGGAGGATGACTTCGGGATGGTTCTCGGCAATGGAATGGGCAATGCTTTGCATCAGCATGGTCTTGCCTGTGCGAGGCTGGGCCACAATCAAACCACGCTGCCCCTTGCCAATGGGACACAACAAATCAATCACCCGTGTCCCGGCATCCTTGTTGGAAGAGTCTTCCAGTTCCATGATCAGCCGTTTGTCAGGATAAAGCGGGGTCAGGTTGTCAAAGTTGATTTTGTTGCGGGCCTTGATGGGGTCTTCGTAATTGATTTTCTCCACACGCAACAAGGCAAAATAACGTTCGCTTTCCTTGGGGGAGCGTATCTGTCCCTCCACCACATCGCCAGTACGCAATCCGAAACGCCGGATTTGCGACGGGGAGACGTAAATGTCATCCGGGCCAGGCAGATAATTGGTGTCCGGGGCTCTCAGGAAGCCAAAGCCATCCTGCAACACCTCCAGCACCCCTTCCGCATAAATCTGCGCGTTGTTACTGGCACTTTCCGCCTTGAGAATGGCATAGATCAATTCCTGTTTCCGCATGCCCATGAGACCTTCCACATTGAGTACGGAAGCCATTTCGGACAAAACAGTAACAGGCAGTGCTTTCAATTCATTGAGATGGGTAATGGGATGTTTGTCAGGTTTTGTCGACATGGCTGGTGCTTGTGTCTGGGTATGATGGCATGAAGTAGGCTCCTTGCGCTGGTACAAGGAAGAAGAGGAATCGTCGTCCACGGTCAATCGAGGTTGATCAGATGTATCGGTGACGGCTTCAATCTGTGAGGTAACACGTTTTTTTGGCATTCTGATGGAAATTCAATGTGTCAAGGAGTTTGATCGAACCGGTTGGAGAGAGTTCCAAACCGAATGTTTTAAAGGTCATCCCTTCCCGACATAAGAAGGATGAATAAACACCTACATATACCCGTCTCCCTCAAAGAGACAGAATTGGCATCATGGACAAGTTTATAGTTTTAATTTATTGAGAATATTGTAACTATGTGGGTCTTGCTCAGGTTAAGCAGTCATGGACTGATTTTTTCTTTGAGAGTCTGGTTGATCGGATGTCAGAAAAGGATCTATCCCTATTCTGATGATCGAACGATCATTCGGACGCGGTCTGTCTGGATGATACTTGATCGAAACGTGAATCTTGATAATACTTGAATGAACCTTGGGTATACGTAACTGAACGTTTCATTAAGTTGCAGAACCAGCTTGTAAAAGTGTATCCGACATTTTGATGAAAGTCAATCAAAAAAGTGATACCTGGGACGAATATTCATTTGGTTCGCTCAGGAAGGCGTGCCACTGGGCAGGCCAGGCTTGCGGTGCCTGCTGCCGGACGCGCTCCTGAATGGCATCCCACAAGCGTTTTGTTTGATCCATGGTCATTGAAAGGTCACCATCATTATCTATGATCCAGTGTGCGCGTTTTTTTTTGCTGCTTTCTGGCAACTGTTGTAAAATTATATTTTTTTTACTGGTTGCAGACATGCCGTTGCGTGCTTGCAACCGTTCCCATTGCCGGTCACCACAGGCAACGACCACAATCAGGTCGCAGAGGGCATCTGCGTTGTTTTCCAACAGCAGGGGAATTTCCAACGCGACAATCGGGAACGTGTCAGGATTGGACTCCTGTTCCCATCGGGCCAGGGTGGCGGCCATACTGTGATAGACCCGTGGATGAATGATGGCTTCCAGATCTTGACGCGCCTTGGGATTGTCGAAAACCCGTTCGGCCAGCAGGCGGCGATCCAAAACAGGCTGGGGAGAGGAGGCATGCAGCAAAATGTCGGAGCCGAAACGGGCCACGACGGCCTGAAGTCCTGTGGTTCCTGGGCCTACGACCTCACGAGCCAACTGGTCTGCGTCCAGGATGCGGGCACCCAATGCGCCCAGCATCTGCGTGACGGTTGATTTGCCGCATCCGATGGAACCCGTGATGCCTGTTATAAAAAGCATGCCTGGATAATCACTGCATCGCTATCACGCGACCCAAATACCAATCATAGGTCGCAGTGCCGAAATAAAGATAGCCCCAGGCTGCCAGCGCGAGATAGGGACCAAAGGGAATAGGCAGGGTGCGATCACGTCTGAAGATGAAAATCCAAATGATGCCCACGATACTGCCAAGAACCGCCGAGCCGAAAATGGTGAATGGCAACGCCTGCCAGCCCAACCACGCACCAAGCATGGCCGTGAGTTTGACATCCCCAAAACCCATGCCATCCTTGCCTGTGATGCGCTGAAACAGCCAGCCAAACAGCCACAACCCCCCTCCTCCCACCGTGATGCCCAGCAAAGAGTTTTGCCAAGTGGCCATTGGAGGACCAAACCATGGAGCCAGATTCAGCAACAGGCCAATAACGATCCCTGGCAGGGTGATGACATCAGGAAGTATGTAGTAATACAGGTCAATGACTGTCATGACCAACAGGGCGTAACCCAGAATGGTCAATGCAATGCCGGTCGGATTCAACCCAAAGTGGTGGATCGTGGTCAGGGTGAGAACCCCGGTGAGCAGTTCAATAATGGGATAGATGGGGGAAATGGCGGTTTGGCAATGGCGGCATTTGCCCCGCAACCACAACCAACTGAAAATGGGAATGTTGTCATGCCATTGAATGGCCTGTTGGCACGAAGTGCAACGGGAGTTTGGAAAGACAATGCTTTCTTCCAACGGCAGTCGGTAAATGCAGACATTCAGAAAACTGCCCCAGATCAAACCGAAGATGAAAATGAGTACCATGAGATCCCAGGACATGAGAGAATTGGATTCCTTGTTGCTTCAGGCTGAGAGGGGAGCAAAATGACTGGTGCTTGACAGTCAGGAGATGATTGATCAGCAACAAACATACCATGGTTTGCCGCACAAAAGCAATGCGGCACGGTGTTTCACGATTCCTGACTGCTCCAGGCAATCATCAACAGTCGGAACTGTTGTTCCGAAACGTCAAAATAATGGAACGCCACTTGAAAAGTTGCCCAATATCCTTGAACATGATGCCCCCTTTGGGGAAAAAAGTCCAAGACAAAACTTTAGGGGTTGCTTTTGAAGAATAGAGCATTTTGGAGCATGGAGCATGGAGCATGGCCTTTGCAGGGTCATTACCGGTCGACGAACACCTCGTCCACAGAATTGGCGAACACGAAGTTGTCGCTCCATGTCTCGATCAATTCCAGGCTGGCCGTTTTTACCTTTTCGGCCACCCAGTCTGGTGTCTGGCCAAATTTGCGGCGCATCTGTTTCAGGAGTGTGTCGGCCTTGCCTTCCTGGCGACCTTCCAACTTACTATCCTTCTTCGCCTTCAGTATTATAGGACGAAAAACATCGTTTTCCATTAAGTTAAAGGTAAGAGCCATTTCTTCAGCCTCCTTTTCGACAATTGTTTCAAGTTTGCGCAATCTGCACAAGATCAATAATTTTGTCAACGCATCAGCTCTGGCCTTGTCTGGCAGTTCACTGATTCGATACAAAATTTCCCGGATCGTCTTCTTCTGATTATCCATCCGGCACAGAACAGCCAAAATGTTTTCCTCCAAAGAAGGACTGTCCATCAACTTCCGGCAGTCAATGGTACGGATGTCAACCACCTCGTACCGAAAAGATAAATTTTTCTCTTCTATGGCTGCTTTGGGTTTCCATGCTGCCTGTCCAACATACAACACCTTCTGAATCAAAACCTTGCCCGGATAACGCTGCCTGATCAGCGCATAGTACATCAACATACGCCAGTCCATACCTTCAGAGTTGCTTTGCAGA
>JAMOBH010000003.1:0-49634 GCA_039908085.1 Magnetococcus sp. YQC-5
TGGGCGGATCCATAGCCTCTCCCTCTTTGGGCATGGAGGCCGGTTTTTTGGGCGGATCCATAGCCTCTCCCTCTTTGGGCATGGAGGCCGGTTTTTTGGGCGGATCCATGGCCTCTCCCTTGTCGGACTTCGGTTGCGGACGGGTTTTGGCTGGCTTGCCACTTCCGGCTATGGCCTGATAGAGATCTGTATCCCAAAAATCATTCTTTGCCAGATGGGCCAACTCATGGCCAAGGACAAAAGCCATGCGCGTATCGCCTTCCTTTTGGGAGACATTCCGGTAACAAAGATGGATCGCTCCCAGGGAGAGGAGAATCGTGCCATCCGGCAGGGCAATGGCCCAGGGGTGTTCCGGTTGGTTCACCACCTTGAGTTGCGGCATCCGGTTGCCTCGTTTGTCGGCTGCATCCTGCACACGATTAAATATATTTTGGATCTGGGCCAACTTTGGATCACTGGCAAGGTCCATGAATCCGTACTTCTTTTCCAGCAGGGCAAACAAATCACCAGACTGCATCCATTCCCCCCACGCTGACCCAAGATGCAATATAAAGGTGATGATCATGACCACGCTCACCATCATCACCTTGCCAAAAATCATAACGACAAGCCCTCGGTGATGGTGGCGCAGGCCTGCTGGATTTGATGACACAGTCGCGGTGTGGGTTCCGCTGTTCCGGGTTGGTGCAAAAGCTGATTGATGAGATCCACTTCCTGCCAGGGAATGCGCGCCTCGACCTCACCGGCTTTTTCCCGTTTGGCAAGCAGTCTGCCCAGGGCCTGTCCAAGAGGGGCTTGTTGACGCAATAAATGCATGGGCTGTGGGGTTGCCTGACATATGGTCTGCAACAGAGTGACCCAGCGACCCAAATGATGATAAACCATCCATTTCGGGTCCACGGTGGATTCTTCCTGGGGGTTGAGTCCTTTCAGCATCTCCCAACCCCTGTTTGCTCCAGCCGTAAAGGCCAGCCTGCCTGGTGTTGGGGCATCGGAATGGGCAAATCCGAATGCCTGCGTCTTCTCCTGGCCTGACTTGAAAACGGGCTTGGTTAAATCAACACGCTTGGGGACATCCTCAAGCAAAACCGTTTGATAAGCCGTCGTCAACATGCCAGGAAGATCCGGGACAAAGAGATCCCAGACGCCCAAGACCAACACCAGAGAGGCTGCCATGGCCATCACACCCAGAGCGGGTCGTTTGAAGGATCGCGGAAACACAACCAGTTTGCCTATGGGTTGCGACGGAACCATGGCGGCTGTCCCCAACCAGGCTCTGTAACAGTCACGGCAACGGTCCAGATGGTTCAACAATGCTTCCCGTTGATTCTGGTGCAGAGTTCCATCCACCAGTGCGGCCAGACTCTCCGGGGAGGGGCAACTGCCAGCCCCTTCAGAGCGGCCAGCGGCCAGCGTGAGGAGTACCGCCAGTTGTTGCGCGGGTTCTGTCTCCATTTGTCTGCTCGTTGGTACAAGATCCATCGTCTCACCATGCCAATCTCAAGGTTTCAAGAAGTTTTTTTGCCTCATGTCGCACACGCAGTCATTCTATCACAATAGACGGCACTGCGTGGGAAAAGTATCGCCTTTTTTATTCAGAATCGTGTTCCGTGGCGAGCAGGGCATGCATGGTTTCCGCCAATCCGGCCTCCTCCATGGCCTTGCGAATACGCCCCAACAGGCGTCGCTGCCGTCCATAGGCTTGATTGCTGTTCAATCCAAGCAGTCGGGCAGCGGCTTCCACTTGCAAACCATCCTGGTAGATCAACTTGAGCAACAGCCGTTCCTCGCTGGTCAGCTTGAGCGTGGTGTGCAGTTTTTCCAACACAACCCGACCAGCGTTTTGTTCCAGTGAGGAATTCTTCTGGTCACTGGTCAGAAAACGGTGGACAGCCAACAGGATCTCCTCCCGTTGCTGTACCATTTTGAGATCTTCTGGAGAAAGGCGATGAAACGTGTTCCCTGGTCCAGCCAAGTCGTCCAGGAGTTCATCTTCGGTGGAGATCTCTGTAACCTGGGATTTTCCGCAATCTGTTGTCCGTTTCAAGATGGCGTTGATGGCTGCCCAAATGGTGACTTCGGAACGCCCCCCCGGTGCTGAACTCTGCATGAATTCCAGTACATTCAAGGGTGACATGCGCTCCAGACAGAGCAACCGATAGACCTCTTCCAGGAACGGGCCTTGATCCTGAATCCATTGGGGAATCTGGGGTCGCCCGAAACGCAACCGGGAAAAGTCTTCCAGCATGCGCCAGGCGATTTGACCAAAAAAGGTGGCAAAAGAGGCGGTGGCGCGACCTTCATAGGCGCGCAGGGGACCCCAATCGTTTTTGGCCATGGCCTCCTGGGTATAGAGCATGGCCTCATCCACCAGATTGGCATCGGCAAAACGCCTTTTGGCGAGATTTTCCAGCCGCTGCCACTGTTGCAAAAAAAGATCCCTGAAATCGGTCACTGCGTCCGCTCTTTCAAAAAAGGCCAGGAAAAGGAAGAGCCATTTTAGCCAAGGGGGCTGACAAAAGGCAGTGAAAAAAAATTGCAAAAGAGGCGACAATAAAAAATCAGGGATCCGTCCATATAGACAAGACCGATGCGAAAGCCGGTTGAAAAGCAAACAAGTCGATGAAGACACAATGGAATCACATACACCTTGGAGAGACACAATGAAAAAAATCACAACTGTCCGTTGCCTGCTGTCCGCATTGTTCGTTGGTGCTGTTGCCATGGGATCCTCGGCCTGGGCGGCTGGCATCATGACCCAGTCTGGTGACGCGGTTCAGATTCAGGGCAATACAGAATTGAATACCCAGCTGGAAGGTGGGGTGAAACAGGGGGTGAAGGGCAGCAACAACAAGGCTGTCACCAATGTGGGTGGTGTGCAGGGTACGGTGCAGGTGCAAGGCAACACCAAGTCCAATACCAACGTCAAGGGTGGTGTCACCAATACCGTGGACGGAGGCAACAACGAATCCCAACTCAGTGTTGGCGGCATGCAAGGCAAATAAAAAATGCGCTTGGATTCAGGAGCGGTCTGAATGCGACCTTGATGGTCTTGAACCAATTCATGGCGGTTCAGATAACAGGGTACAAAGGGTCGTTGAAAAAAAAGGCGGGGGACGCGACATCAGACAGGTTCGGGTCCATCCATGCCAGCATGATTGAAAAAAAAACGGGTCGTAAAACGCAGCACACAACAGAAACAACATTAATCATATCACAAATCAAGGAAAACAGACGATGAACAAGATTGCAATGCGCGTGGCGGTTTTGGTGGCTACATTTGGTTTGGCTGGTGGGGCCATGGCTGGCAATGATGGGCTTGCCGCTGGACAACCCGCAGTCCAACAAGCTGATGCCCAAAAAACCGCTCCAGAGGCCGCCAAGCCCACAGTGGATGCCAAAGTTGCAAGCCCCACGGTTGGTGCTGCCGCACAGCCGGTGACTCACATGGCCGATAACAAGAAAGCCCATGAAGCAGCAAAAACGGTGGCAATGACCGATGGCAAGCAAGCCCCTCAGGAAGCCGCAAAAACGGTGGCCAATGCGCAGGAGGCCAAAAAGAAAACGGATCAGGATGCAAACAAAAACAAACAAGGCGTTGCAACCAAAGGGGGTTCCACAATCGACACCACCGCACAGCCTGAAGTGAAGGACAACAACGTCAAAAAGTAGCATGCTGCGGGTTTGACTCTGGTGGAGGCCAAGAAAGGCCTCCACCCAAAAAAACACCCAATGATTCCTGAGCGCATGGAAAGGAGAAGACCTCGTGAAAATCTGGATGACTGCACTGATTGTGATCGGTTTGATGACAACGCCTTTGCTGGTACGCGCAGAAGGGGGGATTGGCACCGGAGTTGGAGCCTTGGGGGGTGCCCTGGTAGGCAGCCTGTCAGGCCCTCACAAAAACAGGGTGGAAAACACTTTGATTGGTGCGGTGGCCGGTGGCCTCTTGGGGAGTGCCATGGAGAGCAGGACAGATCGTTATGTCACGACCTCTTACCTGGAACCTTCCTGGACAGAGTCACGCCAAGTGGTGATACAACCAGGCCAACGTGTGGTCATCATGAAGCCTGCTCCCCAGTATATCATCGTTCAAGAGGAGTGGACCCCACGGCGTCACCACTGGAGAGATCACAGACGTCATCAATGGAGAGATCCTGGAAATCATCACCGGAGACATCATTGGCGCAATTGGGATTAACCCACTGACAATCGGATGGTTTGTCTTGAGGGCAAAAAGTGCCTGATTGGTATCAACAACGAATCTGAATCGGGTCAATTGAGCCAACCCATGGCCGTTGTGGTGGTTGCGCCCGGAGCAGATTGTAGGGACGGAAGATGATTTTCCATGGAAAATCTCGCGTTGCATCCCCGTCTTGTTTTGTTGATCTGTCAGGCAGGGTTGCTTTTTATGGCCTCTTTTTTGCAAAGAGCATTTTTTGATTGCTCAATGTGACCTGTCCAATGGTGATATAAGTAGGCATTATCACGCGTAGACAAAGGAAGCCAACCGTGTATTTGGATCATTTTGGATTGCGGATTCATCCTTTTTCAATCACCCCTGACACCGACCTGTTTTATGCAGGGGGAGGTCGGGGTGAGATACTTGAACAATTGTTGAATGCCATTCTCGCGGGTGAAGGCGTCATCAAAGTGGTGGGCGATGTGGGCAGTGGCAAGACCATGTTGTGTCGCCTGTTGTGTCAAAGTCTCCCCAAGACCGTGCAGGTAGCTTTGTTGTTGAATCCCAATCTCCATCCAGAGGAGCTGGTGCCAGCCTTTTTGCGGGAATTGCGGCTTCCATGCGTTCCGGGCATGGGCAGAGTGGCAGAGCGTCAGGCACTGTTGGATCACTTGGTGATGTTGAATCGCAACGGACAGCGTGCGATCATTTTGATTGAAGAGGCCCAATGTATGCCCGTAGTCACCCTGGAAGAGTTGCGACTGTTGAGCAATCTGGAAACCGAACATACCAAATTGTTGCAGATCGTCTTGTTTGGCCAGCCCGCCTTGGACACCAATCTGCATAGCCCCAACACCTCGCAAATTCTCGAACGGATCACCACCAGTCTGGTTCTCTCGCCCCTCTCGTTGACCGATACATCACACTATTTGCACAGTCGTCTTTGGGGGGCCGGGTATCGGGGGTATCGGTTGTTTACTCCAGGGGCCGTGCGCTGTATGCACAAGGTCGCACAGGGTGGAATCCGGCAGATCAATCTTCTGGCCAACAAAGCCCTCAAGGTCGCTTTTGAGCATGGCGCGCATGAAATCACCATTCGGCACGTTTTGAATGCCATCGCTTCGAGCGAATTTGTTCCCAAACGGGCCTATTGGCATCGTCCGGCTTTGGTGGCTGGTGGTTTGGTCGCACTGGTTGCCGGCAGCCTCGCCATGCACACCTGGGCGATTAATCCCTCCTTCATCTCCCTGGATCAAGCCGAATCCACGATGATGGCTTCGGCCTTGGCCTCACCGGTTCTGGCACGGGTTGCCCAAGTACCGGTTGCATCTTCACCAGTTGCTTCCTCACAGGGTGCATCTTCACCAGTTGCATCTTCACCAGTTGCATCCTCACAGGGTGCTTCCTCACAGGGTGCTTCCGCACAGGGTGCTTCCGCACAGGGTGCTTCCGCACAGGGTGCTTCCGCACAGGGTGCTTCCTCACAGGGTGCTTCCGCACAGGGTGCATCCCCACAGGTTGCATCCTCACAGGTTGCGCCTGGGTTCACTATGCCCTCCAGACCAGAACCAGCGTCAGCCTTTTTGACAGCTTCAACGAAAATATCGATGGAGCCTGTCAAAAATCACTCTGACCCATTGCAGGAAAAAATTCAGGCCGCTCATCAATGGTTGAATTCTGCCAACAAGACGAATTTTACCATTCAATTGATTCTATTAAAGAATGATATCAGTTTGGCAAAACTGGAAAAACAATTGACGGCCTTGGCTCCCCCTTGGAATGAGTTGCCACTCAGAATTTTTAGGCTCAAGAATCGTGATCTGATGATATTTATACATGAATTTACATCCTATGAAGAGGGCTTGGAGGTGATGCGTCGCCTACCCAGATTTTTACAAGCTGGCCATCCCAGCATCAGAAATTTGGAGGGGGTCAAAAAGAGCATCCAAAAATTGGCACAAGTGACACCATGCACCCGTGGCCAGGAGTGTTCTCATGCGGCATGATCACCAGAAATTTTGGCGTGGCCTTGTTGGTGTGGGCGTTTTGGCCATTGGTTTGGCTGGCATTGCCAAATCTGTCCCTGCCGGGCAGATACCAATCACTCTGAACAGCACTCAGGAGCAGGACGATGTCATTCCTGGCCTGGTTCAATTCTCTTCGTTTCTTTTGGGTGAAGTTGATGGGGATCTCGTGGATCAGTCCACCTATTCCATGGTGGCCACGAATGTACCGGTGCAGGAGTTATTGACCTCTTTGGCCCAGAAGGCCAGGTTGAGCCTGGATCTGGTGCCAGGGGTTCAGGGTGATGTAACACTGAATGTCACCAATCAGTCCTTGAAGGGTGTGCTGGATCGGGTCGTTCAACAAACCAATATACGTTACAGACTCAAGGGTGATTATCTTCTGGTGGAGCCAAGAGATCAAATGATGGTCCATGATCAATCGTTTGTTGCTGACAAGGTGACACCACTTCCCAATCCCTGGCAGTCAGAGTAATCGATAAGATGAGTCTACTGCTCGACCTGTCGCGGGAGATGTCTCAGACCAGAAAGAAATCTTTCTCTTCGGTTGATTCATCTCCAGTTGCAGTGAAAGTTGAAGAGACATCATCCCTTTCCAATGGCCTTGATTTATATATCATCCCAAGGGAAATGGGGCACAATTCCATGATGCATCCGGTCCCCTTCGCAATCGATGCGGTTCCAGTTCCACTCCACAGACGATCCCCTCCAGTTGCGAAGAAGAGCATCCAAAGCTGGTTGCACAGTGGCGGGATTGCCATGATTTTTGGTGTATTGTCAGGTGGTTTTTTTTTGTATCGTGTTTATTTGGATGAAATACCCCTGACTCAACCCATCCGAAAAGAGCAGTCACAGGTTGTAAATGTAACGCCTGTGCCTGTGATGCCAGCCCCCATGACCTTGGCTTCTGTTTTGGACGCCCCTCCAGACCAGGTCACGGCCAGGCCACCGGCCCAATCCAAACGGATTGACTCATCATCATCCGACATCATGCAGCATTTGTTTGCCCAGACGCTTGCCAATCTCAAAAGATCCTCCCTTCCTGAAGATCATGCCAGACCCCCTCGTACCGAGCCGATGAAACCAGCAGCTTTGACTGGAAATCATGCCAGAACCGCTCGTACCGAGCCAATGAAACCAGCCAGTTATCTCTTTTTGACCAGTCGGCCAAATCCCGTTCATGCGGCACGCAAGGCGTTTCTGGCTGGAGATCTGGTTACAGCCAAAAAACGTTATTTGGCACATTTGGCGCAGAATCCACATCATCACGTCGCCTTGGCTGGGATGGCTTCCATCGCCATCCGTGAAAACCAGTTGGAACAGGCACGGACGATTTATCAGGACATCTTGCGGGACAATCCGCGTCATACCCTGGCTTTGGCCTCTTTGATCACCTTGACGGCTCATGTTGATCCAGAGGGTCTGATCAAGCAGTTAAAAACCTTGTTGTCTGGTACTGCTGCGGATGCTGTCCATCTGCAATTTGCGTTGGGCACGATTTACGCCGAACAAAACAATTGGTCCGCCGCGCAGAACGCCTTTTTTGTGGCTGCGACACAGGATTCAGGCAACCCGGACGTTCTGTGTAATTTGGCTGTCACTCTGGATCGACAGGGGCAATACGGGCGGGCACTGCATTATTATCGTGAGGCCATCAAAGTGATGGGTTTCAGGGGTGGGGCTGGTTTTGATCGTGATCAGGTGGAGCGTCGTGTCACCCTGCTGGAGCAAAAAAGTGGCAGCATGTGAATCAATGCAGTTCAGCAGGTTTCCCCCCTTGGCACGAGTTGAAGGCGAGATTGATATTTGCAGCGAAATAAAATTTCTATAATACAAAAAGACTCCTTAATGTAATACGGATGGATTCCCCGGAACCATGGAAACCGGCCCTTTCTTGGTTGCAATGGTTGTAAAACGATAATAATTGACCCGTTTTGGATCTGCCATGTCGATCATGCTGATCATGCCCTGGGCCAACTCTTCCACATAAAACAGGACGATCATTTTTTCCTCAAGTTGACAGAGTCCATGGATGAGCTTTGGCACCTGCGGGGATTCTTTGAACATGCAGCTGTCACAGGTCAGTGTATACTGGAAATGCCTTTTGGAGATGGCTGTCATAAGCTCATACAAAGGTTCGTTGTGAACAATTTGCGAGGATTTCATGTAAGGAGCGTTTTCTCCAAAGTGGGTCATGAAATAATTAAAAGGATCTTCAATATCGCTTGCAGTCTGGAGGATTTCTTTCAGTTTCAAGAATTTTTGCATCAAAGGCAGCATGGAAGGTTCTCCGTCTGGATGGTTTTTATGCGTTGGGCAAAGTGTCGAAGAGTCGTAACCGGTTATTGAGGAACCATTCTGTCACGGATTCAGCCTGGATGGCAAACTGTGTGCGGATGGCATCCAGTGCGGCGGTACGGCGGAGGTATTCCTCTTCGGTGATGCGGCCTGTTGCTCGTTCTTTTTGATCCGTGGCCTGGATGGCGCGCAGACGGGAAAAAACAGGGCCATTGGACTTGGGCAAGGCCCAAATTTCTTGCAGTGCGTCGAACAGGGTTTGATAGGCTTCAGGAGGAATTTTCGGTGGTGGAGGCATGGGTTTGAGACGTTGAATGTATTCTTCGTTGGATGTTTGTTGCTGTTTGCGAATGCCATGCAGGGTGTGATCCTCCAGAGAAACCCAGGTTTGAGGCAAGGGCGAACCTGTTTTTGTGGCAACGGCATGCCTGCGCTGTTTTGGTTTGCGCACCCCTCGGTAGAGATAATCGGCCATGGGGATCCAGGCATCTTGCTTGGGATTGTGTGTCATGGTCTGCTCCTTGTCGAACTGGCGAATCAATCCGGTTAGAGATTCTTTTCGTCTGTTGAAGAGGAGAGCTTAAGGGGTATTGTCAGGATTGGCCAGAGAAAATGTCGCCAGATCGGGTGGAATGGATTGGAGTCAAAATGACGTATCCACATTCGATGAAGTCACATTTGGGCACCATGTTGATATTCTGCGACAATTCAACATTTCGCCAGATCAACAGATTTTTTTACTTTTCAAATGGTTAGTCAATTTCACTTCATCGAGGTGGATACGCAGTTGTTCAGGATCCCGTTGCAGTTGGCGTGACGAGTTTGGTCACGGCTTTTTGCAAGGACTCGGCTTGCAATGGCGTCAACTCCAAGGCCACAGGACGACCGGGAGGCGCGATGAAAATCGTCTCTTTTTCTTTGTGCAGTGTAAATGTATGTGTTTTATCACCTTTTCCAACCGTGATTTTCATCCAGGTTGGAAGATCTGTTTTTGACTTGAGATCTGCCCCACGCAGGGCATCACGAGTGAGTATCTCCTCAATGTCGTTCCATTCACTGCGCGGCCATTTTTTGTCTTTTTTGTCAGCCGTCAGGGTTTTACCCTCCTGCTCCAGTTGCAGGGTGTTCAGGTCGGTTTTGAGATCCAACGGACGCAATGCCACCAGATCCATGCCACTCTTGTTCAACTCTTCGGTAAGATAGTTGGGCACTACCAACAGATCCGATTCCCCAGTACGTGTGGCCAGCAGTTCCTGGTCAACACGCCAGATCGTAACGAGTTCAGCATTCCCTTTGGTCGGGGTCAACTCCAAAGTCCAATCCCCATCGCCTTCAGGACGTTGCGTTTTGAATCCCGTACCATTGGCACCCGTCAACGCAAACAGGTATGCCCGCACACGATTGGCATCCGCACGATCTTGCAAAGGCTTTTCCAGGTTCCAGTTGTTCTCTTTGTCCTGGCTCAAGAGAATTTCACCACCGTCTTTGCTCTTGATGACCAAACGGGTAAGATCATGGGTTTCCAGTGATGCCAAACGTTTGTCACGCAAGGCATCGTTTTTTTGCATAAGTCCCGTAACATCGCTCTCTGCCATCAAAACGACCGGACCTTTTTCCCCAAGGGCTACATAGCGTTTTTTGCTGGCCGGGGCTGTGGCACCTGCCAGAATACGCAGAGTATTGTTTGCCTGATCCTTCACAGTCAGGCGCGCCGTTGGAGTGGCAAGACCATACGGGGTGCCATCCGTCATGGTATCCGTCA
The DNA here is from genome assembly GCA_039908085.1 of Magnetococcus sp. YQC-5. GTDB lineage: Bacteria > Pseudomonadota > Magnetococcia > Magnetococcales > Magnetaquicoccaceae > Magnetaquiglobus. The sequence continues at coordinate 10,268 of JAMOBH010000003.1, forward strand.
CTTTCTGTTCATAGGTCTTTTCCAACACATCCAGCAGGTTTTTTACGGATGTGGCATTGGTCCGTAATGCCACGGGTGCCGTAATGCCCCATTGACCCTCTTTTTTGGTCAACGAAAGACTCTGTCCTGAATCATCCTGAAACTCCGCCGTCACCACGGCATCAGAACGCATGCCACTGACAGCACGGGATTTTTTGTCCGCCGCGTTGCTGGCTTCCTCACGGGCATCCATCACCCACAAGCCGCCTGCCGCAGCGACCATGACCAGAGCCAAAATCAGATTGTTTCTCCATCCTTTGGACATGGTGATCCCCTCTTCTTTCTTTAATTTATTGCAAAGTCAAAGCCAAAATGGCCTTCCAATCAACAGGTTGCCCTGCGGGCAAAAAGCCAAAGTCAAAAGCAAAGGCAAAAGCAAAGGCAAAACCTTGGGGGATGAATCCCCCAAACCCCCTCTTTTTTTTTAATAATTTTTAAAAAAAAAGGGTGGGGGGGATTGGGGGGCGGTTCACCGCCCCCCAAGGTCTTGATTTTTTTCAAAACATGAACATCCCGTCAGGGTCTACCGCCGACGCCGTTTATACCAAATGGTTCCACCCATTCCCAACAACATCATTGGAACCACCAACACCAACCCCCAGAACAACACGATGGCGTCTCCATTGGGCAGGTTGAGACCAGCATCCAGAACCTCCTTGGGTTTGATGGCGATGAAATTTTCATCTTCAGCCAACCAACGCACGATGTTCAAAAACAAATCCGCATTGCCCAAAGCACCGATATAGGCATCCGCCACAAAATTGGAATTGGCCATCACCATCAGACGCTTCTTGTCAGCTTCCACAGCCACACCGATGAGAATCGGACCTTTACGGTCTTTGTCAGCATTGAATTCAGCCTGCCCACTGGAAAGATCATCGGTCTCCAGCCATCCCCGATTCGCCCCTTCCAACACCCTGATACGTTTTTCCTTGCTGTCGGCTGGGGCCGGTTGCAAGTCGAGTCCTCCGGTATCAGGAAAAATGGTGGCAGCATTCATACCCTTGGTAATGACATGTCCACCCGCATAACGACTGATCAAAGGAGAGGTGGGTGAACCCCCAAACAATTGGGAGGTCGGATCCAGAGTCACCCCCTTGAGTACGGTGATCCCATGAGCTTCCAGAAGAGTCGTCACACCAACATCTTTACCTGGATCCAACATCACCAACAGACGTCCTCCGGCATCACTCCAAGTCTTCAGACGTTGGATTTCAATCGGTAAGAATGATTTTTGTGGACCTGCCAGGATAATAACTGCTGTCTCCTCTGGCACCTTTTCCACCTCGGCCAGATTCAAGGAGTCCACTTTGTAGCCCTCGCCCTTGAGCAAGGCAGCCGCCTGCGTATACGAAAAACGATCCTTGCCCGCACCCCCTTCCATGCTGCCGGTCAAGGGGTGTTCGCCGTGACCACTGATCATGCGAATGGTCTTGGCACTCCCTTTGGCCAACCGGATCAAGGCATTGGTGACAGCCTCCTCGGTGGACTCGGTGATTTTTTCGGATTTCTCCCCGGCGCGCAGAATCACAGTACCATAAACCGCCACTTCAGCTTGTCTGGCAGCGGCTGGATCCAGATCAGGATCAACATAACGGATGGTCACATCAGGATTGATGACCTGATATTTTTCCATCAGCTCTTGAATCTGCTGCCGTTTGTCACCACGCTCCTGGATGTAGACCGTAAAAGTCAACCCCTTCGGAAAAGCCTTGACAGCCTTGACCGATTGTTCAGCCAAGGTGTGTCGGCCCGCTTTGGTCCAGTCCCAACGGATCTGATATCGATGACTGGCATAGGCTGACAGAGCCAGAAGAATCGTCAGGATCAATCCCATGACGAAATTTTGTGAACGAATATTTAAACGAGTTGAGCGATCCATCTTCATTGGTGTTGTCCTTTGGTCTCTCTTAACCTTGAATCCGCTCGGCCAGGAGCCGTTGCCGGGCAAACAGGAGTCCAGCGGCTGACAGCAGAATAAAATACAAAAGATCCGCACTGCTGATCATGCCAGAAAGGAAATTTTGGTAGTGATTCATGAGAGAAAAATAGGCCAGCATTTTTTCCACGACCCCACCACCGGCATTGCCCATCCAGGAGACAATCCAGAGCATGAGCAGAATGCCAAACGAGGAAACTGCCGCCACATTAGGGTTATCAGTCGCGCTTGAGGCAGCCAATCCAACCGCACCAAAGGCCGATGCCGTGAGAAACAACCCCAACAAACCAGCCAGAAACTGTCCGGTATCGGGGTTGGCATAACCATAGAGTGCCAGGGGTTGCAGGGCCAACAATCCGATCGTAATGATAAGAAAAATCATCAACCCAAGATATTTGCCAAGTATGATGACCATCGGCGACAAGGGGGAACAGGCCAAGGCCGCCCAGGTTCCTTGACGTTTCTCCTCGGCGATGAGGCGCATGGAAAGCAGAGGCATCAGCAGGAGCAACAAAACCGCCGCATTGCCCAGCATGGGGGCAATGGTCCGTTCTGTCAGAGGGAGGGAACCCCGGATGCCGTAGGCCTGATATTCCATCATCTGGATTTGATAATTGAGCAATCCGGCATTGAACATATAAGCGCAAATGGAAAAGAGTACAGCCAGGAGAGTCCAGGCCAGCGGAGAATAAAACATGCCACGCACTTCACGCAGGGCAATTGTAATGATGGCTCTCATGCGGATGCCTCCCCGATTTCATTATGCCGTTCTTCACGGGTGGTCAGTTGCAGGAAGATGTCTTCCAGGGTGCCGCCGGCTGGGGTCAATTCCCGCAGATCCCAACCTTCCGAGACCGAGAGACGTACCAGTTCCGGCAAAGGATCGGTATTCGGGGCGACGGTGATCAACCATCCCTCTTCTTTGGGGGAGATATTGGCCACACCAGGAATTTTGTTCAGAGTTTCTCGTGCAGGAGGTGTGCCCCAGCGCAGGTAATGAATTTTTTTACCGATGGCCCGATTTTCCAGATCGTCGAGAGTGTCATCGGCAACGATACGTCCCTGATGAATCACAGCCACGCGCTGACAGGTCATGCGCACTTCAGGGAGGATGTGGGTCGAGAGCAATACCGAATGTTCACCGCCCAACTCCCGAATCAAATCCCGGATTTCCCGGATCTGAATGGGATCCAGTCCCACCGTGGGTTCGTCGAGGATCACGACATCAGGGCTGTGGACAATGGCCTGGGCGATACCGGCGCGTTGTTTGTATCCCTTGGAGAGATTGCGCAACAGTCGATTAGTGACTGAAGTGAGTCCACACCGTTCCATGGCCTGTTCCACGGCTTTTTTGAGGGATTGGCCTGGGACTCGGCGCAAGGTGGCCAGATAGGTCAGGTATTCCTGAACCGTCATTTCGCCGTAGATGGGTGGATTTTCAGGCAGAAAGCCGATTTTGGCCCGTGCTTCGATGGGATTGTCGAGGACATCGATTCCGGCCACGGCCACGTTGCCTTCCGAGGGTGCCAGAAGTCCGGCCAGAATGCGCATGGTGGTGGTTTTTCCAGCCCCGTTTGGGCCTAGAAATCCCATGACTTCTCCACGATGCACTTGCAGTTCGATGTTGTCCAATGCTTTGGTGTTGCCGAAAAATCGGGTAACACCAGATAGATGAATCATAGTTTCTGTCATAGTGATTTCAATCCTCGTCCGGTGGTGTGAGTCCGGGCGCAGCCATTTGATTAATGAAGACTGAAAAAGCATATAAGCATGCTTTACCCGAATGCAAGATGTGGACATGGAAAAAAAGGTCGATTGCCTGTTTTATGTGCAGCAATCCGTTCGATTGCTTATTTGTTGGTCAGATTGCTTAAAAAATAGGCAATCCTGCTTCGCGCAAGGGGACGAATCATGGGATTTATATACAAAAATTGATTATATTCAATCAATTAGCAAAAATGGAATGATGATTGCTCAATGGAGTCATTAACGAAGTATGCTGGATGCCATTGCACATTTCTGATCCATTTTTTTTACAAAAAGGCGAGACCATGGCATTATTACTGACGTTCCTTTTTTGGCTCGGTTGGCCCATGTCGGGGTGGGCGGATACTGGAGTTGTCACGATCAACAGTGCCAACACCGGCTGGGTGCTGACGGCCACGGCTTTGGTGTTGTTCATGACATTACCGGGATTGGCACTTTTTTATGGCGGACTGGTGCGCACCAAGAACGTGCTGTCATTATTTATGCAGTGTTTTGCCATAACGTGCGTAGTTTCCATACTGTGGTTGGCCTATGCCTACGCCCTTGCATTCGGGGATGGAGGGAGTTCCCAGGCCCTGATCGGGGGAATGGACAAGGCATTTTTTCGCGGCATCGGCTCAGATACCCTGAAGGGAGACATCCCGGAAACGGTTTTTTCCATGTTTCAATTGACATTTGCGATTATCACCCCGGCCTTGGTCGTAGGTGGTTTTGCGGAACGGATGCGTTTTTCAGCGGTTTTGTGGTTTACCGTGTTGTGGGTGACGTTGGTGTATGTCCCGCTGTGCCATTGGGTTTGGGGCGGAGGTTGGTTGGCTGATATGGGATTCATGGACTTTGCCGGTGGATCGGTGGTACATATCAACGCAGGGATGGCAGCCTTGGTTGCGGCTCTGATGCTGGGCAAACGGCGTGGTTTTCCAACAGTCATGATGTTGCCGCACAACATGACCATGGTCTTTACTGGGGCGGCCATGTTGTGGGTGGGCTGGTTTGGATTCAATGCTGGCAGTGCCCTGGGTGCCAATGGTTCGGCGGGCATGACCATGCTGGTGACGCATATGGGAGCTGCGGCGGGGTCGTTGTCCTGGATGACCCTGGAATGGATTCGGCACGGCAAAGCCAGTGTGTTGGGTATTGTGACGGGCATGGTGGCTGGATTGGGCACGGTCACGCCTGCATCTGGTTATATCGGTCCCTTGGGAGGGATGGTCATTGGTCTGTTGGCAGGAATTGTCTGTTATTTCGCCACGCAGCTGGTAAAAAGAAGATTCCATATTGACGACTCCCTGGATGTCTCTCCGGTCCATGGGGTGGGTGGGATCCTGGGCACGGTCTTGACCGGAGTTTTTGCCTCATCGGCTTTGGGTGGGGTGGGATATCGTGAAGGGGTCACGATGGCTGCGCAAGTTTGGGTGCAGTGTATCGGTGCGGGTGCCACATTGCTTTGGAGCGGGATTTTGACGGTGATCATCCTCAAATTGATTGATCTCTTCCTGGGTCTGCGCGTCACCAGAGACGAGGAGACCGAAGGTCTGGACTTGGCCCTGCACGACGAGAGGGGGTATACTATCGATTGATTGTTTTGTTGACCCGTTGGTCTTGAATGAATAGGTTTGAGTTTCAGTTTCAGTTCACATCCACCCCATTTGGAAAAGGTTTACCAAGAATGTCTGACCAAGATGCGATTCGCAATGCCCTGGCCATGATCGAATCCCACGACGTGCGGTTTGTGGATTTTCGATTCACTGATTTTCATGGAAAATGGCAACACATTTCCACTCCCGCCAAGATGATCAACGAGGATACTTTCGAGAATGGATTTGGTTTCGATGGATCCTCCATTGCTGGTTGGTGTGAAATCAATCAGTCGGATATGGTCTACAAGCCGGACGCGAGTACTGCGGTTCTGGATCCGTTTACCGATGTGCCCACCTTGATTTTTATTTGTGACGTGGTGGATCCTTTTACCGGCGAGGGTTACAGCCGTGACCCGCGTGCGGTGGCCAAGCGTGCGGCTTCGTATCTCAAATATACCGGCATTGGCGACACGGCGTATCTGGGACCGGAAGCGGAATTTTTCATTTTTGATTCGGTGCGTTATTGTACCCGGATCAACAAGGTATCTGTTGAAATCGATTCCATCGAGGGTGCCTGGAACACGGATACCGAGTACGAGGAAGGCAATACCGGTCATCGTCCTGGCATCAAGGGAGGCTATTTCCCGGTGCAGCCGGTTGATTCCTATCAGGACATGCGTTCCGAGATGTGCATGATCATGGAAGAGATGGGGATCACCATTGAGTTTCATCATCATGAAGTGGCCACGGCTGGGCAATGCGAGATCGACATGCGTTTTTCCGATCTGCTGTCGATGGCGGACAATATTCAGAAATACAAGTATGTGGTTCACAATGTGGCCCATCAACAAGGCAAGACGGTCACATTCATGCCCAAGCCCATGAGTGGCGACAATGGTTCGGGCATGCATGTTCACATGTCCATCTGGAAAGATGGCAAGCCCTTGTTTGCAGGCAATCAGTATGCGGATTTGTCTGAAATGGCCCTGCATTTCATCGGGGGGATCAAGAAGCACGCCAGGGCACTCAATGCCTTCACCAACTCCTCGACCAATTCCTACAAGCGTTTGATTCCTGGTTTCGAGGCTCCGGTATTGCTGGCCCATTCGGCCCGCAACCGTTCTGCCAGCATTCGTATTCCCGCAGCCACCAATCCCAAGAGCAAGCGGTGTGAAATTCGTTTTCCGGATCCTGCGGCCAATCCCTATCTGGCTTTTGCCGCCCTGCTGATGGCCGGTCTGGATGGTATCGAAAACAAGATCGACGCTGGCCCCCCCATGGACAAGAATCTGTATGACCTTCCACCAGAGGAGTTGAAGGGTATTCCGACTGTCTGTGGTTCTCTGCGCGAGGCACTGGAAGCCCTGGACAAAAACCGCGATTTTCTCAAGAAGGGTGATGTTTTTACCGATGATCTCATCGACGCCTGGATCAAGCTGAAGATGGAAGATGTCTACAAAGTGGAACACACACCGCATCCCGTAGAGTTTTCCATGTATTACAGTGTCTGATGTCATTGAGTTTGCAGGTGTTTTTCAAAAGGCCGCCCCGCTGGGGCGGCCTTTTTTTTGGGGGGGTGATGGCAGGGCATGGCAGTTGTTTTGGTGCAGGGTTGGGAATAAAAAACAGAACCGAGCCTGCATTGTTTTTTTTCCGTGCGTTCGGTGGTTTCTGTGGTTAAAGATTGTGTTTGCCTTGAGCTGAAAAAGTGCCATGGTGCCCTGCGCAGGGTATGCTCTCCAAGGGGGGAGCCACCAAGATCACGACAGGCTGAACAGACCCGCTCAAGCCCCACCGTTCCGAACCCATGGAAAGCTGATCTTGAACACGCCTTTAACCCTTGTTGAGAACCCATGGAAAGCTGATCTTGAACACGCCTTTAACCCTTGTTGAGTTGATTGGTTGGTTTGCTGTTGTCCTCTCCTCGCTCTCCTTGTTGCCCCAATTATGGAAGGCTTGGCAGACACGAGCCACCAAGGATCTCTCTTTGCTCTGGTTGATCATGGCCCTTGTGAGTTCACTATCCTGGTTGACCTATGGCTTTCTGCTGCCAGCCCAGGCCGTGGTGGTGACCAATCTGATCGGCGGAGCCATTGTTTTGCTGCTGCTGATCATGAAGATTCGTTTTGGATAAGGCCTCTTCTTTGTCTCCATGGAAAACAACTTGAAAACGCCCTCATCTCCCGCCCGGTTTGGTATCACGGCCCTGCTGGCGTTCCTTGGGATTATCGGCTGGCAGAGTTCCTTGCCAGTTGCGGCATGGGTGCATCTGCTGCTGGCTGTGGGGGGATTTCCATTGATCCTGGCCGCCATGATCTATTTCACGCCCGTTCTGACCCGGAGCGGGTCGGTTCCGGTTTGGGTCAACAGATTACCCCTGTTGGCCATGGCGGGAGGTGGCATGGGGTATGTGGCGGTTTGGCAGGAACCTTGGCTGGTGGGCTTGGCCGCTCCAATGGCCTGGCTGATCGCCGCTGTGACACTGGGGTGGATGATCCATCGTGCCGCTCGGTCGTTGGGGAGACCGCATCCTGGTTTGCTTTGGTATCAATCGGCCCTGGTCTGCCTGATGTTGGGGTTCATGGCCATTTTGGCAACCATGGCTTGGCCGGAACATTGGCCGGTCTTGCGCAGTCTGCACCGCCATCTCAACTTGCTGGGATTTGTTGGCCTGACAGCCGTGGGTACGCTTCAGGTATTGGTGCCGACGGTGGGCGGTTATGCCGACCCGATGGCAGGTCAGCGATTACATCTTGACCTGAAATATGCCATTCTTGCGGTCTTGTTGATGACCGGAGGTGCAACCTTTTGGCCCTGGTTGAGTTGGTTTGGCCTGGGGGCATGGGGATGGGTGCTGCTGCGACTCTTAAGCCCGATGTACGGCCACTTGGTCCGAATGGTACGCGCCAATGGTGCTGCCCTCTCCTTGCTCGGTGCCCTGTTTGGCTTTTGGCTCTCCCTCGGCAGCACGTTATGGCACGAGGGCCGTGTCGTCTTGCCCCTTTTTTTGGCTTGCTTCTTGTTTCCATTGGTCACGGGCGCGCTGGCGCATTTATTACCCATGTGGTGGTGGCCAGGTCTGCCAACACCTCAACGTAACCAAACACAGCACAGCTTGGGTCGGTTTGCCCTGGCAAGGGTCGGGGTTTTCTGGTTGGGGGGCGTGGGCATGATGCTGGATGCCTTTTGGGGGGGTTATCTGGTGGTCATACCACTGCTCCTGTTTTTGGGGCAAGTGGGATGGCTGGGCCGTAAACGGTATACTTAGAACACGCTTGGCAACAGGGCTTTTTTCTGCTTTCCCGGTGAAACAGCACATTTCAGCCCGTCAAAACAACTCGGTTGCCCCTCCAGGCTGATCCATACACAACCAAACAAAGGATGATGACACTCCACAGAGTGTGTGGTAGGATCTTGGCATCTTTAGGTTTAACACAATGCGGAGGTCATACCATGCCCTTGGGCGATCCTGTCTTAATCCTGCATCTGTCTGATCTCCATTTTGGCGAAAACAATCGCTTTCCGATGGATCAAGCCGCAAAATTGGGCGAACAACTTGCGACTTCTATTGAAGAGACAAAAAAACGACACAAGATCAAAATACCACTCTCCATGATCATCACTACCGGGGATATCGCCGATACAGCCAATCCGGTTGAATACGAGACTGCCAAAGATTTTTTTGATGTCCTGCACGACAAAACCCAATTGCCACGAAATTGTGCAGTCTTTTTGCCGGGCAATCACGATGTCTCGTTTTACGATTGTGATATGGTCCACAAGGACGCAAAACGTCGAAAATTATCGGATGAAGAACGTACAAAAATACAAGAAATAAAAAAATTTAACAATTACAAACAATTTTTGCACGACTATTACGCATCGATAGGCACCATTCCTGGCAAAAGCATCGCATGTGGTGCTTGTCATTACGACTTTAATAATTTTGGTATGGCGGTGATAACACTCAATTCAAATGAAAATATTTCTCATTTGGAGGAAAACAGTGCCGGGTTGATCAGTGAACATCAGTGCCAAAAAGTGTTGGAATGCTGGCCAACAGATCGAATCACGCTGCTGGCACTACACCATAACATGACATCAGCCGACGATAAACAAAAACAGTTATGGATAGAGCAAGCCAAAAAAGGCAACATCTCACAAGAACAGATGATCCGTTGTCTAAGCGATGCCTTTGGGGTAGAAGGCAACACGTATCTTCAAAACCTTATCAAACAAAAACAACCCGTTCTGCTCCTGCATGGCCATCAGCACGCCAATCAATCTGGGGGTGCTGTGCACCAGTGTCCCATTTTGGGAGTTGGCAGTCTTTCCGCCAGTGGTCAGAAACTTCCTACGGACGAAGACAATACCTGCCAACTGATTTGGCTCCAACCAGGAACAACCAAAAGTCACCGTTACCCCTTGGTTTATACTCCGAACAAAAATACGGATGGCTTGGTGACTCTAGGCGGATTTGGACCTGATTCGGCAATGCCATATGGTGAAAAGCTGAGCCTAAAATTTCCTACGACATTTTCACGCAAATCACAAACAACCGCGACCAAAAAGCCCGTTTCCCCAAAGCTTTCAAACCAATGCACTGATTTTCTCACCAGTTATCAAGCCCGTTTCAAGGATCGCTACAATAATTGGGATCTTTCCAACCTGGGCGTGGTACAAGGGGGTGGCGCGGACCGTCCCATTGAAGCCAAATTGCAAGATATGTTCATCCCACTACGCCTGGGGCAAAACACCAAACCAGACCAATTCAATGATGGCATTTCCACGATTCCTGATCAATTGCCGACTCGCGAACAACATTTGATGATTCGAGGATCTGCCGGATCAGGCAAGACCACCTGGATGCGGTATGTCTTTAACAACCTGATAAACAACCACTATTCCACGACTTTTCCCATTTACCTGGAACTGCGCGCCCTGGCTGCCAAGTGGGCTGAACACAAAAATGAAACAGATCACCCCTCACTGGACGAGTTTCTCGCCAAAACCATGACCCCGGAAAATCTGTATGGTGATTGCCTGAAACAGATGCTACGCAACGAAAACAATCCACGCCCCATTCTGTTGGTGGATGGGTGGGATGAACTGGGAAATCTGGGCAATCTCTTCTGGGCGCGATTGCAGGGATTCATGAACAGCCATCCCCACATCCTGGTGGTGGTGACCAGTCGCCCCTATGGCGAACAAATGCCCAAACAGGAAGATGGTTTTGAGCAAGTGCTGATTCAACCCTTGAATGATGATGAAATTGAACTCCTGGCCAAAAGATTCTTTGATCGCGTCTATCAAAATGACACATCCAGTTTGAACGCTCACCTCGAACGATTCCAAAAAGCACTGCAAGCCGCGCCTGAAACCAAGGCTTTGGCACGGGTGGCCATTCAGCTTACCATGCTGCTGCTGATCAGTCGTTCCCACGAACTCCCGGACAAACGCCATCGTCTGTATGATCTCTGTCTAAAAAGTTTTCTCTCTGCCCGGCCTGACACCAAACAAAAAACCGGGGGGCAACTGTTTGCCTATCAGTGGCGACCAGATGATGGTGCAGCACGTTTCCAGGCCGTCGCAGCACTGGCCAACAAAATTCAAGAAAAAGGGTATCAAAGTTCTCAACGCGCCACCATCGTGCGTCTCCGCGATGAATTAGTTAGCATGTTGGGAGAAATCAATGATAAATGGACCATAGAACAACGCAACGGCTTTCTCAACTGGCTCTCGACCAACGCCGGTGTGATGGTTGAACGAGCCGACCACACCCTCACCTTTGCCCATCTCAGCTTTCAAGAACACCTCACCGCCGCCCACCTGGAGGCCACTGTCGATGGACATGATGAACGTGCTACATTGTGTCAAGAAAAAATCACAGATCAAGATTGGTGGGAGACCATGCGCCTCTGGGCCGCCCTTGTTGGAGAGCGCAATAACGCCAACCTGATCCCGGTCATGAATGCCTTGCTTAAAAATATGGAGTATGGCGTTTGGTTTGCCGGAACCCTCCTGGCGGATGGACTCCTCAGCGAGACTGAGATGGAGAAATGGCTGGAGCACGTGATTCCCCTCTTGCAATCCCAATGGTGGGGATCCACTGAATACGGTCTACAGGCATGGCATTACAGCCGCCAACTAAAACGACGAGAAGCGATGCAAACACAGATACATCAAGCTAGCGATTCACTCCCTTGGTTGCTCTGGATGAATCTCTCTCAAGCTTGCAAAGATGCCGGATTAGAAAGCCCTCCTGCGTCAATATCAGGCAACGCCAAATGGTTGCTTGAAGAGATGCACTCTTCACCGCCCATGACCTCACAACTGGTAGCAACCGGGCGGGTTCTCATAGGTGGTCATCCTGCTTGGCCAGGATTTGCTTACCCGGAAACCGCTCTCCTCCAGTGTTGGCCTGGCAACCGAAGGGTGGCCGGACTGCTTCTTCAATCCTGGACCAACCTGCTTTTACCATTGAATAATATTCAAAAAATAATTTTCAATGAATTTTACCACTTGACGCATAAAAAAGAATCACAGTATAATGCTTTTGTCTCAAATATTGCCCGCGACTTTGCCCGCGAGTTTGCCCGCGAGTTTGCCCGCGACGTTGCCCGCGACGTTGCCCGCGACTTTGCCCGCGACTTTGCCCGCGACTTTGCCCACGACTTTGCCCGCGACTTTGCCCGCTACGTTGCCCTCGATGTTGCCCTCGACGTTGCCCGCGACGTTGCCCTCGACGTTGCCCTCGACGTTGCCCTCGACGTTGCCCTCGACGTTGCCCGCGACTTTACCCTCGACTTTGCCCTCGACGTTGCCCGCGACTTTGCCCGCGACTTTGCCCGCGACTTTGCCCTCGACGTTGCCCGCGACTTTGCCCTCGACATTGCCCGCGACTTTGCCCTCGACGTTGCCCTCGACTTTGCCCGCGACTTTGCCCGCTCATTATTCAGCAATAAAAATCCAACTTCTGCACAGATAGCGGCTGCGACATTTTTAATACTGTCAAGCGGAAACTTTTCTCCCCAATGGGTCTTGGCAAACCTGGAAAATTTCGATAAACATCCATCTGCCAATAAATTAAAGCTATTTCAACAAGCCGCCATTCTCTCCTACGGTCGAGGTCAGGAGAAAGCTGCCGATTTTCTCCAAACATCAAAAGAATTCCCCGGCGACCCTCTCTGGCCAGCCTTGGCGCGACACATCGCCCAACCAGGATTGCGTCATTTGTCAGAAGCACAAAATTTTATTGAAAAAGATCAGGAATTATTAGAACAACTCGCGAAAAAACCTGAATTGCGGGCACCGGGTGAGGAATTTGGCAGTGAACAGCTCTATTGGGGATTGAAATATATCGTGCGGGGCGATGTCCTGCTGGATGACGGTACGGAAAAAACACTGGATCAATTCTGTCAGGAGTGGCAGCGTGACCCCTTCCCCTTCATCGAACCACAGCCGGAACCGATGATAATTGACTGGGAAGCTGAGTAAAAATAATTGTTTTGGGTTTCACACAAAACCCACCGTATTCAAACACCTCCTCACGAAAAACTTCCTGGGGAGGCGGTGAACCGCCTCCCCAGACCCCTCCACCCTTTTTTTTTAATTTTTTTGCGGGGTTACTCCAACAATTGCTCCTGAAAAATCCCCAACCATGGCAAAGAAAAACCCTTGGTTGAGGAGACATCACTGCTTAATGGCTTTTCAGACGAGACCACCCCCTTTTTGCCCTCCTCCATCGGAATAGCACAACGTCCCAACGGCAAATCCGGCGGTTTGTTGGACCGTTTGGCATCCCCAACCCGACGAAATTCCAATCGTACTTCCACCCGCCGACTCTCTTCAGGACTGGCCTTGATCGCCGTCACCGACGCCCCGTCAATGATCAAGAGTTCTTGCAAACGACGCAGCTTCTCCGGTGGCAAATCCGCCGACAACAACGCGCACAACACTGATTCCGCTCGCTTCAAACTGAGATCCACATTATATAAATAGGTCCCTACCGCATCGGTGTAACCCTCGATATGCACCCGCTCCATCCAACGTCCCCCCTCCGGGCGGGATTGCACCTCCAACACAATCGGCACAAAAGCACGTAAAATCTCCACCGCCTCCAAAGAGAGATGATAACTGTTAAACGCAAATTGTGCCTTTTCTCCAAAACTGATCGAATAATCCTCCTGATTGACCCGCAAATCCAAACCCACCTTCTCAGAAAGCAGATCCAACTGGGTCAGAATCATCTGAATATCTCCCGCACGCTGTTTCTTTTCCACCATGGGACGCGACGCAATGGCCACCATGGATATACTCATCACCACCAGAAACAACATCACAAGTGCAGTCATAAGATCCGCATAACTGATCCAGAAGGGATTGCCCGGACCTTCATCCCCTCCCACACGACGCAAACCGATCAACCTGGGCATGGCGGCCTCCTTGACAAAAACCCCCTCGTTAAGAAAAAGGTACAGGAGATTGTTCAAACACCTCCCAGGCCCGCTTGCAATTCATCAACCCCTGCTCCATCCGCGCACCCTGCCAACCCAAAAACAGATGCAGCACCTTTTCATCCTGACCCAACGACAAACCATGCCATAACCGCTCTTCGTCCGCCAATCGCTTCAGCACCCTCAACTCTCGCCCCAATTCAGCCACAGACTCCTGATACCGGGGCACCTTCTTGTCGGCAAATACACCGGAAAAAAGCGTCAAACCATGACTCAAAACCTCCACATCAGCCAACATATCCCCCACATCTCCAGAACCTGGACTCTTGCGCCAATATTTCCGCCCCAAATCACTCAATACCTTGTGCGACCTGCTCAAACCTTCCCGAATCACCCCTTCCGACGACGCGCTCAAACGCTCACGCAACAACGGATCACTTTCCAACAACGATATCTTCAGTCCCTCCTCTCCAATCAGCCAACTCGCAAAACCCAATACCAACTGCGTGAATCGAAACGTCGAAATCGCCCTCATCACCTGCTCGCACGCACCTTGCTGCTGCTGTCGAGCCTGCTCCATCACCCCTCCCAACACCTCTTGATGCCCAGAAAATCGACCCTCCATCGGCACCAGTACGTTCCCCAACACTCCATTCCATGCCCTCACCGGTTCCAACTCTCCTGCCAACCACTCCAACTCCATAGTCATGTCGTGACGCAATTTCTCTGGCAACAGCGTATGAAACAATCCTATCAACGCCCGCATCTTGTCCACAGCCCAACCCAGTTGACCCATCGCTTCCAACGACACCTCGCTTGGCCCGTACCTCAACGGGGCCAGTTGATCCAGCATCAACTGCAACAAAGACTCTCCCGCTCCTGACAAGGCCTTGAACGCTCCCTCCCCTGCCGAAAACACGCTTCCCTTCCAGACGGTCAACTTCATGATCGTGGAATCTCGACCCACACACATTCGGCTCGCTGGATTCAACGGCTCCAATACCCCTCCAACATGACGTCCCAACGACAACACGGTCTGAAAAAATCGATTCGGATTGCCTCCAAAATACTCCAATACCACTTCGCGCCAAAACAACCCCTCCTCTCCCTCCACCACTTCCCAGCGGACTTCTCGTACTACCATCCGCGTCCCGTCAGGAAAATCCAACCTCCACCGTTCCTCCTGACGTCGCATCTCAAACAGCTTCTCCAGATTCTTGACTTTGATCCCTTCCAACGAACCTTCTGGTAGATGCTTCTTCAGATCCGTCCAGTCCGGTACTCCCTCCCCCTCCCCGCATTCCCACTCTTTGGACGCCTCTTCTCCGACATAACTCCAAACGCCTCCAACCCAATGCACGCCTTGACGACGCGCCGTCAATAACATCCCTCGACGACACAACATCAAGTCCGCCGTATCAAAAAAAGTCTCGCTCCGCTCCAACATCCGCGACTTGCCTCCAACCGCCCGTATCACCGGATGTTCCGCCAGCTCTGACCCCAATTCACCTTCATTGATCCGCAATCGCAGCGTTCGCCAAGACATCTTCCCAATACCTCATCCATCATTCATCATGATGCCATTCAGGCAAAAAAAATCAAAATTATTGGGGATAAATCCTTGAAATCCCCTCTTTGTTTTATTAAACCCTGACTATTTTGGAATGGTTTGTTTAGTGGCTCTCGCCCCAAACCCCACCAGGGGCTTCGCCCCTGGACCCCACCAAGGGCTTCGCCCCTGGACCCCACCAAGGGCTTCGCCCCTGGACCCCACCAGGGGGATAATCCCCCTGGACCCCTACTAATAAAATACTTCACTTGACATGCAAACGCCGTCGCAAAGTATCCAAACGCTCACCCAACATTTCAATGAATACCGTCTGCTCCCGACCCAAACTCGTCACCACACCTTCCAACACATTGCCCAGTTCCGTCAAATGGGCCTCCACCTGACGTGAAGACTCTTCATTCTTGTGATACAAACCATCCCGCAATTGCTCCAAATCACTCGCCAAACCATCTCCAAGCTGATCGATCACCCCAATCACCCCATGATGACGCTCATCCAGCTTGACCTGCACCTCCATGATGCGTTGAGCCAACACCTTGCTCTCCTCCAAACTGGATTGGGAGGCCTCCTTGACCCACTCATGCAGCGACTGTTCCATGGCCCTCTGTTCCGACACCAACCGGGTACGCATCTCCGCCAACTCCTCGGAAACACCACCAAAAGCCGTTTCCATGCGTTGGGCTATCACATTCACCACCTCATGCGCCGACTCCTCCTGGGTGCGCGACTGCTCTTCATCGGTCTTGCGGATCTGCTTGGACAGTCGCTTGGTCGTGACCTCCAACCCATCCAAAACTGCCAGCTTGATCTCCTCTGCCTGCCTGGCGGTCTGCTTCACCAGACGCTCCACCAATACCGCCTCCCGATTTTGATCCAACTCCCGCCTCGCCTCTGCCATGGCCTGAAGTGCCCCGTTGAATTCCTCGGACATCCCTCCCATCATGACTTTTATCTGTTCATCACCCTGCACCGTGATCTCACGAGTCTGTACAACAACCTCGCCCACCGATTCACGCAACTGGATGCGCATTCGTTCCATCTCCTGGCCCATCTGGCCAAACAACTGGACCATCCCCTTTTCATCCGTCAAAACCGCATGTTCCACCTTGCCTTGCAACTCCCTCAACTGCTCTTCCAAGGCCTGACGTTCCAGAACAATCCGCTCTGACAACTCTTGCAACCGCTTCGCCAATCCGGTTGATACCTCATCCATCCGCTGCCCAAACAGCTCCATCAACCGCCCCCTCCCACCTGCCGAGACTTCCGACAACTCCTTGGCCGTCGAGGCAATCCGCCCCATGATCTCTCCTTGAACAGCCTCCACCTGACCAGCCAATTGCATAAATTGGGCTTCTATGCGCTCACGAACCTCTTGATTCGCATCCCGCAACACCAGCGCAACCTCCTGACTGGATGGAATCCTCTCCAGTATTTCCGCCACCTCTTTTTGCAACTGCCCAGACGCAACCAATGCATCCTCACGCAAAATGCGCATGGCGTCGGTCGTCTGCGCCCCCTGTTCATTCAATCGCCCCAACAAAGAGATCATCTCCCCCTGTTGCGTGCCTTCCTCTTCCAAACCTGCCACTTGCCGTTCAAAATGGCCCGCCAACATGCTGCCAAGCGTAGTCAAACGCTCCTCCAGCCTGGATACCCCTTCCTGACGCTGCCTGGATTCCTGTTCCAGCAATCCAACCTGACGCCCAAGTTGCATATCCAAAGTGTTTCCCAATTGAACCAAACGCTCCTCCAGCCTGGATACCCCTTCCTGACGCTGTACGGATTCTTTTTCCAACAATACCACCTGCCGCCCCAGTTGCGTATCCAGAGTGTTTTCCAAATGACCCATATGTGCATCCAGCTTGGAAACCTCTTCCTGACGCTGCACGGATTCTTTTTCCAACAATACCACTTGACGCTTCAACTGCGTATCAAGAGTCGTCCCCACTTGTCCCAAACGGGCCTCCAGCGTGGATACCCCTTCCTGACGCTGCACAGCCTCTTTTTCAAACAAAGCCACTTGCCGCTTCAGTTGCGTTTCAATCGTGGCCCCCAATTGTCCCAAACGGGCCTCCAGCGTGGAAAGCCCCTCCTGACGCCGCACAGCTTCATTTTCCAACAGAGTCACTTGACGTTTCAGTTGCGTATCCAGGGCACTCCCCATTTGACTCAAACGGGCCTCCAGCGTGGACAGCCCTTCCTGACGCCGCACCCCTTCATTTTCCAACAGAGTCACTTGCCGTTTCAGTTGCGTATCAAGGGCACTCCCCAGTTGACTCAAACGGACCTCCTGGGCGGCAAAATGTTCCTGACGCTGCACAGCTTCTTTTTCCAACAAAATCACTTGCCGCCCCAAGTGCGTCTCCAAAACACTCCCCAATTGACCCAAACGGGCCTCCAACGTCGATACCCCTTCCTGACGCCGCACAGCATCCCCTTCCATGAACGTCAAGTGCCGCCCGAAATGATGTTCCAGAGTGCCAACAAGGCCATTCATCCGGGCTTCCTGTGTCGAATCAGCCTCTTGACGACGCTTGGTCTCCCCTTCCAGAAAAGCCAATTGCCGCTCTTGATACTGTTCCAGTCTGGCTTCCAAAGCAGACCACTGGCCACGGTGAGTATTCATCTCCTCGCGAAAGTGCGTTTCTCTGGATACAACCCCTTCCACAGCTCGGATCAAAGGTGCCACCTGAGCTTCCAAATGGGCAGACAACACCTGTCCCAATCGTTCCACCGTGTCATTCCGCCACTGATTCGCCCATTCCGGCAACGCACCCAAAACATCACGACTGGCCTTGGCCTCCTCATGCCCCTGAGTCAACACGGTTTCCAGACGCGACAGCAAACCCGTCATCTTGAGGGCCAGCATCTCACCATCAGCAGAGTGCCCATCAACACCACTCATGGCCTCGTCCATGCCAAACCGTTGATTCAACCGCCCTTGCAGGGCCGCAACCTGGGCATACCGCCAATGCAGCAGAAACTTTTCCAACACCGTGACCAGAATGGCTGTCACAATGGCAAAAAACGAAGCCGTGAATGCCGTGGAAACCCCCATGAACAAAACCTGAAGTTCTTTGGTGACATGATCGGCTCCGACAGAAGGATCAAATCCGGTCAGTCCCATCAGAATGCCCGCAAACGTGCTGACAATCCCAGAACCCGTCAGAATCCCAGGCAAATGGCGAAAAAATTCCACCCTCATGGGTACATCCACCAATGCTTGATGGCTGAATACCATCTCCGCAGGCAAGGTGGCGTAATAATCGATGATCCGCTGACCCGAAACCGGATCCAGTCGGGAACGCTGCCGCAAGGATTGAGAAAATTCACGCCAAAGACGGGTGAACAGGGGATAATAGATCCAGGATCGTTGAGACAAGGGGGGAGATTGGCCAGGATCCAAACCATCCAGAGAGCGTGCGACCCATCCCAGCCGCAGGCCGTCCATCAAGGCCTGGACAACATAACCAGCCAAAAAGAGCAACAAAAATCCAGATACCACCCCGGCCAGGGTGGCCATGATCGCATTGTCACCCTGACGTTGCAGCGGCACACTCAAAAATGTCGGAAGAGAGGCCCATTTCGACACCGCCACCACGTCAAACTCCCGCGTGACCAAGACCCCTGTCCCAATGGCAGCACCGACCAAAACCAAGGTCCAAACCCATGAAATCAGGCTTGACAGAACCGTTGAAGAACCATCGCGCATTGCAATCCCCCCAAGCACAACCATGCCCAAAAACGACCCATGCCCAATCATGAGCGTCTGCACAGTTTAGCATCAATTATACCAAAGCATCTTGCAAAACACTATCAAAGCCAAAAAATTTTTTGCACGTTTGACAGCTTGAGCAAACATGCCCCTGATCACCATCGCGTGCAAAGCTGTTGGCACCATGGCCATGAGGCACCAAACAACAAAAAAAATTAAATATACTACAATGCCCGCTAAAAAAAATCATTAAATATGGCATGATCGGTATTGTATAAAACTTTATTATTATTCTATTAAAAAAAATTATAAACAACAGTTTACAATTTTAAATATTGTCAAACAATCAAAAAACTGCTTTAAGTTATATCATATCCCCAAAAACTCCCATGATTTGTGACCATATAGCATACCTATTTAAATTTCCAACGATTTGCATTTCCTGCTTGGCAAACCCAAAGGATGCAGATTATTATGTATCACCTTCATACATTTTAAAAGATAGGAACCTCTGCAATGACGTGCAAGCAAAAATTAACTTTTTGTAACACCAAAGCCCGGAGCTTGTTGCTCACAGCCATGCTCCTCACCGGGTGTGCCGTTACCCCGGAAAAATTGACCCTTAAAGAAATGGAAACACAACGCCAAACCGATCTGGCCACCATGTTCCAATCTGTGGAGAAAATCACACACCCACTCACATTGTCAGAAGTGGTGGCCCGTGCGTTGCGCCATAACCTGGACCATCAGGTCAAAGTCATGGAAGAGGCCCAGGCCCTGGATCTGAGCAGCATGGATCAATTTGAAATGCTGCCCAAAATGGCTGCCAATGCCGCCTATTCCTCCCGCTCCAATATCAGTGCCTCCAGCAGTCGTTCTGTGACCACTGGCCAACAATCCCTGGAACTCTCCACCTCCCAGGATCGGGCGCACGTCACCGCCG
This sequence comes from Magnetococcus sp. YQC-5, assembly GCA_039908085.1. Lineage (GTDB taxonomy): Bacteria > Pseudomonadota > Magnetococcia > Magnetococcales > Magnetaquicoccaceae > Magnetaquiglobus. Next base: position 30,277 of record JAMOBH010000003.1, read on the forward strand.
ACTTGGGGCTTACCTGGAATATCCTGGATTTCGGGGTGAGCTACTTCAATGCCCGCCAAAACGCTGATCGTACCCTGATTGCCCATGAACGCGAACGCAAAGTAATCCATAACCTGGTACAGGAATCCCGCTCCGCCTTCTGGCGCGCCGCAGCCTCCCAACAACTGGAACCTCGCATTGTGGCCATAGTCAAACTGGCAGAGTCAGCCCTGGAAGATGCCAAAAAAGCCGAAGCCAGTCAGTTGCGCTCTCCCCTGGATTCTCTCCACTACCGCAAAACCCTGCTGGAAAATCTGCGACAATTGGAATCGATTCAACAAGAAATGGGCACTGCACGGGTCGAACTGGCCGCCATGATGACTCTGCCTCCTGGTGCCCAATTCACCCTGGCCATACCAGAAGGGGCATTGCAAACCCCGGTTTGGGATGTTCCCCTGGAAAAAATGGAAGAATCCGCCCTGATCAATCAACCCGATATGCGGGAAATGGCCTATCAAGGCCGCATCATCGTCAATGAAAGCCGCAAAAGCCTGCTCAAGTTTTTTCCAGGTATTTCGTTTAACGTTTCCCATCAAAGGGACGACAACAGCTACTCCATGAACAAAGACTGGTATGACGCTGGTGTGCGCGTCACCTGGAATCTGCTGGGACTTCTTTCTGCTCCGGCCCAAATGGCCTACAACAAAACCAACGAAGAAGTCATGGAGATCAAACGTCTGGCCTTGCGCATGGCCCTCCTCTCCCAGGTCCATGTGGCCTACCGTCAATTTGTACAGGCCAATATCCAATTGCAGCGAACGGACGAACTCTTCCAAGTGGAAAAAGAGATCGCCAAACATGTTGAAAACCGGGCCGCACAGGAAGCTCAAAGCGTGCTGGATCGCATTGCCTCCAATACCAGTGCCATTCTGGCAGAACTGCGACGCTACCATGCCCTGGCCCAGGCCCATAATGCCCTGGGCAAAATGATGGCCACCGTTGGCGTGGATCCCAATGTGGCACCAATCAGCAAAGGAACACTTGCAGAGCTTACAGCACGTGTGGATAAATGGATTGCCAGCCAAATGAAAACCCGGACCCCTCCCAATGTACCGGTGCCACAGGCTCCCGTTTCAACAGCTCCCATTTCAACAGCTCCCATTTCAACGGCTCCAGTTTCAACGGCTCCAACAGCAGTGACGCCGACCTCTCCGACTCCGACCAAACCGGCTCCAGCAGCACTGGCACCAACCACACAGGCTCCGACCTCACACGCTCGGTCCATGACCACACCTGCCGCCGTTGAACCATCCCCAACCCCTTTGTCTGTGGGACAAACCGGCACTGTACGCACCCCAGCCCAAATACATAGTGGCCATGGCAAGCACTACAGAAAAATTCGCATGCTCCAGCCAGGCAACACCTTCACCATTCTTGAAATCAACGAAGAGGGTCCATGGTATCGTATCGGCACTAAAGAATGGATCGAAGCCTCCACTACCGACTTGGTGACCCCTGTTTCCACCAACACCACGGCACCTGCTCCGACGGCCACGAGTCCAAGCACTCATGCGACCAGCCCAGCCACCCCCACGCCCCTGACCCTGAAACAAACCGGTACAGTACGTACCGCAGTCTGGGTGCATAAAGGTCCAGAAAATCATTCCAAGAAATTGCGTCTTATCTATCCTGGTGACCGCATCACGGTGCGTGAAGTCAGCCCGGATGGCGCGTGGAGTCGTATCGATAAAAATGAATGGATCGCCACTTCGTTTACCACCAAGGCCAAATGAAAAAAATAAAAATCGTAACAAACCCAATCCTGCCCTGGATGGCCATCTGGTTGGTCATGATTCCGTTATTGGGCCATGCTGGTCAAGCCACACCGTCGGGAGGGTCCATGCCCTCCCCACAAGCAATACCACCCAATGAATCTTCCAAATCTCTCCTGCCAACCGCCCTCCAGGCTGAAAGTCTGCGCGCCCTGATCCTCCCCAAGAATTTCACCACCCTGGCCAACGAACTCCCGGCCCGGATAGATCGCATCCACGTCCCGGAAGGGGGACGTTTCAAAGCCGGTGATCTCTTGGTGAGCCTGGATTGTGCCATTCAAAAAGCCCAATTGGAAAAAGCCAGAGCCGCTCTCACCGCTGCTGAAAAAATCTCTTCCGTCAACGCCAAGCTGGCGGAAATGAAATCCATGGGAGGCCTGGAAGCCGTCACCAGTGCCGCCGAAGCTGCCAAGGCGCGCGCCGAAGTCACCCTGATGAGTACCACCGTCTCCAAATGCACCCTGACCGCTCCCTTTTCAGGCCGGGTGGCAGAACAAAAAGTCCGGGAACATCAATACCTCCAGGCCGGACAAGCCCTGATGGACATCCTGGATGACTCCCGCCTGGAGATCGAATTCATCGTACCCTCCCGCTGGTTGGCATGGTTGAAAACCGACCTGCCCTTCAAACTCCATCTGGATGAAACCGGACAGGCCCATGCAGCCAAAATAACCCGCATCGGCGCACGGGTGGATGCGGTAAGCCAATCCATCAAAGTCACCGGGACATTCACCCAATCCTCACCTGGACTCCTGGCCGGCATGAGTGGGCGTGTGGAGATTGCGATCCCCTCCTCCTCACCATGACCTCCGCGCCTTCGCCTTTGGTAGTACTGCTGCAACTGACACAACGGGCACGACAAACCCTCACCGTGGAAGAGTTGCGTTTTGTCATGGTCAACGAAACCCACCAACTCTTTCCCTATCGTCAGGCCGTGTTGTGGAATGGGACCGGGCAAATCGTGGCCTTGTCAGGCATCCCGGTATTGGATCCTCAAGTCCCCTTTGTCCTGTGGCTCCACCGTCTTTTCGCCCAACTTGGCCAAGCCCCCACCGAATCCCCGATCCTGCTGGATGGCGACTCGGCCCCGGATGGGCTGCGCGAGGGGTGGGAAGAGTGGTTGCCAACATACGCCCTCCTCCTCCCTCTCATGGAAGGGGAAAAAAAAATGGGCTGGCTGTTGCTGGCACGGGATACCCCTTTCGATGAAACAGAACTCGAATTGTTGCATCACCTGGCCGGGGCCTATGCCCATGCCTGGCAGTGTCACCAGGGAAGAGTCAAACGCCATTGGTGGCAGATCTCCCTGCCCGGTCGCAAGAAATGGATGCTCCTGATCGCCTGTTGCCTGCTTTTGGCCTGGCCTGTCCCGCTGACCGTGTTGGCCCCGGCAGAGATTGTCCCAACCAAACCAGAAGTGATACGCGCACCCATGGATGGCGTGGTATTTCGTTTTCACATCCAGCCCAATGACCCCATCACCGTTGGTCAACCCCTGTTTGACCTGGATGACACGGCCCTCAAAAGTCGCCTGGAAGTGGCGGAAAAGAGCCTCGCCATTGCCATGTCAGAATACCTTGTCACCTCACAACTCGCCTTGCAGGATCCCCGTTCCAAAGCCCAACTGGCGATTCTCTCCGGTCGCACGGAAGAAAAAAAACTGGAAGCCGAGGGTCTGCGAGATCAATTGGCACGCAGCAAAATCAAAGCCACCCGGTCGGGAATCGCCCTTTTCAACGACCCGCAAAGCTGGATTGGACGCCCGGTGACTACCGGAGAGCGGATTCTCACGGTTGCCGAAGAGCGGGAAACCGAAATGGAAGCTTGGCTGAGTGTTGGGGCGATGATCCCGCTCCCACCTGAAGCCCCGATCACGCTGTTTCTCAATGTGGATCCCCTGAACCCATGGATGGCCCGCATGCGCTTGTTGGCCTATGAAGCCACCGTGAGACCCGATGGGACAGTCGCCCATCAGGTGCGCGCCACCCTCAAGGAGGAGGGATCCTCACCGCCCCGCCTCGGTCTGAAAGGCATCGCCCGTATCGAAGGGGAACGGGTCTCCCTGCTGTGGTGGGTGGCACGCCGTCCAGTGGCCATGATCAGGCAATGGCTGGGATGGTAACTGGAGATCAGGCAATGGCTGGGATGGTAACTGGAGTTGACACGCCGCCTCGTGGCCATGATCAGGCCATGGCCGGGATGGCACCTCCCCCATTACCCCAGCTGCGGGAAGAGCTTCTGCTCCACCCTGCCCCGCCAGACCAGGATGGTTCGCCTGCCTGGACCCTGGCCGATCCAACCCGCAACCGTTTTTATCGCATCAACTGGATGGCGTTCGAGATTCTTGCCCGCTGGCCTGAAGGGAGCATCCCGCAGATTGTCCAACGCATCGAGCAGGAAACCACACTGGCCATCAGTCATGATGAAGTGTTCGAAGTGGCCCAATTCCTGGCCAGCAACCACCTGTTGCGCCCGGTCCATCCTGAAGAGAGCCGAAAACTGGCCCAATTCGCCATGACCCAAAAAGGACACTGGTTGCGCTGGCTGCTGCACCACTACCTTTTTTTTCGCATTCCACTGGCCCAGCCAGATCGATTTCTCAATAAAACGCTGCCTTGGGTGGCTCCCTTGTTTTCCAAGACTTTTGCCTGGTTTATCATGGGCGCGGGTGTCATGGCCTGTTTTCTGTTGTTGCGCCAGTGGGACAGCTTTCAAGCCACGCTCATGACTCACCTGGAAATGGCCGGTCTGTTGAGTTATGGCATCACCCTGATGGGAGTCAAAAGCGTCCACGAACTGGGTCACGCCTATACCGCCAAACGATACGGCTGCCGGGTTCCCACCATGGGGGTGGCTTTTCTGGTACTGCTGCCCATGCTCTACACGGATACCACCGAGGCGTGGAAACTCCCCCATAAAAAACAGCGACTCGCCATAGTACTTGGCGGCATCGCCACCGAAGGTGCCCTTGCTGTGCTGGCCTTGCTGGCCTGGAATCTGCTGCCTCCAGGCACAACCAAAGAAATGGCCTTCTGGATGGCCACCACCTCCCTCTCGACCACTCTGGCCATCAACCTTTCTCCATTCATGCGTTTTGATGGCTATTTTGTCCTGTCAGACTGGCTGGATCAGCCCAACCTTCATGAACGCGCCTTTCAGATGGGACGATGGCGGTTGCGAGAGGCCCTCTTCGGATTGCATGCCCCACCGCCAGAATCGGTTTCACCTGCACTGCATCGATTTTTGATTCTCTTCGCCTTGGGCACATGGTTGTATCGTCTGATTCTTTTTTTAGGCATCGCCGTATTGGTCTATCATTTTTTCATCAAACTGGTGGGGATTTTACTCTTCATGGTAGAAATCGGATGGTTCATTGCCCTGCCCATCTGGCGCGAAATCAAACTGTGGCCTGGATTGCGCCTGTCGGCCCACTTCCCCTGGCGTCTGCCGTTGCTCTTGATCGGTTTTTTGGTTGTGCTGTTGGCTCCCTGGTCCAGCACTGTCACAGCCCCGGCTCTGCTGCAAGGCGAAGAGATGATTCATTTATATGTCCCTGAGGCCGCACGTCTGGAACGCATGCCCGTTTCACGCCAGGGCAGCATTCAACAGGGAGAGGTGTTGTTCGTATTGAACTCCCCGGATCTGAAACGACAACAAAAACTGGCCATGCTGCGGATGAGTCATTCAGAATGGGAAATGGCCTCGGCTGGTTTGGATACCGGCTGGGCGCGACGGGCACGCATCGCCCATGACGAACGGGAGCGTACCGCCACCACCTTGGCCGGTTTGAAGGCGACCGAGGCCCATTTGATCCTGACAGCTCCTTTTGCCGGGGAGATCATGGACGTTCCTCCAGATCTGGCAGAAGGGGTCTGGTTGGGCACCGGTGCCCACTTGGCCACCCTGGTGAATCGGACGCGACTCACGGTGGATGCCTATTTGAACGAAGAGGCCTTGGGACGTGTCCAGCCAGGGGCGCGAGGACGTTTCATTCCAGAAGTGGCGGAATATCCCCATCTGAAGGTTTATCTGAAGCAGACGGATGCGTTTGTGGTTGCCGAATTGGGAGAGCCTTTGCTTGCATCGATTCATGGCGGTCCCATCGCTGTACTCAACCAACAAGGGGTGATCGTACCAGAAGCCGCCCTGTTCCGGGTGCGTTTGCAAGCCGAAACGATTCCTGGGTGGTCCCCCCTGCGACTGCGTGGCACGATTCACGTCGAGGCCAAACCCCAGTCTCTTTTGGAACGTTGGAGTAAAACTGCACTCATGGTTCTGGTGCGTGAATGGGAGATGTAAAATGGGTGCCAGGCTCCGACTCTTCCGCGCCATTGTTGGTATGTGCAAACTAAACTTGACGACCTGATTCGATTCATCTTGTATTCATTGGTCACACCAAATCATCCAAATCCACGCGCAACGCGAGAGCCAGTGCCTTCATAATTCGAACCGAACCGGATTTTTTTCCTGACTCAATTTCAGAGAGATATGCTGAACTGCACCCAGCGTCTTTGGCCAACTTTCGAAGGGTGAGGCCACGGTATTCCCGCCATACTTTGAGCTTGGTGTCTGGGCCGTCAAGAAGCCTGTCAACGATTTCTGATGGAATGGACTCTTCCTCGCCGGAGGCAATGCGTCTTCTTATTTCCAAAGCGTCTGCGATATCATATGCCTCGCGTTGCGCATTGATGAGGCATTCATACACCTCGAATGGCAAGACGACCATTTTTGCCCCACACGGGCTTACAACAATCTGTGGACTTGCTAGCATTTCTCATATCCTTTTATAAATATCACCCCTGGGAGCAATTTTCTCGACAGCCACGACCAAACCGTCATCGCCAAACAGCACGCGCCAGCCACCAACACGTAGCCGAGAAAGATCGGTCACGCCTTCCAGTCGCACGACATCTCCGACACCTGTATCCGCGTATTTACTGATGGCTGCGCGAATTCGGCGTGAGTCGTCGATTGGCATCCGAGCCAGAGTTTTCATTGCCTGTTTGCTATATCTGATCATTTTCATGTTTGAATGATAGCGTATAGCGAACATGCAAGTCAAACCGATTTCGACAAGTCAATCAAGATGTCGATATTTTATTGCGGAGAAAAAATCAAGACCTTGGGGGGCGGTTCGGCCCCCCAACACCCCCAGCCTTTTTTTTTAAAAAAATATTAAAAAAAAAGAGGGGGTTTGGGGGATTCATCCCCCAAGGTTTTGCCTTTGACTTTTTGCCCGAAGGGCACCCTGTTCCTATCATCCACACAAAAGGCATCCCATTTAAAAATTCATTCAAAACTCCAATCATCATGACCCAACGGCATACTGTTTAATATTTCCCGCGTCTCCCGCCACTGTGGGATATGGGCATCCAGCAGATCGGTAAAATAGTCATTATGATGCCGTTCCAGGAGATGGAGGAGTTCATGCACGACAATGTATTCCAGGCACTGCTTTGGTTTTTTCACCAGTTCCAGGTTGAACCAGAGGCGACGCATTGTTGCGTTGCAACTTCCCCACTTGGTCTTCATTTTTCGGATACCCCAGAATGCTATCTGGAGGTTCAGAATGGCCTGCCACTTCTCCAGCAGGGGTGGGATCATCTGCTTGAGTTGAACACGATACCAGTTTGACAGGATGGCCTCTCGTTGCTCTGGAGTGGTGCCAGGGGGGACGAACAGGTCGATGAATGCCACACCACCCACAACCACATGAGCCGTACCCGTTTGCTCATGCAGCCGCAGACGGTAACGCCGTCCCAGGTAATAGTGGCTTTCTCCATTCACCATTTCGCGTTGTGACTGACGCTGTTGGGCCGCAAACCTGGCTTGTTGTCGTTTAATCCAGACCAGTTTGTCGATGACCGCCAAACGCACGGCTTCGTCGTTGATGACCAGTGGAGCGGCCACACGAACTCGACCTTGGGGAGGATAGACCCCCAAGTGCAAATTCTTGATCGCCTTGCGGACCACCTCCACTTGGATGCCGCCAACCGTGATATGATGGCTCTCAGTAGCCATTTTGGTGCTTGGCCAGTTCCAGAATCTGCTCGGCAAGGTGATGCTCGCCTTGCAAGGCATCCTGGATGGCCAACCGCAATTTTCGGGTTTTCATTGTATTATCGCGCCAACCATCCTGACGGCTGTTCTGAATCGCCGCATCCACGGCCAGTGCCAGCCCCTCATTCTTGCCCAAATTGTTGTAGAGTGCCCGCTGGGGTGCTGTTTGCACCCGTATCGGATAACCACCGGGACCACCACCCGGCTTGATGGCATCTCCGGTCACTCTGGCGATTTTCTCCAGGAATTCCCGGTAGCTGACCACACCTTTGCGCCGTTGTTCGATCAAGGTGTCCAGCAGCTTGGACATCTGGTCGTAATAGGCCGGATCCACCGGGGACTTGTTGATGATCAACTGGCGGACGTTGTTCTCGATGGTCTCGGCCACGGCGTCTTCGTTATTTTTGATGCCCTTGGGCAAGGCATGTATTGCTGCATCTGGTCCACGCTCAACAATGAGTTGAATCAGGCTCATGTTGTCGAAGGCGGAAATCTTCTCACTCTCCTCGGCGCGGATGTAGGTATCGATCAAGTGGCGCATGGCCGGTTCGTAAAACTTGAGATCGATGAAATCACCGCTGGCCAGCCGGACCTCATTACGCACCTTGGTATAGTGATCCACTTCAGCTTTGATTTTCTCAATCTCTGCGGATTGATAGCCCGCCTCGGCCAGTTCGTTGGCGCAGTTGGCGTAGGCACGCAACAGGGATGCCACAAATTTGTAGAGTTTTAGACGTTTTGGCTCGTTTTCCTGAAGCTGGATTGCAGTGCCGGACTCGTTGGCGCAAAAGTAATGCTGATAGGCCAGAGCATCCCTGGGGGCCAACACCGGCTCGCACAATGCCTTGACCGCCTCGCGGGCATCTTCCAGAGCCTCCCGTGCCTTTTCCAGACGATTTTCCAGCAGTCCGGCCACATCCTCCTGGTCGTAACCATCCAGTGCCCCGCTGGTGTAATCCTGCACCGCCCCTTCCAGACTGTGGAACAAATCCTTGTAGTCGATGATATAACCGTATTCCTTGTCGTCTCCATCCAGCCGGTTGACGCGACAAATGGCCTGGAACAGGCCGTGGTCGCGCATCTGCTTGTCGATGTAAAGGTAGGTAGCCGGAGGTGCATCAAAACCGGTGAGCAGCTTGTCCACCACGATCAGGAGTTTCATCTGGCCCGGTTCGTTGATGAATTGCTTCTTTGCCTCCTGCTCGAACCGTTCCACCTTGAGGAGGGCACGCTCCACCGGCTCATTGAACCAGTCGGCCAGCATCCGGGAATAGATTCTGAACTTGAGCAGATTATCCGTCTCCCCCTCGCCGGTCGTCTCCCCTTTGGTGTCGGCCACGTTGGGCGCGTAGCTGGTGACGATGGCACATTTGCCCTGCAATTCACTTTTGGCGAACAACTCGTAAAACTTGCATGCCTCGTAGATGCTGCCCGCCACCAGCAGGGCGTTGCCGTGCCCATCCATCAGACGGGGTTTGAGATTCATGTCCATCAGGATATCGGCGACAATCTTCTCCAGGCGCGACTGGCTGGAAAGCACCCGCTGCATGGTGCCCCACTTCTGCTTGAGTTGCGATTTGGCCAGATCATTCAGCCCCTTGGTTTTGGCGTCGAACCATTCATCCACTTTTTGCTTGGATGTGATGAACTGATCGATGTCTCGCGCCTCGTAGCGCAGATCCAACACCACCCCCTCCCGCACGGCCTGGTCGAATTTGTAGGTGTGGATGTAGCGGCCAAACACCTCGATGCTCTTTTGTTTGTCTGTTTTCAACAGAGGTGTTCCGGTGAAACCGATGAACAGCGCGTTGGGCAACAGGGTTTTCATCGCTTTGTGCAGGTCGCCGGATTGGGTGCGGTGGCACTCATCGACGAACACATGGATGTCACCCTTGGCCATGAAATCCGCTGGCAGGTTCTGCATGGCTTCAATGAACGCCTTGGTTCCCTGGTCGCCTGTTGTGTTTTCCTGACGGCCAAATTTATGCACCAGAGAACAGATCAAGGATTCCGAGGTGGCGTTGAGGATGTCAATCAAATTACTGCCGCTTTTGGTGCGGCAGATCTGCTCGTTGACCCCCATGAACACCCGCTCGATCTGTTCGTCGAGTTCGGTGCGGTCGGTGATGATCAGCACCCGCGCCCCCGCACGGTTTTCCCGGATCCATTTGGCCAGCCAGACCATGGTGAGGGATTTGCCGCTGCCCTGGGTATGCCAGATGATGCCCCCCTCGCGGCGGCGGATGAACTCCTGGGCAGCCTTGACCCCGAAATATTGATTCTGTCGGCAGACTTTCTTGATGCCTGCGTCGAAAACCACAAAATCGTGCATGAGTTCCAGGAAACGATCTTTGGCGCACACCTGAAGGAGTTGACGATCCAGTGGGTTTGGCTCAGAGGCATGGGAACCGCTCTCCTCCACCCACTTCAAGAAATACTTTTCTGGGGTCTGGATGGTGGCGTAACGCAATCCCTCGCTGTCGTTGCCAGCCATCACCCATTGCATGGTGGAAAAAAACGGCTGAATGAATTCCTTTTGTTGGTTGTCCAGATTCTGACGGATCCCTTCGGTCACGGAGACACTGGAACGTTTCAACTCCAGCACGCCCAGAGCGAGGCCATTGACGTAGATCACGATGTCCGGGCGTTTGGTGCTGGCTTTGGCATCCACGCCTTTGACCGTGACCTCCTCGGCAATGGCAAAATGATTATTTTCCGGGTGGTGCCAATCGACCAGCCAAACCGTGATTTTGTTCTCCCCCGCACCGGGACGTACCGGTGCCCCGTAGCGCAGCAGGTCGTACACGGCTTTGTTGCGGTCGTAGAGATGCTTGCTGGTATCCGACGCCACTTTTCCCAGTTCATGCAACGCCCGATTGATGAGCAGATCCTCCACCCCTTGTTTTTTCAACCAGGTGGAGAGCAAGGCCGGTTCGATATTGGCGTTTCCTGTCCGGTCGTTCCAGTTGCCCAGGCAGTCATAGCCCAGCCGGTCGCGGAACAGGGCGATGACACGGGTCTGGGTCTGTTTTTCGATCTGGCCGATGGTGATCATGGTGTTCTCAGTCATTTCATTCCGTTCCATTCGGCACATAGTGTGTTCTCAATGCACTTTGTAAGCAGAAAATTGCCCTGAGAAGCACCGGGTCTGACGCACCATCTCCATCACTCCAGGCACTTCCAATCATCTTGATCCACGACAGGGTCAATCAAATCACCCAATGTACGGCCTTTTCCAGCAATTTCTGGATGGGGTCGACGCTGCTTTGGTATTGGCGGAATTTTATCGTCCACCGTGAATGCGTCCATCTTTTGCTCATGGTCCGTATTTTCCCCCCCGATCATCACCGGGCGACCATCCTGCCAAACCACGGCATACTGACCCAGACGTTTTTTACGTTCCAGTGCTTCAGCCACGGCCTTTTGCAGACTATCGAGGATCTGTTGATCTGCAATAGAAATTGTCTCCATCATCCAGCCTCGCTGACAAGTTGAGCGAACAGTGCGGGTTGCAACACGGTGCGGAGTTTCCCTTGCTGCACAAAGATCAGTTGTGGTGTTCCACCGCTATTGAGAAAACAACGGGCATAATCCACGGTTTCCGCATACACCTCCAACAAATTGCGCAGACTGCGAGGAAAACGTCGCTTGATGTCGGCATCGGGGATCGAGTGTCCGCCATGGGCCACCCGTTCGGCCACCCGCAGCAAGGACATTTCCACCGTTGGCAGTGCCAGATAGATCAATTCCACCCGCCAGCCATCGGCTTGCAAACGCCGAATCAGTTGCAGATGTCCACGCCCGGCCAAGGTGGTCTCAAAAGCAAAATCATGTCGGTCCTGGACGTTTCGCGCGATCTCGCCCAGAAACAATCGGCTGGCCGCCAACCATTGCTGTTCGGGGGCCAGTGGTGACAAGCCGGACGCGATCAGATCCGCATTGACAAATACCCGGCATTGCGCCACTTCTGGCAGATAGGTGAGGGCAAAGGTGGTCTTGCCAGCACCATTTGGGCCTGCGATGATCCGGCAAACGGATTGAACGTTGACACTCATACCAGCCGAATCCTCCCGGTCAGCAACTCCTGCATCATACCTTGCTTGAGGGCGCGGGTCTTGTCGCGGCGGGATTCAAGGACGGTGATGTCGGCGTCCATGTCAGAAAGGACGGTGGCGATGGCGGTTTGTTCTTCAATAGTTTGTGGAATTCGAACTATTTGAGCATGCACATCGTTTCGGTTTAACGTTGGCACTCCAGATCCTGTTGCAAATCTTTCAAGATCTAAGCTATCAAGCAAATAAAAGATGAATTTTGGTTGGTTTTTCAAAAACCCAGTAACCCAGAGTGAAGTATTATGCGGCCAATAATTTTCATCAACAAAATGAACATTTCCGATTGTTCCTGATCGACCAGTTACTATACCAGGCCCTTTCACCATGAAATTAGCATGGTAATTTAATATTCCATTTGAGTAAACAACCGGATAATTACCTTTAAGAAGTTTTTTTATTGGTAAATCAAAACCACGCTGTAAGGGTGATACATCCCCCAACCTTTTCACCTCCCACTCCCCCCCAAACCCCGGCAGCCGCATCTGCCCGGTGAGCAGTTGCTGCATGGCGGCCTGTTTGAGGTCGCGCTTCTTGGCGATGAGTTGGTCGAGCTTGGCGAGCAGGGCATCAATATCTGATAGGGCGGTGGCGATGGCGCGTTGTTCGGGGAGAGTGGCATATGGAATAAAAACTTTGCTTAGAATGTCTTGATTAAGGGATGCCATTGTCGTGCCAGTAGCGTTTTGAAGTAACCATGATTGTACTTCGTGGCACTGAAACTGGTAAGCGATATATGGAGGGTGGCAAAAATTGAACGGTCTAATACTCATACCGTCAGAACCAAGAAACCATCCATTTTCAAGCTCAGAAACTAATGCGGAGCGGTCTACTGCTCCCTTTCTACCAAAAACTATATCACCTGTACGTAAAATATATTGTGGAAGTCTACTAACCACAATACTTGGGACAAGTGGTGTTCTATTAGATATTTGAAGCGTACCAACACCAATCTCTCCGACCGAAACTAATGGAACACCATTGTTACCAGAATATTCTTTTGCTTTTAGCAATGTACCGAATGGTCCAGTTTTGATTGCCCCAATTTCGCGTATAGACCTAACCTCCCAATCCTCCGGTATCACCCCCACCTCAGTCTGCTTATATCCCGGCTTCACTTTCATACTCATGCATTCACCTCGCGCAAGAAAGCTGTTCAATCAAGCCTCCTTTTTTAAAGGTCTCGAATACGCCACCATTAAAATACAAATAGATTTCATTAACATATCTTATCTCCACACAAACCCCATTTTTTGCAAATGTTCATCCACACGAGAGGCAAGCATCTCCACCTCTTCGACCAGCCTCGGCAACGGCGTGGCATAGCGTTCCGCCAGTTGTCGGATGCGCCCAGTCAGAGCCTGGCTCACCCGGTCCAGTTCACTTTGAACACTTGTGGCCAGCGTGGCCAGCCATTTATCCTCCACCACCAACGTTTTGATTTCTTCTGCGGTCAGTTTGGCGTATTTGGCAATCACTTTGGTATCCAGCACCCTTTGCGCCTCCCTCAGTTTGCGAGTGGCGATAAATTCCTTTTCCACCAAGGCATGGTACATTTTCAGTGTTGTTCGCTCCTCTTCAAACGCCTTCTGGTCCTGGATCAACTTCATGCGGTCCTTGACACTTTTGGCGGTCCATTTTCCCTGTTCGGTTTTGGCCTCGGTCAACAATCCCTCTTCGCCCCCCTGTTCTTCCTCCATCTCTTCCATCTGGCGGGTAATGGCGTCCCGGTCAACTTCCAGCGTCTCGATGGCGGTCTGCTCGGTGGCAAAAAAACGGGCGACAATCAAAGCAGATGGAATCAGGTCGATGTTGGGCTTGCCCTCCTGCATGGCTTGCCAGCCGTTTGCGACAATCATCCAAACATCATCTTGCATGGTTTCGGCCCAATAGTCCATCAAGTGTTGATAGACATTATAAGGGTCGATCAACGACGCCACCCCGTTGGCAGAACGGAAGCCTGCCAATAAATTTTCCGACAGGGATTCGATCAGTACCTTGGGCCGGTCGCCCGGTTTGATACCCAGCAGCAGGGGGATATTGGCGGTTTTCCAACTGATGAACAGATGGGTCACTTGCTGGTTGAATGCGGTGAACTCCGGGTGGTCGAAAATGGCCGTCTTGATCTGACTGGCCTCAACCCGAAGTTGGCTGTAACCGGGTCGATCCGCATCGACAAAAAGGGCGCGGCGCACGTTCGGAAACACCTGCCAGTAGGAGTCAAGGCCGTCAATGTCCCGGTTGGGGATCCCACCCAACAGATGAGCCGCGATGTCCTGCAAGTCCTCGGTATCGGTACTGTCGATATAGCGCGGCAGGTTGAGATTGAAGTCGTTGACCTCAATCTCGGCCAGGGGCACCATGCGGGCATATTTGGGAGTCTCCAACTGACGGGTGAAGATATCCACAATCTTGTGGATGTCCTGAGCGCGCAGGCGATTCTTGTTGCCGTCCTTGATGAACCCCTTGCTGGCGTCGATCATGAAAAGGCCCTTGCGTCCGGCAGCCCCTTCCTTGTCCAGCACAATGATACAGGCTGGGATGCCGGTGCCATAAAACAGATTGGCAGGCAGGCCGATGATCCCCTTGATCACCCCCTGCCGAACAATACGGGTGCGAATGGCCCCTTCCGCGCCTCCCCGGAAGAGTACCCCATGGGGCAGAATCACCGCTGCCTTGCCGGTACTCTTGAGACTTTTGAGCATGTGAAGCAAAAAGGCGTAATCGCCATTTTTGGTGGGTGGGATGCCATACTCGAAGCGGCCATACAGGTCGTTGGCCGCATCCAGGCCGCTGGTCCACGCCTTGGTGGAAAACGGGGGATTGGCCACCACAAAATCAAAAACTTTGAGCCTGCCATTCGGATGCTTGAAGTAGGGCGCGGCCAGGGTGTTGTCCTGCCAGATTTCCGCTGTCGGGCAGTCGTGCAACACCATGTTCATGCGCGCCAACGCTGAAGTGGCGTTGTCCATCTCCTGACCGTACAAAGTCAACTCCAACCCGGTGCAACTTTTGGCTTCGTCGTAGGCCTTGAGCAGCAAGGAACCGGAACCACAGGTGGGGTCATAAATGGACTGATCGGAGCGGGTCGCCTTCCCCAGATCAATCACCATGGCCATGATGCGCGAGACTTCCGCCGGGGTGTAAAACTGCCCCTTGCTCTTGCCTGATTCGGTGGCGAAATGGCGCATCAGGTATTCATAGGCGTCGCCCAAGAGATCGTCCCCCTCGGCGCGGTTGCGCCCGAAATCCAACCCTTCGAAGATGCCCACCAGCCTGGTCAGCCGATCCACCTTGGCCTGCCCCTTGCCAAGTTTTTCATCGTCGTTGAAGTCGGCAACGTTGATCGCACCCTTGAGCGTGTCGTTGGCGTCGGCCAGCCTGCCGATGATTTTGTTGATCCGGTCACCGATCTCCTTGCTGCCTTTGGCAGCCACCATGTCGGCAAATCCACCACCAGCAGGCACGTCGATCAGGGCTTTGGGATTACCGGCATATTTGTCCGAAACGTATTTGACGAACAGCAAAACAAGAACGTAATCCTTGTACTGACTGGCATCCATGCCGCCACGCAACTCGTCGCAGGATTTCCAGAGAGATGAATAGAGTGCAGATTTTTTCAGAGCCATTGGGGTGCCTATTCGCGTAAAGGTGCAAGATTCCAAATGGTGATTGCCGTGATGCATGGTTGGTATTGAACACAAAAAACAGGATACCAACTTTCTCATGAGCAAGCCAGACAGCTTGATTTTTCGAACTATTCTTTCTCTGTCACCAAGGTATGATGTCAATATTACCAGTAGTCAAAATGCTCCTCAGCCATGCCTGAATACGATGCTCCCTCGCAAACGGGACTCCAGATCATTGAAATCCCAGAATCCAGCTTGCAAGAAAGTGTCGGAGAGCGGAGAGTGACACTTCCAGTCGAAAACAGAGTTCAGGATCTGGACAAGTCATCCAATTTTTGCAATAATGGGATCCAACAGTCCAAGTGATCCAGAATTGTGAGACAGCCTTTAAACTTTAGCAGATACTAAAAATAATTTTATTATTCAAGAAGTCCATTTGATTCAAAACATAAGCCCATTTTTCAAGTTTTACCTCAATAAAAACAGATGAGATGACCTGCATGACGTCATCTCACGCACGCATCGACCCAGACAAGCAGGTACTCGATCCAATCAGCAGCCACGGTGGTTCGAACACCACTTTGACAGCCTGAAAAAATCGACAAAACACAAAAATTTTATTTAAAACAAAAAATTTTTAAAATCAACAACGTCCACAATCGAAACTTCCAAAGGGGAGAGGCAATGAACACATTAAAAATGGGACACAAGCTCGGACTCGGCTTTGGTCTGGTACTTCTCCTGACCATCTTTGTCGCCATCACCAGCTATAATGGCTTTTTCGGTTTGGCATTCCGCATGGATATCAACAAAGATTTGAACTTGATCAATGAAAAACTAAGCGATGTCATTCAATCTGAGAAAAACTTCATTATTCGCAAAGAAACGAAATATATAGAACAAAATATCGAATCTGTCGAGTCGATCAAGAAACAGGCACTGAGTGACCGGGACAAATTCAACGATGCCGCCGAAAAAGCACAAATGGACGAAATCGTGACGAACATGAATGCCTATGGCAAAGAATTCGCGGACGTCAAGGAGATTAACAAAAAAATCGACGCGGCTATAACCACCATCCGTGAAATTACACAAACTTTAAACAATGAAGTGATCGCTTTGCAAACAGATCAAGTGAAAAAATTGAAAGAACTGATTGCCAAACTGGCTGAACAAACCGCAAGCGACAAGACGGCCATGGATGAAAAAACCGCCAACCTGGAAATCCGTGTCAACAAGGTGGCCAAAATTGCAGACATTCGCATCCAGTTCAACGATGCCCGCATCGCCGAAAAAGAACTCATCCTGACCCATGGCAAAGATGAGAAACAATTCAAACGCAACCAGGATGGCATGATGACAGCACTCAAAATTGCCAAGGAGTTGCAACCCACTTTCACAGCTCAACTCAATATGGATCAGATCAAAAACATTATAAAAGCTGTTGAAACCTATCAAACCGAGATGAATCTCATTCTTGAAGCTTTCAAAGAGCAGGCCAAGGCAGATCAGGAGATGGTCTCCGCACGCCGCAAGGCCAACGCGACGATCAGCAAGACCGTCCAGGAACAACTGAAACTGGCTGACACACTCTCTGTATCCTCCATGAGACTGATTGCAGGCTCCAGCCTGATTGCCGTATTATTCGGAATTCTGATTGCCTGGTTGATTACCCGCGCCATACGCAAACCCCTGGGTGGGGAACCGCAGGCCATGGCCGATGTGGTCCAAGCCGTCTCCCTGGGTGATTTGAGCCTGAATATCCAGGTGGAAGCCGGGGATCAAACGTCGCTGAATGCCGCAATGGCCCGCATGGTGCAGGCGTTGCGCGGCGTCGGAACCACCATGGAACGGCTCTCCATGGGTGATCTGAACCAGGAGATTCTGGAGCGATCCGAAAAAGACACCATGCTCATCGCCTTGAAAGGATTGATCAAAGCGGAACGGAATGTGGCCGCCACCATCGAGCGTCTGGCCGAGGGGGATTTGAACCAAATGGTCCAGGAGCGATCCGACAAGGATACCATGCTCATCGCCTTGAAACGATTGATCAAGGCTGAACAGGGCGTGGTCACCACCATGGAGCGTCTTGCCCTGGGTGATTTGAACCAGGAGATCCAGGAGCGATCTGACAAGGATACCATGCTCATTGCCTTGAAACGATTGATCAAGGCGGATCAAGGGGTTTCAACCACCATGGGACGGCTGGCCCTGGGTGATCTGAATCAGGAGATCCAGGAACGATCCGAAAAAGACACCTTGCTTATCGCCTTGAAAGGATTGATCAAAGCCGAACGGAATGTGGCTGCCACCATTGAGCGTCTGGCCCAGGGGGATTTGAACCAGGAGATCGAGGAGCGATCCGACAAGGATACCATGCTCATCACCTTGAAACGGTTGATCATGACCGAACGGAATGTGGCCACCATCATGGAGCGTCTTGCTCTTGGTGATTTGAACCAGGAGGTTGTGGAACGATCTGACAAGGATACCATGCTCATTGCCTTGAAGCGATTGATCAAGGCCGAACAGGGGGTTTCATCAACCATGGGCAGGCTGGCCCTGGGCGACTTGAAACAGGATGTTTTGGAACGGTCTGCCAATGACACCCTGCTCATCTCTTTGAAACAGTTGATCCAGGCTGAACGGAACGTGGCTGAGATCGCTGGCAAATTGGCAGAGGGCGACCTGCGCATGGAGGTAAAGACTCGTTCCCCCGAAGACGCCCTGATGACCTCTCTGGCGACCATGATCCAACGGGTCAGTCAGGTGGTCGCTGAAATTCAGGCCGGATCCACCAATGTGGCCGCAGGGAGCGAGGAAATGAGTGCCACCTCCAACCAAATGGCCCAGGGGGCCTCGGAACAGGCGGCCAGTGTCGAGGAATCCACCGCTGCCATGGAAGAAATGGCGGCCAACATTGCCCAGAATGCGGACAATGCCAAACAAACCGAAGCCATCGCGTTACGTGCGGCCAAAGACGCCAAGGAGTCCGGGGTCGCTGTAACCGGTACGGTCAATGCCATGAAGGAGATCGCCGGGAAGATTTCCATTATCGAGGAAATTGCCCGCCAAACCGATCTGTTGGCCCTGAATGCGGCCATTGAAGCGGCACGGGCCGGAGATCAGGGACGCGGCTTTGCGGTGGTGGCCTCCGAGGTGCGCAAACTGGCTGAACGCAGTCAGGCAGCGGCAGCTGAGATCAATGACATGTCCACCAAAAGTACGGCTGTGGCCGAACGGGCCGGGGAATTGTTGACCAAGCTGGTCCCGGATATTCAAAAGACAGCAGAATTGGTGCAGGAAATCGCTGCTTCCAGTCGTGAACAAAGCAGTGGGGCTGAACAAGTCAATCTGGCTTTGCAACAATTGGATCTAGTGATCCAACAAAATGCGGCGGCCTCTGAACAACTCGCCTCCACCTCCGAGGAACTCTCTGCCCAAGCCGAAGTGTTGCAAGAGGTGATCACCTTTTTCAAGATTCATTCCACCAAAACTGGCGAGAATACTCACCCGCAACGCAACCCAAAAACCCGCATGGCAGCACCCCATAAGACAACCGGTTCTGCTGCCTCGTCCCGCACGCAAAGCAAACGTGACCAATTGATGATTGCTCACAGATCCCAGGCCAAAAAAACAGCAACTCCATCCATGGATCATCACGGGATGGTTTTGAATATGGATCAATACCCAGTAGTAGACGATCAAGGTTTTGAAAAATTCTAAATTTTCGGAAAAAATCAAGACCT
>JAMOBH010000152.1:0-12713 GCA_039908085.1 Magnetococcus sp. YQC-5
CCAGTCTGACAGTTACCGGGTCTTCGTCCAACAAGACCTTGGTGCCAGATGCCAACATTGTTTTTGGTGGATCCGGCGGCAGCCGCACGGTGACGGTCACTCCAGCATCGGGGCAATCCGGGAGTGCCACAATTACTGTAGCGGTGAATGATGGCAAGGCCACGGCTAATACGAACTTTGCTGTGACGGTGTCGGCTCCGGTTACAACCACGTCTGTTGCGACTACGACCAGCTCGGTTGCAACTACCACCTCATCTATCAAACCCACTACCACGGTTGCGACTACGACCTCGGTTGCGACCACTACTTCATCGGTTGCAACCACCACTTCATCTGTCAAACCTACTACCACGGTTGCGACCACCACCATTGTAGCAAGCAGTTCGGGTCAAGATTACACCAACAGCCTTGGTATGAAGTTCAAGATGATACCGTCTGGAACGTTTACGATGGGCAGTTCGAATAGTGCTGACTTGGACGCATCGCCGCCGCATTCAGTAACGATCAGCAAAGCTTTTTATATAGGCACGACAGAAGTGACCCAGGGTCAATGGAAAGCGGTGACTGGGAGCAATCCATCTTCATTCAGTAGCTGTGGGGATACGTGCCCGGTGGAATCAGTTTCCTGGAATGATATTCAAACGTTTCTCACTACCTTGAATGCCAAGGGAGAAGGCACTTATCGTTTGCCTACAGAGGCGGAGTGGGAATACGCAGCGCGGGCAGGGACAAGTACGGCTTTCTCGTTTGGGGATGATTCAAGCAAGCTGGGGGATTATGCGTGGTGGGGAGCATACTCAACTGGTGGGAATTCCAACTACACGACCCACCCCGTAGCCACCAAGCTGTCTAATCCCTGGGGGTTATATGACATGCACGGCAACGTGTGGGAATGGGTGTCAGACTGGTATGGTAGTTATTCCAGTTCGTCAGCAACTGACCCTGTAGGTCCAACAAGTGGCTCCCTCCGTGTCGTCCGGGGCGGCAGCTGGGACTACGCCACGGGCGTCCTGCGCTCCGCCTATCGCTTCTACAACCTTTCTGGCCTCCCGTACGACACCCTGGGATTCCGCCTCGCGAGGACTTTCCCTTGAGTTTTTTACCCTTTTACCCTTTTGCTTTTGACTTTGCTTTTGACTTTGATCCGTTGACTTTGATCCGTTGACTTTCAATCGATTAAACTCGGAGGTCGGCGAGAGGTCGGCCCGCGAAGCGGGAAGCCGACGTGTGACCGGCATGGCCGTTATCTAGCTGGTAAAACCCAGCCATAGCCCTGAGAGGAGGGAATATGTAGGCAAAAGCAAGGGTGCCCGAAGAAACTGATCTCAGCTACCCGAAGAGGGAATAAATGGTTGCAGAAATCTGGGGACAGTATATCCTTGCAGAAATCTGGGGACAGTATATCCATTTCTTTGACGCTGGACAACAAAGCTGAACATTGGGAGAAATCTGGGGACAGTATATCCATTTCTTTGACGCTGGACAACAAAGCTGAGCATGCCGGAGCCAACCAGCGTCTGGAAAAAATCCGGGTGCTGTTGCGCCTCTGCCATGAGGAACGATTTATGTCACACGACTCATTTGAGTTCGCCATTCGAAGCGTGGATGAAACAGGAAGGATGCTGGGGGGATGGCTTAAACAACAGGAGGGGAAACAATGACTACTGATCTTGCCGAAAGAGTTCAACACGAAATACGCCAGTTACCAACTCCCTTGGTCCAGGAGGTTCTGGATTTTATCGGTTATCTCGCCTATCGCCATGGCATCGATAAAATAGACACCGATCCACTGAAAGTCGCCCAAGAAATTTCTATGCGGAAGGTATGGGACAATCCAGATGATGAGGTGTGGAATGATTTATGAGCCTGGTGACTTGGTGTTGATCCCCTTTCCATTTTCGGACTTTGCTATTAATAAAAAACGGCCTGTGTTGATTCTGACTTTACCCGACAGGTACGAGGATTTTATCGGCTTGGCCGTGACGTCCACCCCTATGCAAGAAGCAGCATTACCCCTGAATACAGCCTCAATGTTGCAAGGATTGCTACCCAAACCAAGCTGGGTTCGACTGGACAAGGTGTATACCTTGGACACAGGAACCGTGATTCGAAGTCTTGGGAAGGTTACACCAAGTTTTTTGACTATGGTGCTGCAAGGTTTTTGCCATACGGTCGGATTTTCATAAAATCGTAAAATCTGGGGACAGCATATCCATTTCTTTGACGCTAAATCTGGAAATCTTGGGACACTGGAAATCTTGGGACAGTATATCCATTTCTTTGACGCTGGACAACAAAGCTGAGCATGCCGGAGCCAACCAGCGTCTGGAAAAAATCCGGGTGCTGTTGCGGCTTTGTCATGAGGAACGATTTATGTCTCACGACTCATTTGAGTTTGCCATTCGAAGCGTGGATGAAACCGGACGGATGCTGGGGGGATGGCTTAAACAACAGGAGGGGAAACACGATGCACGCCTTTGACGCTGTGGTGGAACGTTGCCCGGATACAGGATATTATGTTGGGCATGTGCCCGGTTTCCCTGCTGCCCACTCCCAAGGAGAAACCCTGGACGAATTGCGTGCCAACCTGGAAGAGGTCATCGCCCTGTTGCTGGAAGATGGCGAACCCCACCTGCAATCTGAATTCATGGGTTTGCAACGAATCCGGGTGGCTTGAATATGGGACGTGTTCCTCCTCTTCCTTCCAGAGAAATGGCGGTTCTTTTGCATGCTTGGGGTTTTGAGATGGTACGCCAACGCGGTTCCCATCAGCAATGGCGGCATGCCGATGGCCGACAAACCACTCTCTTCTGTTCATCCTGGCCGAGATATCTCTCCCATCCTGATTCGCCAAATTGCCAAAGACATTATCATGGATGTGGAAGTGTTCTTGGCCGGTCCTACTGGTGCATGACCAGTATGAAACGAACCGGCAATCTCTTCAACACCATCATCTCCTTTGGCAACCTCTGGCTGGCAGCCCATAAAGCATGGCGTGGTAAAAAAGACAAAACCCGCTTCGAGCAATGGGCACATGATTATGAAATGAAAGACTACTTGGCAGGCCGACAGAAAGGCCAACAGGAAGGACGACAGGAAGGCGAGGCAAAAATTCTTGTTCGCCAATTGATGCGGCGTTTTGGAGAACTGCCTGCGGCCATTCATGAGAAAATTACCATGGCCAACCCAAATACCCTGGAGATGTGGGCTGACTTGGTCTTGGATGCTCGCTCCCTTGAAGACGTGTTTGGACCAGACCTTTCAAGCACACATTAATCTGAGATACTCTGCATGCCCATAAATGGCACCCACAGTTTGAACAGCACAGTTGGCCACCTGCGCCCTTTCAAGCCCAAGATGGGAATTCCCAATTCCGGGAGAAATCGGTTGCCGAATACGAAGCAATGGGTGTAACCTGATTGACAGTGGAACCAGACCCGAAAGCAACTCCAACCGCGTGAATCGTGGCGGCTCCTGAAACAACAACGCCAGGAACTTGCGTAGTGCTAATCACAACAACAACTCGCCCGACAACCGCAACAACAACCTTGCTGCCCGCATCGCCAGTATGGGAAAGCAATAGAATCTGTTTTATTACGGTGGAACGAAGTGTTCTCTTTTCTCGTCCACGTCCGGTCTCCAGTGCCAGAATTTTTCTGGCCCAATTCATCCGGGTTCCCGGCGTCTGGCAGATCCAAAAAATGGATTCGAAAGCCGTCAGGAACCAATCTTTTTGATGGTAATTCAACGTGGCAAGAAAGAACGACACAATGCAACCCATGAAGCAGGATGAACTCTGATGATCGCTCGCGCCTTCGTTGATACCAATCAATCAAAACCTTGGGGGGCGGTGAACCGCCCCCCAAACCCCCCACCCTTTTTTTTTATTATTTTTTTTAAAATTATCAAAAAATTGAGGGGATCCATCCCTCAAAGTTTTGGTTTTGTCTTCTTGCCCGAAGAGCATCCTGTTCGCGTCAACGCAGTCCAAAAAAAAGGTCAACCAACTGCAACACTTGCTGATGACATGGCGGCTTTGCAACTGGCCCATCCAATCAGTCAGGTGAACACATGATTCCTCGCCTCTTGATCTCCGCACCCCGCAAAAGTTCCGGTAAAACCACCCTCACCATTGGACTGGCCGCCGCCTTTGCCACACAAGGCGTGGATGTGAGAACTTTCAAAAAAGGCGCAGATTTCATCGACCCGCTCTGGCTCACCAAAGCCACCAATCATCCCTGTCACAATCTGGATTTCTTCATGATGGGACGGCAAACCGTCTACAACAATTTTTTACGCTTTGCCCAAGGCGGCGGGTTGGCCCTCATTGAAGGCAATCACGGGTTGTTCGACGGCCAGGATCTGGAAGGAACTGATTGCAGTGCTGCCGTGGCCGAACTGTTGCAAACCCCTGTTTTGTTGGTGCTGGATTGCCAAGGGGCTGCCAGAGGCATGGCCGCCCTGGTCCACGGTCATCTCGGTTTTCCCGGCGGCGCATGGATCAAAGGTCTCATTTTGAACAATGTGGCCTCCTCGCGTCATGAACAACGCCTGCGATCCGCCATGGAACATTACTGTCCGGTTCCAATCCTGGGCGTGCTGCCACGCTCACAATCCGTCACCATCGAAGAACGTCACCTGGGTCTCCAACCCGTGGCCGAAGGGGATGAACTGCTGGCCCAAATCACGGTCATCCGGGATTTCGTCACCCGTCATGTCGATCTGGACCGGATTTTCGCCCTGGCACAAACCGCCCCTCCCCTGCCCGATCCCGACAGGATATCGATCACACCCTCCCCTGCCCAATCCCCCGTGCGCGTCCGGGTGGCCATGGCCATGGATCAGGCCACCCACTTTTATTACCCGGAAAATCTGACCGCCCTCCAACAAGCCGGTGTGGAATTGATCCCCTTTTCTTTGCTGACCGACCCCTCCCTGCCCGACGCAGAGGGTCTTTATATCGGCGGTGGATTCCCCGAAGTCTTCATGGAAACCCTGGCAGCCAATCGTCAACTGCTGACTCAAATCCGTCAGGCCGCAGAATCCGGCATGCCCATCTACGGCGAATGCGGCGGACTCATGGTGCTGGCCGAAACCATCCGTTGGGGCCAGCGCGAAGCCAACATGATCGGAGCATTGCCCATGGCATTGACCATGGAAAAGCGTCCAGTGGGCTATGGCTACATGCAAATCGAAAGCACCGGTGCCCTGCCCTGGCCCCCCCAAGGCACCACAGTCGCTTGTCACGAATTCCACCATTCACGCATCACCCGCATGGACCATGACATCCGCTTCGCATTCCGAGTCCGCCGGGGCTTCGGAGTGGACGGAATCCACGATGGAATCCTGTACCGCAACATCCTGGCTTGCTATGCCCATATCCATGCCGATGGCGCGTCTGGATGGGCCGAATTCCTCGCCCATTTCTGGAGTACAAAAAAGATCAAATAAAAGGTTCCAATATCATGGAATCGTGATATACTAATACGCTGTTTGGGTGACCAAGAAGCACTGCAAACAGGCACAACCAATCACGTGGCAACATACGACATTAAAGAGACCGGGACCATGAAACTTGCGGTATGTATCTACGAAGGGCCTTACAACCATGAAGCATCTGACACAGCCTATAATTTTATCCAGGCCGCGATCAAGAGAGGACATGAGTTCAAAGGAATTTTTTTCTATCACGACGGGGTCTACAACGTCACCAAGCTGATGGAGCCTCCCCAGGATGACCGACACATCGCCAATCGCTGGTCCGCACTGGGGGCCACAGGCATCGATATCGTCGTCTGCATCGCAGCCGCCAAACGGCGCGGCATCGTGGACGAAGTCCTGGTACCTAACGTGCGGATTTCAGGACTGGGACAATTGACCATGATGGCCATCGAAGCCGACCGGCTCGTGGTCTTCGGCGATTGATGTTCCAACTACATAATTGTGACGACTACCAAAGCTGGGAGTGATGGAAATGGCGGAAGAGGTCAAAAAAATCATGTTTACCGTGCGGAAACCACCGCATGGCTCAATCTACGTCTATGAAGGGCTGGAAGTCAAATTGATCATGGCAGCCTATGACGCCGACATCTCGGTGGTCTACATGGATGACGGCGTGTTCGCACTCAAAAAAGGCCAAAACACCAAAGAACTGGGCATCAAGGGGTTCGAAGCGACTTATGGTGCTTTGGTTGACTACGAAATCACCAAGGTCTTTATAGACCGGGAATCCATGGAGTCCCGTGGCATGACCGAAGAGGATCTGTTGATCATCGGTGAGGACGAGGATACCGAAGAACCCATCACCCCCACCGTGGTGAGCAGCGACGAAATCGCGGCCATGATGGCCGAACAGCACAATATTCTTGCTTTCTAAAAAACGTTTACAAAAAATCATCCCTAGGAGAGTGCGGTCATGCTGCATACCGTGAATAAATCCCCCTTCCAGAACACCACCCTGGAAAGTTGTATTCGCTTCACCCGTCCCGGCGACGTCATTTTGTTGATCGAAGACGGTGTCTTCGCCGCACAAGCCGGCACAAAAAAAAGTGCCTTGCTGGAAGAAGCCATGAAAAAAAATGAAATCCATGCCCTGCAGGCCGATCTGAAGGCCAGAGCCTTGACGAATCTGGTGCCAGGAGTCAAAATCACCGATTATGATGGATTTGTGGAATTGGTGGAACAACACGCCACCCACGCTTGGCTGTAATGATGGATGAATCCCTTTTCCCCACGGTTCCTGCATCATAAGGACCGTCAAAATGTGAACAGGATGGATGAGAAGTGTCTGTGAACTCTCCCATAATTTTAGCCCTATTTTCAGCCGGAAGGGTTTTACGCCTTTCCGTGCTGATTGTGGTGTTGCTTGCGGTTTGGATGTCAGGCCTGTCAGCCCCTTCAGAAGCTTGGGCCAATCCACCCCAACCAGAAAAAGCCGTGCGCGGTCCTTGTGTTCGTGACGCGGACTGGATGCGACGTAACCATATGGACTTTCTGAAGCACAAACGGAATGAAACCGTGCGGGAAGGGAAATTCATCCAGTCGGAAGCCTTTCTCGCCTGTGCCAGTTGCCATCAAAGCCGGGAACGGTTCTGCGACCGTTGCCATGCCTATGTGGCTGTGGCACCCAATTGTTTTGATTGCCATCAATATCCCAAATGACCCCTTTCGGAAATTTCGGCCATGACCATGGATAGAAGATCGGTTTTAGGCCTGGGAGGGGCCATCGCCGCCGGTGTGGCTCTGGCCCCAGGCCTGCACTTGATAGCCGCGCCAGCCGCACCAGCCACTCCCACGGATGACGCAACAGAAGCTCCACCCGTACCACGGTGGGCACTGCTGATCGACACCACCCGATGTACGACAGATTGCACCGCATGCACCTCAGCCTGCCGGACGGAAAACAACGTCCAACTGTTTGGTGACCCGGAACGGGATATCCACTGGATTCGCAAAGTGGAACTCCGAGACATGAATCTGCGTCACCCCCCGGTGAGTCTGCCGGTATTATGCAACCACTGCGAACATCCCCCTTGTGTACATGTCTGTCCGACCGCCGCCTCTTTCATCCGCAAGGATGGCGTGGTGTTGGTGGACAAACATCGCTGCATCGGCTGTCGCTACTGCATGATCGCCTGCCCCTACAAGGCCCGATCCCTGGTGTTTCACAAAACCAAACCCCCCAAGGACAACAACCCGGCTGTGCCCATCCGGGCTGCGGGTGTGGTGGAAAAATGTACCTTTTGCGTGCATCGCGTGGATAACGGAGAACAACCCGCCTGTGTGGCGGCTTGCGCCAAAGCCGATAAAAATGCCATGCTCTTCGGCGACATCAATGATCCCAAATCAGAGATCTCTCAACGTCTCCTGAAAGAAAAAACCCAAACCATCCGTCCTGACCTGGGACTCAAACCCCATGTCCATTACAAAGGAATATAGGAGGGAATGATGCTCAACGATTATTCTGCCATCGAAGGCCGTTCCCCTGGTTTCATCAAACTCCTCTTTGGACTGGGTTTTCTGGTTCTGTTGGGGGCCGGGGCCTTTGTCTATGTGGAACATTACGGGCATGCCGTCACTGGCATGAACAACCAGATCGTCTGGGGATTGCCGCATATCTTCGCCATTTCATTGCTGGTCATGGCCTCAGGAGCTTTGAACATGGGATCCATGTCCACCGTCTTCGCGGTCAACCAGTTCGAGCAGTTTGGACGTTTTTCGGCCTTTCTGGCCATCGCGTTGCTCATCGGTGGTTTGACGGTCCTGATGTTGGATCTGGGACGGCCAGACAACATGTTGTTGCCCATGGTATACATGAACTTCACCTCCATGTTCACCTGGAACGTGTTTCTGTATACCGGGTTCATGACCTTGTGTCTGCTCTATCTTTGGACCATGTTCGAATACAAGCAATACAAAAAACTCGTGGGCACGGCGGCCTTTGGCTGGCGTTTGGTTCTGACCACGGGTACAGGGTCCATCTTTGGGGTGATCCAGGGACGCGAAGTCTTTGGTTCCGCCATTACCGCTCCTACGTTTGTTGCCGTCTCTCTGACTTCGGGTACGGCGTTGGGCATTCTGTTGCTGGTGCATACGTTTCGTCAAACCAACCGGGAAATGGACGAACGTCTGATTTTTGGCATGCGCAATGCCTTGATGTTCTTCCTGATGCTGGTAGCCTATCTGTTGATCGTGGAAAAATTCACCCGTCTGTATGACCCGGCTTCACAGGCCGTGCAAATGTGGATTCTGACCGGTTCCTGGGCTTGGCTCTATTGGATCGGGGTGTGGGGCATGGGGGTGATCATCCCACTGGCACTCTTGTTCAATCACACGTTGGGCAATCGGGTCAGCGGGGTGTTGTTGGCCTCTGGTTGCGTGGTGATCGGGGCATTCTGTTTTGTGGCCCATACCTTGTTGGCGGGTCAATCCTATCCGTTTGACATGTTCCCTGGTTTCAAAGTTGAAAGCTCCTTTCAAGATGGTGTTGTTGGCAGTTATACCCCCACCTTGCCAGAATTGTTCCTCGGTTTGGGTGGTGTGGGCATCTCAGGTTTGATCTATCTGTTGGGAATACGATTTTTCCGCATGTTACCCAAAAAGGGTGTTGTTCCCCCTGGATGGGATCTTCCCTGGAGTCCCTGAAAAGAGGGGGGCGGTCAACCGCCCCCCCCCACCTTTTTTTAAAAAAAATTAATAAAAAAAAAGAGGGGGTCTGGGGGATTCATCCCCCAGGGTTTTGCCTTTGACTTTGCTTTTGACTTTTCAAAAACAATTCAAACAAAGAAAAAAATTAAAGAAAAAAAAGAAAACATGATTGGACAAGTCAAAAGATAAAATCAAAAGATAAAATCAAAGTCAAAAGTCAAGACCTTGGGGAATGAATTCCCCAATCCCCCTTCTTTTTTTTTAATATTTTTTGTCCAGGCTTACATGGCAGGCCAAGTGTTGAAAATCCCAGGACGACCCACTACCCAAAATGAGACTCTCTGCCCCTGCCAAACCACAGCCACTCCTTGAAATCAAGCAACAACCAGGAAAAATCCTGGCAATCGTGTTGAATGGTTTATTGGTGCTGGGCATCGCCTATGATATCTTTCTTGCAACTAAAACAGACATTGGCATAAATATTGCATCAAACGAAACAATCAAACCCGCTGTCGCAACCCCCTTACAGGTTGCCAAACCGTCGAATGGACCAGCATGGCACGATTGGCATCCTTTTGGGAAGCCGCCCGCACCCAAATCCAGTGAACCGGCCAAACCAGCCGTGATCGTTCCAGTGGAGGCACCGGATACACAATTGGAATTGACACTGACCGGGATTCTTCTGGCCTCTGACACTGGCCGTTCCCTGGTTGCGATTCAATCCGCCTCCGAAGGCGCGAAAATATATGCCACTGGCGACAAAATTGCAGGTGAAACCACAATCGCCACCGTGCTGCCGGATCGGGTCATACTGGAAAAAAAGGGTCGTTTCGAGACGTTGCGCTTGCCCAAAACCGTGCTGCCATTGAACCAGCGTGGATTCGGTGCCCAAACCAAACCAAACAATGAGGCACCAGAATTGCTCAAACAATTACGCGCACAGTTTCTGGTACGGCCAGATGATGTATTGGACAAATTCACGGTGGCTCCGATCACGAGAAATGGCAGCTTTGTCGGATATGCCATCAACCCTGGCAAGGAATCGGGCTTGTTGGAAAAACTGGGCTTGCAACCCGGAGATATCGTCACCCAGGTCAATGGTGTGACGCTGAACACTCCAGTGAAAGGCATGGAAGCCCTGGGAACGTTGGGACAAAGCAAATCGTTGCAAGTCACGGTTTTTCGTGGGGGAGAACCGGTAACGGTCAATCACGCCATCATGCCGTAAACAACGGCTGCATGGTTTCTTTGTAATTGGGGGACGCCATTAATACGTTGCTCACATTGGTTCCACGGGTGGTATTGGCTCTTGTTGTGGTGCTGTATGCCATGCCGATCCGGGCGGCTGAACTGACGCTCAATCTCAAGGGTGCGGACATGACCACCCTCATTGAAACCGTTGCGCAAGCCACTGGCCATAATTTCATCCTGGATCCCCAAATCAAGGGAAAAGTCACGGTCATCTCCTCCAAACCCATGACGGAGAAAGATCTCTACCGGATGTTTCTTTCCATTCTGGATGTGTATGGTTATATCGCCGTGCCCACCGAAGGCGGGGCCATCAAGGTCATCCCAGACACTGAATTGAAATACAACAGCACCCCCAAGGATGCCGAGATGTTCAATGGCAGCGAGGTGGTGACACGGGTTTTCAAATTGAAACACGTCAACGCCAACCGCCTGTTGGGTGCATTGCGTCCTCTGGCCAGTCCCAAAGCCCATATGGCTGCCTATGAAGATGGCAACATGTTGATTTTGTCGGATCACGCGGATGTGACCGACCGGATGGCTCTGATCGTACAACGGGTGGATCAACCTTCGGATGGCGAGGTGGAAGTGATCGTCCTGGAAAACGCAGCCGCAGGCGATGTGGCCCGCGTAATCAACGCCATGGAACAAGGTCAAATCCAACCCGGTCAACCACCCGGACAGCCTGCCAAACCACCTGCTGTAGCTGATGATCGCACCAACTCGATTCTGCTGGGGGGAGACAAGGCAACCCGTTTGCGGCTGCGGACCATCATCACCCATCTGGACACCCCGGTGGAAATTACCGGAAATACGCGCGTCGTCAATCTGCGCTATGCTTCGGCCAAAAAAATGGTTGATGTGCTGGGATCCATGGGCCAGGATTATTTGAAAACCACCCAGAAAGACAAAAAACCCGAAAACAGCGTTGTCAATGTGCAACCGTATGAAGGGACCAATTCCCTGGTCATCACCGCCCCTCCTGCATTGCTCAAATCCATGCAGGATGTCATTCGCAGGCTGGATGTGCGGCAAACCCAGGTGCAGGTGGAAGCCATCATCGTGGAAGTCGGCATCGGCAAGACGGCTGAATTGGGCGTACAGTGGGGCATTTTGGGTGGCAAAGGGGACAACAAAGGCCTCATCACCGGCACCAATTTTCCCAGTGCGAATCCCAGCCTGATCACTTTGGGCGGGACTCTGGCCAAAGGGTTGACCGATACGGCGGCAACCGGGCTTACTTCTGCGGCGGGCCTGATTGTGGGCGGAACCAACGGTGACAATTTTATCGGCTTGCTGCGGGCCTTGAATCACGACGACTCTTCCAATGTGCTTTCCACCCCGACTGTGGTGACTTTGGACAACGAAGAGGCAGAAATCATGGTCGGATCGAAAATGTCCGTCAGCACAGGTCAAACCAATACCATCGCTGGTGGCAATCCCTTTACCACCATCACACGGGAAAATGTGGGCCTGACTTTGAAAGTCAAACCCCAAATCAGCGAAGGGGATGTGGTACGCATGGAAATTCATCAGGAGGTCTCTGACATCGGATCCGTGGACTCTTTTGGCAACCGGGATACGGATAATCGCACCATAAAAACAACAGTCTTGGTGGATGATCAACAAATTCTGGTGTTGGGGGGACTGATCAAGAACAACCGCAAACAAAACAATGACAAGGTTCCGGTTTTGGGTGATCTGCCCATCATTGGTGCCTTGTTTCGCATGGAAAATTCCAAAGACGAAAAGAAGAATCTCATGGTGTTCATGCGTCCGACGATTTTGCGCACCCGTGAGGACGGCATTCGTCTGACACATGACAAATATCGCTCCATGCGTCAATATCAATTGTCCGCACCCAAGGGACGTGGTCCGGTGATGGTGGAGGGAGAGGCTCCTTTGCTGCCAGAGCTTGGCGGATCTTTGCGCCTGGATCGGGAAATCAGAACACCGATGGAGGATCACTCCGCCACCGGGAATGAGGCCCCCCTGAAACGACCGCCTGTGGTGCGTTCCGAAACAATCGATCACCCGACCAGAAACACTCCGGCTTTGGAGCAGAAGACTCAGGATGCCAAACCGCGCGTCAAACCGATGCGTTCAGACCCTGCGCCCAAGCCGGAAAGCAGGCTTCCCTTGGATGCGGAAAAAACCGCTCAGGTTGAACCCATCTTGTTGCGCTCCTTGAATTTTTCCAATTCAGAAACATTTATGAATCGTATTGGTGGAGAAGAAGCAGATCATGCCAACTGAGGCGGCTGCCTTTCCTGGGGAGGCGGTGAACCGCCTCCCCAGACCCCTCCACCCTTTTTTTT
>JAMOBH010000153.1:0-12700 GCA_039908085.1 Magnetococcus sp. YQC-5
CCAATACCCCCCACCCTTTTTTTTATTTTTATTTTTATTTTTTCAAAAAAATTATTAAAAAAAAAGAGGGGGTCTGGGGGATTCATCCCCCAGGGTTTTGCTTTTGACGTTTTGCCCGAAGGGTGACGGATGAGGGATGAGGCATTCAACTTTTTCTGCAAACAAACCGATAGAGTCCAAGGGAGTGTGACGTTTGGACGGGTTTCATATTTGTGATGTCGTTTCAAGGAGTTTCTTAACGTGCGTTATATAAGTACCAGAGGTGGTGTTGCACCGATCTCTTTTTCCAAAGCGGTGATGATGGGACTGGCCACGGATGGTGGACTTTTGTTGCCGGAACGAATTCCAACTGTAGATCATGCGATTTTGCGACGCTGGGCCGGATTGTCTTTTCAGAATCTGGCGCAAGAGGTCATGACACTGTTCATGACCCCGAACGAGCCTCTGTCTGCACAACTGCCTGACATCATTCAACGATCTTTTGCATCTTTCAATCACCCGGAAGTTACTCCGGTCACATCCGTGGGCGCGATGTCATTACTTGAATTGTTCCACGGTCCAACATTGGCCTTCAAGGATGTGGCATTGCAGTTTCTCGGCAATCTGTTTGAAATACTCATCAAAACAGAGGGAGGCAAACTGAATATCCTGGGTGCCACCTCTGGCGATACCGGCTCGGCAGCCATTCATGGTGTGCGGGGACGGGAAGGCATTCACATTTTCATTCTCCATCCCCATGGACGGGTATCTCCGATTCAGGAACGGCAGATGACCACCGTGCTGGATGCCAATGTGCATAACATTGGTATTCGAGGATCGTTTGATGATGGGCAACGTATCGTCAAAGAGTTGTTCAATGATTTGCCCTTCAAGGAACAGTATCGTTTGGGAGCGGTGAATTCCATCAACTGGGCGCGCATATTGGCCCAGATTGTGTATTTCTTCTACGCCTGGGGACGGGTTTCAGGTGGCATTCCAGAAAAACAGGTCATTTTTTCTGTTCCGACCGGGAATTTTGGCGACATTTTTGCCGGATACATGGCCATGCGGATGGGACTGCCTGTGGCCAGACTGGTGTTGGCCACCAATCGCAATGACATACTGGTTCGCTTTATGGAAACCGGGGAATATCGGACCGGGTGCGTGCAGCCCACCATCAGTCCCTCCATGGATATTCAGATTTCGTCCAATTTCGAACGCTATCTCTATTATTTGCTGGAGGAAGATGCAGGAGCCATACGATATCACATGGATCGTTTGTCATCCGAAGGAGCGTTTATGGTCCCGGAGGCAAAACAGGCAGAAGCAGCGGCACTTTTTACCGCCCGACGGGTGAGCGAGGAGCAGACTTTACACCGGATCCGTACCACCTGGGAAGAACATGCGATCCTGGTGGATCCCCATACTGCTGTTGGTCTGGAGGCTGCCAGGGAGTTTCCGGGAACCATTTGTCTGGCCACGGCCCATCCGGCCAAGTTTGGCGAGGCCGTACATCAGGCCGTGGGTCATGAGTGTCCGATGCCTCCTTCACTGGAGGGATTGATGACCCGTGCCACACGTTGTCAGATCCTCAATCCGGAAACCCGTGAGGTCAGGGCCTTCATCCAGGAGAGCCTGGAGTGAGATTTGTCCAAAAATTCAGCAACAAGGAGGAGTGGTCCCGCCGACAGGAGAGGCGTCGGGCACCACGTTTTGAGATTCATCCACTGGTCAAACTGACACTGGCCAATGGAGCGGTGGTGAATGGGCATCTGGCGGATATGAGTGTGTGCGGCGCATTGATGGAAACAAAGGAGCGTCCTTTTGGTTTGACACCTGGGGAAGAGGGCGTGCTGAGTCTCTTGGTTTCTCCAGGTTCACCAGAAGCCGAACACCGTTTTTTATGCCTTGTTGTGCGGGTAAGCCAGTCGGGAGTGGCATTGCGTTTGTTGCCGGATGTCACAGCCGAACAGCAGGCCGCTGGAGCGTAATTTTTGATGCTTTTTTAATATTATTAAAAAAAAAGAGGGGGTCTGGGGGATTCATCCCCCAGGGTTTTGACTTTGACTTTCCCAAAAGAGATCCTGTTTGAACAATCATGGCAAATCTTTGGAGTGGGATGACACATGTATAACGATTGGAAGATGCAGAATGGATGGGTCAAAACGGCCCGGTTGTTGTTGACCGGGGGTGCTTTGCTGTTGGGAGTCCATCCCGCCATGGCGGACATATATACCTTCACCGACGCCAATGGAGTGATACATCTGACGGATCGGCCTCTTGGCCCGGAATATCGATTATTGATCTCTTCTTCTGTAAAAGATGTCAAGAAATGGCGTGGATATTCGACCTCGACCAAGTCTTCACCGAAACATGCTTCTGGCAAGGTGATCCATTACGATGGTCGCAACAGCTTGTCGAATTATGAGGGGCGCAACAGCTTGTCAAATTATAATGGTCGCAATACCTTTCCAAGGGTGGAGACATACGGTGCCAGTACCTATCCCAAGTACATGACAACCGGGAAAAGATCATTTTCCGAGACCATTCAAGACGCTTCCATGCGTTATCAGATCCATAGTGCCCTGATCAAGGCCGTGATCAAGACCGAATCGGATTTCAATCCCCTGGCGGTTTCGCCCAAGGGGGCTGTGGGCCTGATGCAACTCATGCCAGGCACGGCCATGGATCTGGGGGTGCTGGACCGGACCGATCCGGTGGCCAATATTGATGGAGGGGTGCGTTATCTGCGTGATTTGTTGGGACAGTTCAACAACAATTTGATACTCTCCCTGGCAGCCTATAATGCCGGGCCTTCAACGGTCAAAAAATACGGCAACACGATTCCTCCATTTGAGGAGACCCAACAGTATGTGGCCAGGGTGCTGCATTATTATCGCGCTTATCTGGGTGCCATGTGATGTTTCGACTGTTCTGTCGATGGATCATGCTGGTTTTGATGGTGTTGGTTGCGACCCCAGGCTGGACGGAAACCCGTTTTCATGACGATTTCAACCGACCCAATGCCGATTCGCCGGGGAACGGTTGGATGATCATTCCCAATCAGGATGAATGCTTTCAAACCGATCAAAAAAAACCAGAAAAACCAGGCAAAAAATCAAAAACACCAACAACTGAAGCTGAAACCGACCCCCGAGACTTAAAAAGTTTGGTGTTTGCAGAAATATCTGAAGAGATAAAAAAGAAAACCGAACAAATGAAAAAAAAGTCTGGCGAAGGATCAGACCCGCAATCACCCACGGAAACGCATGGGGCCACGGCCAGAATCCGGGACGGGATGCTGTTTTTTCAGTATGCGCAGCTTCAGAATTCCCAAATGGTGCAACAGGAATTTCCCAAGAAAGTGGTGCGTTTTTCGTATGATTTTACTCCGCTGTATGCCATGGGAGGACTGGATGATCGGGCTTGGATCGGGGTGAGGATTTATTATTTGGATGAGGATGGTCTGATTCTGGGTGAAATACGGAATTTTTATTACCATGCTGTTTTTGATGAACGAGAGAATACCCCGGTCATTCAAACTTTATTGCAACAAGGGGTGTTTGATGGCAGCCCCCGTCATGTTTCGGTGGATGCCCAGAAGATTTTACAACAACAATTGCGTGGGCTGGATCAGAACCGAATCGCCAAGACCCGCATTTCGTTGGAAGTGGCATCAGGGATCTGTGAATCCTCGGTGGAAGGGTATGTGGACAATGTGGACATCGTCATGGAAGACGTGGTGCAACCGTTTCGCGTCACCAGGGAGATGCTGATGGAGATGACAGATCTGAGTGTGACACTGTTTACAAAAGATCGACATGCCTTTCCGGGCAACTGGAAACATGCCCTGTATGACAAGTATGGCCAAGAGAAAATCAACGGATGGGTGAACGAATTTCCTCAAGAGGTTCGCACGGATCTTGGACGGTTGACGGATTATTTGGCTCAACGCCATCAGGTGACCGGAAAGGATGCCTGGATGGCCGCTTACGCCCTCACCATGTTGTTGCAATCGTTGTAAATGGAGGGATGATAAAGTTGAGGGGAAACCCATTGTCCCGAATGAAGCGTGAGGTTGCAAACAATTGAATAAAATCATTTCAATATCCATTCCGGTTCTGTCGTTTGTTTTGTCATGGCCCCTGATTGTGACGGTACTCCATGCGGAAGAAGAGATCGTCCAGTGTGTGCAGAAGCATGGGCCTCCCACCATTTATCGCAAAGCAGAATGCCAGACTTTGGATGATCCCACGGTTCCGGCGGGTCATGAATCCCATTCCGGGGCCAAAACCGACTCCGGTTCTCAATCCGACTCCGGGGCCAAGTCCGAATCCAAGACCAAAGATGATGAAAAATCCAAAAAACTGGATCTTTTGCAGGCAGAAGTGGAAGAAATCAAACAGGGATTGGCAAAAAATCAGGATGTGGTCCGGCATAATACCAACACCAACAAGGGTGATGCGACACCATCATCGGGTACGGCTGGCCCCTGGAAGCTGACCATGACACTGGTTCCGGCCTCTGGTGAAAAGGTAAAGGATACCGAAAAAAGAGCAGTGATCAATGGCTTTCGCTATCGTCAGGGAGAGCAGGCGGATGGTGGGGTCATCAAGGAAATCGCTCGTGATCGCGTGATCATGCTGCATCATGGCAAGGAGACGGTGGTTCTTTTTGACAAAACCACCCATGCTACGGAGTTTAAACGGAGTGAACAGTAGCACAAATCGTCGAATGGGCGCAATGAAACGGTTCTATAGTGAGAGGTCCGCGAAATGATGTATCCATCGGCTAGCGGGCGGGAAACATCTTGAGAAGGGTCAGGACAAACAGTGCCTGACCAGTAGCCACGCCGAACATCCACTTGATGGTCTCGGCCTTGGCTTCGGCGATTTTGACCTCAAGTTCCTTGATATCCTTCCTGGTAGCCAATTCATCGAGTTTGGCTTCCTGGGCGTCTCGAATCGTGTCAGACAGGGCTTCGGCCTGTTGCTCGTCAAATCCAACGGATTTCAAACGTTTGATGGCAGTATAAGTGTCAAACGTGATGGTGGCCATGATGATCACCTTGCAAAAAAAAGTGACGAGTGGAATGATCATACCATACAAATGGGCTGGGGGGGCTGGAAAATGTTTGGCTCCACCCTCCGGTGGAGATCTTCCGTTCATGTTTATGTTTCTGAAAAACAAAAAAAATCAAGACCTTGGGGGGCGGAGAACCGCCCCCCAACACCCCCCACCCTTTTTTTTTAATTTATTTTTAAAAAAATACCCAATCACAAGGAGGATCCGACAGGATGCAACTTTCGCTGCTGACATGGAGTCTTGTGGCACTCCCTTTCACCTTGTGCCCTGGCACACTTCTGGCCGAAACCCTGATGACCAATAAAAACGGCGTTGAAGTCACCCAAACCGCTGATCCAACCTCGAAACTCCTGACCACTTTGGACAAAGGAGTTTCGGTGCAGGTCAAAAACAAACAAGACCGTTTTGTGCAAGTGCAACTGGCCAATGGCACCACGGGTTGGATTTATCAATTCAAGCTGACCAAAGACCTGCCCAAAATGGATGCCGGTCTCACGCTGGCCGCATTGACCACCAGCGGTTCCATCCAGACCAAAGAGGCCCGCTCTGGACGCAGCATTCGCGGCTTGAAAAAAAATGCCGATGACCAGACTCGCAACCAACATCTCAAGGCACTGGAATGGATGAAACAGTTTCAGGTATCCGAACAAGAACTGATGACATTCAAACGTATTGGCCAGATCGGCGAATTCCTGGGAACCGGACCATGAAACAGACCTTGCCATCAAAAATCATCGCCCTGTTGCTCGCGGGTCTCTGGAGTATCCAAAGCCAAACCGGCTGGTCAGCTCCTGTGCCTGAGACAACCGGACAATCAGGAGCATCACGCCAGACCAACCCGATGTCACACCCCATTGGGGAAGATGTCGAACGGGTATTGGGTGAATCCATCAGCCTGGAGATATTCAGCCGTTACGGCGGCCTGTACCAGAATGAGGCATTGACCCGTTATGTCACTCTGGTGGGCAAAACCCTGGCCGAAGTCACGGACCGCCCTGCATTGGAATACCGCTTTGCCATCCTCAACAGCCAGGAGGAACACGCCTTTGCCGCACCAGGGGGATTTGTGTTCGTGACCCTTGGATTATTGCAAACACTGCGCAATGAAGCTGAATTGGCTGGTATTTTGGGAC
Source organism: Magnetococcus sp. YQC-5 (assembly GCA_039908085.1). Lineage (GTDB taxonomy): Bacteria > Pseudomonadota > Magnetococcia > Magnetococcales > Magnetaquicoccaceae > Magnetaquiglobus. The sequence continues at coordinate 6,198 of JAMOBH010000153.1, forward strand.
ATGAACTCGCTCACATCAATCGCAAACACCTGTTGAACTCGTGGCAACGTTTGTCGGGGGATTCCACCCCTCCCCCATTCACGATGGCCGGGATCACCCAAAACCCGAATCTGCTTGAACCCGCCATTGAACAAATGGCTGACATGCTGTTCACCCGTGGCATGGACAAAAGGCTGGAACACGAAGCCGATCTGGATGGATTGGAATATGCCCTGCGGGCCGGTTATCACCCAGCCGGGCTGCACTATTACCTGCAACGTTTGGCGCGTGTTCAGGGATCGATACCATCGGTCTTCTTCACCACGCATCCCCCCAGCACCGAACGAATCCAACAGATGATCGGGCGACTCGACAAACAGCCTGACACGGATCGTTTGGCTCTGCTGGCCGAACGTTTCAAACGCAACCTTCCATCCCAATGAGTCACCATCATCCATAAAACTCTCCTGTCTTGAATGGATGCCCCATGAAACGACTCGCCAAAATCACTGTCGTTGTCATCATCATGGCGTTTCTGTCGGTGATTGCCTCTCTCCAGACCATTGTCTCGTCGCTTCCATTCAAACAACAACTCATCAAGACGCTCACCGAAAAAATGCCGGGGGAATGGCGTCTGGATCAACTCATCCTGGATTTTACCACAGGCATCGAAATCAAAACCCTCCAATGGCATCAACAGGGCGCGCCGAGATTGCAACTGGAACACATGGCACTGGACATCCTCTGGCGCGATTTGTTGCAAGGAAAGCTCACCATCCGGGAAATCCGCCTGAGTCACGGACATCTGATCGCTTCCAGCGACGAGACACCCCAACCTTCTGAGCCAGAACCGGTCTTGCAACCCTTCAAGCTGCCCCCCAGTGCCCTGCTGCTCTCCACACTTCCCATCCAATTGGATTTGCAATCCCTGATATTGGAAGACATTCATCTCGATTTCCCGCTCACCCCATCCCGACACCTCTCACTGGAGACCATTGCCTTGCGTGCCGCATTGCGCATGAACAAACAAGGCGTCGAACTCCAAGGCAAACTGACTGTCGATGCCCTGACCGTAGCCGATGAACAAGGCACACTCTCTGTGCCGGTGGAGCTGAATTTTCATGTGAGCGGCGACATCAATCAACAAGGAGTGCTATCCCACCAGGCCGCATTGCGCCTGGGAAACCTGATTCATATACCACTGGCTGTACACATCAAAACCCAACATCAGCCCTCTGATATTCACTTGACCGTTGCGGCAGATCCAGTGGCCTTGGCCCCCATCCTGACGCTGCTCCAACCCTGGCTGCCCCATGAATGGATACCTTGCAGCATCACAGGTCTGATCGAACCCAGACTGGAGATGACCGGACAATGGCATACGGATGGTTTGCATGGCCGGGCTTGGGCCGAACTCCTGTTGCGGGATCTGGTGGCTGACCTGCCTGCCCAGGGCATTGGATTGAAGCAGACGCAACTCCGATTCACAGTACCGGAGATGATCTTTCACGCCAACACCCTGGAACCCTTCACCACGGAACTGAGCCTGACCACTCCTGGCATCACCTGGAATCAACAGCGGATGGAGGATCTTTCCATGCTGCTGGTCGCCGATTATCGCCCTGATGGCACCATGCGCGGACATGGACGGATCAAGTCTGGACAGATCACACCCGAAAGGCCGCAGTTGAACGTCACCCCTTTTCCATTCGAGGCCATGGCTTTGGTCAGAGGCCATCTGCCCACGCAGACCTTGATGCTGGACAGAATGATCCTCAAAGCCGGAAAGGAATTGCGGATGCGTGGCCATGGATCCCTCATCCGGGATCCTGGTCCTGCTGAAGCATGGGCTATCCGTGGCCAACTGCGCACGGAACTGGATACCATGGGGTTGACTCCCTGGTTGCCGCACTACCTGCCGCCAGGGATGACGCTCCAAATCAAACCAGGCACCAGCCAGGTCATGCTGCAAGGCCTTGCCACCCTGAATGCCAAGGGGATGACACAACACCTCACCACCCGTGGAACAGCCTTGCTCACCCCCATGCTGTTGCGCCAGGAGACCACCGGTGCCCAGATCGACATCCAGGGAGGTCAGTTCTCCTGGCAGGCCGAACAACGCCTCCCTGACGCTCCTGTGGATGGCAAACTGCAAGGCACGTTGCATCTGGGAGCCATGACCCTGGAAAACACGCTCTCCAGCAGCTCTGGCAGGTTCAACCTGGACATGGAGGGCGCATTCATCCCGGAAACACAGACATGGACCGGGAACATCCAGCTCAAAACCATGCAAGAACAACTGACCATGCCCCCCCATTTCACGGCAGCCAGAGTGCAAACCCTTTTGAATGCCACGGTGAAAGGGAATCCCACTCCTGAACAAACCCGACCTGCGTTTGTGATTGAGGAGCACCTTTCCGGTCAGGCCATGGCCTTGAACATGACGGATGGCCATTCCAGCTTGCACCTCCCGGAGTTGAATTTTACCCTGCAGGGGCAAAACGACCTGGGGCAAGGTGTACATCGAATCAAGCAGCTTCGTTTGCATGCGGGCACCTGGCTGGATGCCCGTTTCAGTGGCCAATATCAGGAATCCTCTGACCGTTATGAGTTGACCGCTCATCTGCTCCCTTTGGAGTTGCGCCAGTTGGAGGAGAAGCTCCTGGTCAACGAGCAGCCCTGGCTGGCTCAGACCCAGACCAGGGGGCGTGTTGACCTGAAACTGGAGAGTTCCGGTGTCGTGGCGGCCTTGTTGGCACAGCAGGAAGCTGTTCCAGCGGTGCAGGCCGCCATTCAACTGACAGGCAAGGATCTTTCTGTACCTTTGGGCATCAACCGGATCCATGGAGGCCAAGGGACGCTCCTCTTGAAAATCCAACCGGAAACCAGACAGTTCAACCTGACGACCAAAATGCAAGCCGGGCACCTTCTGTTTGACAAGGGAAGACATCCTGACCAATTGCGCGACATTCATCTGGAGATGGATTTGACTGGTCTGGGTTTGGACCGTTGGACCGTGAACCGTGGGCAGGTGGGAATGCCGGGGGTGGTGGCTGCGGTCCAGGGCAAAATGGCTGGTACAACGTCGTTGTTGCGTCAACAGGGTTCGGGTGTGGAGCAACTCAATGCATTGTTTCTGGATTTGTCTGGTCAGATCAAAATGGATCTGGCCAGAGAGAAGCAATTTCTTTCTGCGTTTGGCATCAAGGGTCAAGGTGAGCATGATCTTGATCTGACGGCTTTCAAACCGGCCATGGGGCCGGTGGAAATCCGCTTGACCGGCATTCCTCGTGGGCTTTCCTGGCAACAGTCCGGTTTTTCCATGACCGGACTTGAGGGAAAATGGACGGGATTGAAGACGTTTGGTTTTATCAAGCCCTCCACTCCCCCCAAGGTCGGGATGCGCCGAATGTTTTCTCTGGAGCGCATCACCACGCCCGCAGCCTGGAAATCGACGGATAAACGGGTAGGTATTGCTGGAATGGAGATCGCAGGCATTCGGGCAGAAGAGATTGCCATGACCGTGAGTTTCCTGGAGGATACGATTCGGGGGCAGGATTTGGAAATGCGTTTGTTGGGGGGTACGATTGGTGGGAATGTGTTGTTGGAGGGGGTCAAGCCGAGTCGTTTTGATGCTGTTCTGGAGGGGGTGGCATTGGATTTGAATCAACTGATGCCTGGTGCCAAGCGGATCACCGGGGAGAGTACGGTGAATTTTGTCAGTCGTCATTCGATTCGTTTTGATCGCGACACGGGTCGATTGAACTGGGGACGCACTGAAATCAATGTATTGTTTACCCACATTGGCAAAGAGGCTGTGGATCGATTGTTGTTGTTTCTGGATCCCAAGGAGAGCAATCCGGCCATTGTCAATGCCCGTTCCAAGGTTTCTTATGCCAATCCTGCCACTCTGGATTTGCAATTGACCAAAGGAACGATCAAACTGAAAATTGATTTTCGTGAAGGTTTGGTTTCGACGTTGACGATTGATCGCATTCCATTGGGGATTCTGGGTCGTTTTGAGCAGATGCAGCACCATTTGTTTCCATTGGAATATTTGGCTCGTTTTCTGGAAAATCTGGGCATCTCTTATTGGCCCCAACCATAATCTTACCTGCCCAATCATTAAAAAAAAGGGTGGAGGGAGAAAGCTGGACACGAGACTACAAGGAGAATCATGATGAAACCCTATACAAACCATTCCCCTTTCAATCAATCAGGATTGGGGATGCATTGGGTGACCATGGCAGTTGTCATGGTGTCACTGGCGGGATGTGGAGGTCCCTTGCTGGAAGTCACCCTGGTAGACGAACGAACGGCATTGGAAAATCAAGTTCTGGGCAATTATGCAGAACTCAACCAGGAAGTTTTATTGTTGGCCTCGGTGCGCGGCATTGATCCGCAGGGACATCTGATCAAAAAGAAACCAATGGCTCCGAACCAAAAAGCTGTGGTGCGAGCCATGCAACGGACAGCGTTCAACCGGGACGATCTGGAACGGTTCAAGCTTTCTGGGGTGATCGGAGAAAACAATCAAGGTGGCGTGACCCTGCTGGCACCAAACAAGGTAGAGGCCAAACTCAAAGCCTTTGTGGCCAATCTGGTTGAGGAAGAAAATGCGGATCGTTTGATCATCATGGCGCGGATGATCGACACCGATGAAAAACTCACCGAACAGGATCTGCCCCGTATTCGTGCCATTGTTGCCACCATGAATCGGGACAGGGCACCTGCCGGTGTGATGATTCAACAGCAGGATGGTGCGTGGCGACCAAAGGAATAAGTTTAACAGGGTATACTCCCTGTGGAGACAAACGTCAAAGACAAAACCCTGGGGGATGAATCCCCCAGACCCCCTCTTTTTTTTTAATATTTTAAAAATTTTGCGATGTGATTCACCGCCTCCCCTGATCGGGATATCTCCAACGTTCAACCCCATCCAACAATGCGCCATGCCACCGACGCCACGACAAACGACGTGACCAGGAGGCAAGCGTCTCCTCTCCGAAGGCCATGATTTCCTCCACAATGCGCTCAGAAGCCTGATTGTCATGCATACCCCAATATTCCGCGACAAACTGTTTCCAATCTGCCTCGGTGAAAGCCAGAGAGGTTGGGGCATTGGCCAACACATCCGGCAAATCCTTGGCGCGACAAAACGCGCCCAGCCATGAACGAAACCATGGATTCACAGTCATGGGTTGTGTGTGCCAATGAGTGGATGGACCTGGTGTCAAGCGGCCCAATTGGATGGTATCAAAGGCGGGAAGATTGGGGGGGGCCATGATATCGGAATCAATATAGATAAAAGGTTTTTTAAAATAACCCATATCCAAAGATGAATGTGTGGTAATCCCAACCCCCACGTCTGCATAATGATACATGTCACGGGTATGTCTGACCGCCAACACCTTGCCCCAGGGATACTGTTGCCAATACTGGAATTCAAATTCCGTATCGCAGTTGTAAGCAGCATAGGCCATCGGATGCATTTTGATCAACAAATTATATCCTGACTCTTTTACTTTGACACATATTTCGCCATATTTATCAAGAAACCATTGATTATATCGATCCACCTGATCTTTGTTCCAATCTTGGAACCACAAGGCCACCTTTTTGTGAAAGGATTGAATGCCCTTGGGAAACAGAACCGCAATGGGACGCTCTGGATCCAAACCATAATGACGACAAAACGATGCCCGATCAGGAAAAACCATGGGATGCAAATCTTCTGGATATTCGTATTGAATCGAACCAACCACACGAATCTGATCTTCTGGTGGTATTGGCATCCCCATGGTGTCATGCTCGTGTTGCAACAAACGTCGGGTGAAGGGACTGCGGATCAAACAACGTTCGACTCCATTGGACCAATGATCCAAACCAGAGGTCGCGCAAAAATTGAGGGTTGGACGTCCTTCGGCATGGGCCAGGCTGACCAATGGCCCATAACTGCGCCAGACACTGAAAATGACCATCTGGCAATTGCGCATGGATTTGCGAAATTCCCATTCCCCATGGATCCGAATCGCACCAGCTTCTTTGAAGACTGAATCATGCTCCATTTCATCCAGCATGGCTCCTTTGTTCAAACCTCTGCCTGGAACAGCCAACTTCACTTCCACACCACGACGTTCCAGCAGACGCTTGATGAGCAACTCCCGATAGGGATTTTCCGCCAGATATCTGCCGGTGATCAGTAAAACGCGTTGCAATGATGCCGACATATAGTATGACCCTCAATCGTTTGTTCCGGTCAAGTGGGATGGCTGATGATGGATGCTTCAGCCCTGCCAGGGGCGTTGCCTCCTGGCAGCTTCAATGCAGTTTATCTTTGCTCGGATAGGCTAGCAAAAAAAAAATTGCCAAACAACCTGTAACCGTTTATGTTGAGCTGCGCCAGACAGGGATGTCTTCGAAAAATAAAAAATCAAGACCTGGGGGGGCGGTGAACCGCCCCCCAACCCCCCCACCCTTTTTTTTTATTATTTTTTTTTAAAATTATTAAAAAAAAAAGAGGG
>JAMOBH010000518.1:0-2456 GCA_039908085.1 Magnetococcus sp. YQC-5
AGGACCGCCAGCCGGGTATGACCGAGAAACACGCCAGCCTCCACGAACACGCCCGCGCCGTCCGGCCCCCGATGATCCAGCGCCGCCACCATGGCCTCCAACCCGGCCCGTGGCCAGCTTCGTTCCGGATCCCCATGGGCGAACAGCCCTGTGATGCCGCACATTCAGTCCGCTCCTTGCATCTACGGCACGGATCGCCACAAAAAAGAGATTGACCTTGCGGTCAACATAATTGAGGAGTCGGGACCGCTTATGCTAGGTTATCACAGAGTTGAGCCGACTTCATCCCTAAATCCATGGATTGCGCTTTTCACGCACTTTTTGACAACATGCTGCCATGATTGCCGGTTTGACCGCAGCAATAAGTGAATGGTCCAGGACATTGGAATCTTGGAATTCGTTCCCCATATGTGCTACAGTGGGAAAAAGTCTCAACTGGCAGCCAAGGAGAACAACCATGTCCAAAACGGAAATGATCCGAGCGCGTATCGAGCCGTCCGTCAAACAGGATGCCGAAGAGATCCTGAAAGATTTGGGATTGTCCGTCACCGAAGCGATTACCTTGTTTTATCGACAGGTTGTGATGCATCGGGGATTGCCGTTCCAGGTGCGCATACCCAACGAAACCACACGGGCAGCCATGCAGGATGCTCTCGATGACATCAATCTTTCAGAATGGACGGATCTGGACGCGCTCAAGGCCGGGCACAGATAGATGCCGACAGCCGCCATCAAGACAACCCGACAATTCGAGAAGGATCTCCGGAAAGCCGGAGAACGCGGAAAGCAACTCGACCATCTGTGGGCAGTGGTCAAATTCATTCAGGAACATGAACCGCTTCCAGTCCGCCATCGGCCTCATAAGCTGACCGGGCAATGGAAGGGGTTCTGGGAGTGTCACATTGAACCGGATTGGCTGTTGATCTGGTTGGATCAGGTGCATACCATCGTTCTTGCCCGAACCGGAACTCACGCCGATCTGTTTTCTTGAACCTCTGCCCCGGTGCGGGTGCGACGTCGCCAAAAAGCCTCACTTCGTTTGAGGGTTTTTCCCGGGGAATACGGAAGGAAAAAGCGGGTGCAGGGTGTCGGCAATGAATTGAGCGATCAGCAGGTTGGCGTCATTGTCGACATGACACCAATCGCTGAAATGTTCCTGCGCATCCAGTTGGGAAAATAACTCGCCAAAAAAGTACAGCCGGGCGGGGGCGTTGTCTTTTCTCTGTGCCAACTCTTTATCAACGGCATGGATCAGTTTGACCAGATTGGGCCGGATTTCCTGCATGATCCTTTTTTCCCGGTCGGTAAGATGTGCTTTATTGAACAGGGTGGGTTGCCAGAAAAATACCGGCTCAATATCGTAGCTGTTGGCAATGCCTTTGATTGTTTTCATGTTGTCAAAATAGATGTCGATAATGTTTTTTGCGTGGCCGTTGGCATCGTCGTCTGAAATGGCATGAGTATAGCGCTTGCTTTTATGTTTGACGTATTCGTGAGGTATGCCGAATTCTTCCTCCAGAAGATTGAGCATGCTCAATTTGGTGTGTTTGGGATGATAGAAGCCTAAATGGTCGAACAGGCGTTGCTTGTATTCGATTTCCACTTTTTCCAGATAGCGGCTGACCTCATTGACGCCATCATAAAAGAGGGCATGGCGAATTTTGTCGCGGCGAATGGCCTCCACAAAAGTCATTATTTCTGCGCTGCTGGCATAATATCCAAGTCCGTAATTAATGGCGTGGTAGCCTTTGGGCAAAAAATGGCTGTTGATGATGGAAGGGATGGTGTGTTCCTGATCGGTGAAGGTGGAAAACAGGGTGCTGCCACCAAAAAAGCCAATATTGATCGTGTCGGTTGGCCTGCTATTGGGATCGTTTCTGAAGCCATTTTCGTCCAAAATGATATAAGGAAGTTCCATATTGGGGCGAAGATAGAACCAACGATATGGATGGGCGAAATTTTGATTATGGTACAAGTTCATGACACCATCCAGTAATTTTTGGCCTTCAATACCGTGACGGTGAAGAATCGCCAGTTTTTCTTTCATCTCTGCTGATGGGGGTTTTTCTTTCATCTCTGCTGATGGGGTTTTTTCTTTCAGGGGCGCTTTTTGATTTTTATAATACCAATAACCGGTGGCACTCAGGGCGATCAATACGAAGACACCTATGATAATCTTTTTCATGGTGGTTGTCATTCGTACTACTCCTGTCCGGACCTGTTGGTGAAATGAATCCTTGATACAAACATCGACTCGTCCTTCCTGCAAGGCGCTTGCGCGGTTGAAGGCCTGCTCATGCTTTGCTAAGATCCCTCAACCCTCCTCGAAAAGCAACCGTTCAGGATCTCGGCCATGCACTTGTCCATCGTGATTCCGGTCTACCAGAGCGCTCCCTGCCTGGAACCCCTGCTGGAGCGGATCCGGGCGGTCCTGGAGCCGGGGGGGGGGTCGATTT
>JAMOBH010000154.1:0-12650 GCA_039908085.1 Magnetococcus sp. YQC-5
TCCACCCTTTTTTTTTATTATTTTTTTATTATTTTTTTTATTATTTTTTTAAAATTATTAAAAAAAAAGAGGGGGTCTGGGGGATTCATCCCCCAGGGTTTTGTTTTTGACTTGAGATTTATTCTGTAAGCAAAAGGAGTGTAATGCATAAACCATTATTTTCTATATCGATTCCCGCATACAACCGTGCAGTGTTGTTGCCGCCATTGTTGGATTCCATTCTGGCACAGAATTTCGACGATTATGAAATTGTCATTGCTGAGGATGGTTCGCCAGAACGAGAAAAAATTCGAGCGGTTGTTGAAGCGTACTCCATTTGCCATCCTGGTTTATTTATTTACGTTGAAAATGCCACCAACCTTGGATACGATGCCAACATCAGGAACCTGTGCCATTTGGCTCAAGGCGAATACCTGTTGTTCATGGGTAATGATGATCTGCTATGTGCCGGGGCTTTGGCCAAAATTGCGGCGGCTGTGTTGAAATATCCCGATGTGGGGGTGGTTTTGCGGAGTTACGCAGCATTTGATGGAACGCCGGACAACATTGTCCAAATTTCCAGATATTTCGCCAATGAATTGTTTTTTCCGGCTGGACCAGAGACGAGTGTTACCATCTATAGGCGTTCAGTGGTGATTTCCGGTATGGTTATCCACCGGGAGTCGGCAACAAGTGTGACAACTGAGCGTTTCGACGGGACATTGCTTTATCAACTCTATCTTGTGGCCACGATCCTGCTGACCAAAAATGCAGTTCATCTCCCGGATATTCTTGTTTTGTATCGTAACGGAGGGATTCCTGATTTTGGCACCAGTCCTGCTGAACAGGGCAGATTCGTACCACAGGCACAGACGCCGGCCTCTTCTTTGCATTTTGTGCAAAGCATGTTGGATATCGCCAAATATGTGGAGTCGCATCACAGTGTTAAAATATTTCAGCCTGTTTTGCGTGACATTGCCAATTACTCATATCCCTTGTTGGCCATCCAGTCTGGTCAGCCGTTGACAGTATTCGTACACTATCTATGGGAATTGGCACGTATGGGGCTTGGGTGGTATCTTTTGTTTTGGGGGTACGCACTATCCATTTTATTGTTGGGAACCAGACGCGTGGATCGTCTGATCAGATGGATCAAGGGTTTCCTGGGTTACACACCAACCTTGGGCAAGGTTTACCAGGGGGTGATTCAAGGAGAATGAAATGGACCTCAACCATGACACTGGGAGATGATACACCGTGAACAAAGCACAACCGCCATGGCAAAAAAAATCTTTCGCTATCATCCCTTGGCCTTACTCCCGCGATGGCGCGTCAGTCATGAAGCGTCGTTTTCTCACCGCAGCCAGAAAACTGGGTTATTGGGTGGCTCCTTCCTGGCTCGTGGGGCGTACCCAGCCTTGTCTCTTCATTGGGCATCGCAGACAAGACAAGTTGCTTAAAACGTCCCGATATTTGGTTTACAGCGTTGCAGGCATGTACCTTGAAGACCATTTTCGTCGCATTGGAGAAGTTTACGGTGACCGTTCGTTTCGGCCTGAATATCTGGTGACCAATCAAGAAATCCTGGATGCACTCACCAGGGCTGATTTTGTCATTTATCAAAGTGCCTGGAGCAAACGCAACCTCGATACCCTGTGCAAGCGTCCTGATAACACCTGGGAAATCATTCACAATGCCGCACCATTGGATGTCTTCAAACCGAGACCAGATTGGTTGGATCGAGTCCCGGACAGGCCGGTGATCGGAGCTGTGGGAGCCATGCGCACCCGTCCTCGTTTGGAGGTGTTTTTTGATGTGGTGCGGCGTTTGTCGGTTCGTCCACGCCTCCTGTTGGTTGGCAATTTGGATCATTATTGTCAAAGTGCTTTGGATAAAGCCAGGGCAGATCCCTATTGGCGGGATTCTATCACTCATTTTAAATCAGTCCCTCCGAATACGCTGGTCAATTATTATCAACAGATGGATTGTCTGCTTCATCCTGTGGTGGGAGATTCCTGTCCAAATGTGGTGGTGGAAGCTTTGGGGTGTGGTGTGCCTGTGGTCTGTCCCTTGGAAGGTGGCACTTCTGAATTGGTGGGGCCTGGTGGTGTGAGTGTGTTTGATACGGATATTCTGTATGGTGAAATGTTACGGGCTGGTTTGGCGCAGGGCATTGAAACCGTGCTGGCCAATTTACCGTATTATCGACAACAGGCACGTACTCAGGCGGAGAAAAACAGTAGTATGGATGTTGTTGCTCCGCGTTTTCTCAAGGCGATTGGTTTTCCGGTCTGAGTATGGATAGACCTTGGGGGCAGAGAATCGCCCCCCACCCCCCCCTTTTTTTTATTTATTTTTTAAAAATTAAAAAAAAGAGGGGGTCTGGGGGATTCATCCCCCAGGGTTTTGCTTTTGACTTTATTGCCCGAAGGGCATCCTGTTCCGTTGTTCCTGCAACACGGTTTGCCAAGCCTGCACGGCCAGGGAGCGATCAAAACGCTCTTCCAGCATGTGTCGTGCTTGCGCTCCCATCTGCTGGCGTAATGCATCATCGGTGGCCAATTGTGCAATACGCTCTGCCAGTTGTTGGGCATCCCCTGGCATGATAGAATATCCACACTGGAATTGTTGCAACAAGCTGGCGATTTCACCGGCTGGATCGCCGACAAACAGAATGGGCCTGCCAACAGCGGCACTCCCATAAAATTTGCTGGGAACGATCAACCCTTCCATGGCAGGCAGCAGAGAAATCCAATGCACATCCGCCACGCTCAGGCTTTCGGCCAGTCGTTCTGTGGGCTGATAGGGTTGGAAGTGAATGTTGTCCAGGCCCAACCGTTTGGTTTCATTGAGTACGGTCTGTCGTTTGGCACCGCCGCCGATGAACAGAAATGAGATTTTTGGCTGCGTTTTCAGGAGTTGGGCTGCGGCCAGGAGGGTTTCGAATTCGTGCGCACGTCCCATATTGCCGGAATAGCCCACTACAAAACGGTCAACCAGACCCCATTCCTGGCGCAAGGGGTTTGCTGCCGGAGGGACAGCATTGATTTTGGTTCCGTCTGACCAGTTATGGATGATGCTTATTTGGTTGGAGGCCACTCCTTCCGCATGCAGTTTTCTGGCCATGCCATGGCCCAGTACAACGTTGATGTTGGCAGCGATCAATGAACGATTGCGCCATTGACGCAGCCATTTGGCTGGCAGGCCATGCATTCCGCGCATTTCAAGTGCCTGGGCCACTTCAGGAAAGAGATCCTGAATCCAGTTGATCAATAAGGCTTTTTTGATGCGGACCACCCACGCGGCCACCAGGGAAATCATCGGTGGATCGGTCATGGCCACCACCAGATCTCCTTTGTTGACCAGTCGCAGCAGCGTGGGTGCCAAACTGAGATAGAAGGTCAGATAATCCATGGCGCGCCCCCAGAGAAAACGACGGCCAAACCGGGAGGTCCAGATGCGATGGATGGTCACCCCGTTGATTTCCTCTTGCGAGGGGAGTCTGGCGGATGGATTTTCATAGCATTGGCGACTGGTCACGACATGCAGTGTTTCTCCCTGGGCGGCCAGATCAAAAGCCAGTTCGGTCAGCATTTGACTGGTGGCGGAATAATCAGGATAAAAAAAACGATTCAAAAAGATGGTTTTGTGTGGTATTGTCATTGTATGATCGCCTGTTCTGATGTTTTTATGTGTTTCATGAATGATTGAAAGTATGGGTGGAGTGGGGTCTCCTGTATCCATTATATGTTTTTTTGTGGTGTTGTCGATCTTTTGCTGGTCGTGGTCGCACGTTAGCAAGAATAAGGATATCCATGCAAGCTGGAAACCCATTTGATTTTCAGCCATTGTCGCAGAATGGTGTTGGCAGAAAGCAGGTTGAAACTGAAACACCCCATTCTGTTACTTTTCGTCGCAAGAGTGATACAATTGATATTATCGCAAGACAAAATAATGCTCAATATGAAGTGTATTTAAGGCATATTGAAGCGCATCATTTTCAAATATATGGTTTAAAACACAGGCAGCGCATTCAAGAACTGGGTCAGTTTTTGAGTAAGCGTGGACAACTCTATAATGAGGTCGAACCTTCAGATCTGATCCTTTTTTTGACATGGGTGCAAAAAAAGAGTCATTCCAAAGCAACAACCCGTCTGTATGCCCTCTCGTTGATCGATTTCTATCTGACCTTGCGGGAGGAGGGGAGTCTGTCGAGGAATCTGGTTGCACCAATGTATTGGTTTTTCACTCAATCATCACGTGCAGAAGAAGAACAGGCAACCGATACCTCAGAGAGCTTGCAACTTGTTCAACGGGTTGCTCATTATCTGGGTCACTCTGTCAACGACCCTGCTTTGAGAGTCTCTTCTTCTTGGCCGGAATCTCACTTTGCATCACCCGCTCAGACAGGATCCGTCTGGCAACATTTCTCCTTTGCACCATTCAATCCCTTGGCTATGGCACGCCAATGGAACATCAGGTGGTTGCAAGGAGTCTCTGACATCTCCTGGTCTCGATGGCTGATCTATTTATCCATGATTTTGCTGTTGTTGTTGTTCAATTATGTTCCATTTCTCACGACTGCGTTGCAGTGGGCTGGACAGATTGCTGTCGATGTGATTACAGAGACTCCCCCTGTGAATCGGAGTCGGTATCAGGATTCTCATGTCAAACGTGTCGATTATTTTTATGCCCAGCAAATGTACATCACCTTTTGTCTGGATGTGCTGCATGTCAATTGTCAGGCTGCCATACCAAACGTACCTTTGGCACCATCCTGGGATAATGTGGTGGCGGGTCAGAGTCTGTTCGATCAGCACTGTCAACCGTGTCATGGTTCGCAAGGCAAAGGTGTGGGTCCAAAAGCATTGACTTTGCCTGATCCATCCTCGCGGCTCGAATTCGCAGGGAAAGGGGTGTTGCATAAGGATATCTATCTTTTTTGGAGTATTTTTGAGGGGGGGAACCCTTTGAATACCAGTATGCCATCTTTCAAGAATGTTTTAACGGAAAATGAAATCTGGCAAATTATTTTATTTATAAATTCATTGTAGATCAATAATTAAATATTTGCAGAATATGAAAAATCATTCAGCACAAACAGAGCCTGCCGGTGTGGCCGACAGAAGAGCAGCCCATCCATCTGGCTTGGTACGACGAAAAACTGATATTTTTCATCTCACCCTTGAAAAAAATAATATTCAGTTCAGTGTGTATGGTGAGTATGTTGACAGGCAGTATCCCAAGCAGAAATCTTTGAAATATCTGGAGAAATTGTATGATTTTGGCCGTTTTCTGGAAGGTCATGGAGTTACTTACTGCGATGCCGATGCTTCAGCATTGCAACGTTTTTTGCGCTTGGTGCAGAAAAAAAATTCTTCCACAGCACAAAATCGTCAATACATCATTGCTTTGATCGATTTTTATTTGGTCATGCAGGAAGAAGGGTTGATCATCGAAAGTCCGATCATTGAAATGTATCCGCTACTGATGCAAGCACAACTTGCCGAAGGGGCAGGAGTCGAACCACCCAGGAGAGATCATTTGCCCATCGACTCCCCAATCCCAATCAAAGCGGCATCAGGATTGTTTGTTAGTGTTTACAGGTATGTTGTGTCCTGTTTTTTTTCATACCGTCTGTTGAAGGGGGGCTTCACGCTTTTGATTTTATTGGCCATGCTCTACGTAACACCAAGGATGCAGGATGTTTTGCAAGACCTCTTGCGGCCAAGTGGCGGTCAGGCTGATGAATCTTCCCCACCCATCCTTGTCAAACCCACCCTTCAACCCGTCTCTTCCATCCAACGCAAAGATTTGTTTAATATTCATCAATCTTTTGGTACTTTGTGTCAAACTCTTTTTCATGTCGATTGTCAAGCCAACACCATGCCATCCAATCCACTCACCCCCACCTGGGAGAATCTGACCGCTGGTCAGGATCTTTTCATGCAATACTGTCAGGCGTGTCATGGGTTGAAAGGCAAAGGTGTCGAAACAACGGCTCTGGGATTGAATCCCCCCCCAACCCGGCTTGAATTTGCCGGGCAAGGAATTCTGCATCGGGAGATCTATCTTTACTGGAGTATCTCCGAAGGGGGAGAAGCCTTGGAGACTGGCATGCCAGCCTTCAAAAAGATTTTTCAAGAAAAGGAGATTTGGCAGATCATTCTCTTTATGGGGACATTTTGACGCTATTTATTGTTTCTTTTTCATGATGCGTACTCAAGAAGGGCTGGGTATGGATCCTTCTTGTGTTGGTTTGTTGCTTTTTTCCAGTCCGGTTGCGGCGGCACGCTGGATGGTGGTCGTATCCGCTCCCAGGGAAATGGCTGTTTTCTGTATCGCGGCACTGGTTTCAGGAGCCTTGGCAACAGCAACGGTGACGATTTCGGCGGCATTTCCGCCTGCATTGATGGCAGCTGTCACGATATTCGTCACAAGGGAGGCCGTATTGCCACTGTTGGTCGACAGGGCGGATGAGACGACTTCGGCAGCCGAAGCCCCTGACTTGATGCTGGCGGTCACGACTTCCGCCGGATGGATGCCTGACAAGATGGCGGCACTCACGACAAGGCTGGCCGAAGCCCCTGATTTGATGCTGGTGGTAATGACATCTGATGTTTTGACGCCTGATTCCAAGGCTCCTGTCACGACCGTCTGGACCGCAACACCGGATTCAAGCGCGTTGGACATGACAGCCGAAGGGGTGACACCAGCTGAGATGGCACCTGTCATGACTTCTTTGACCGAAGCACCTGATGCAATGGCAGAGGCAATCAATTCCTTGATGTTCATATTGGCCTGAATCGCTGTTGCCATCACCACCGAAATTTCCACGCCATGGTTCAAGGAGGCTTTGATGACTTCCGCCAATGGCATGCCGATTTTCAAGGCCGCAGTCGTGACACTGACCGGATTCTGTCCCTCCTTGATCAACTCCGTCATGATTGCCGTATTGGAAAGAGTGCTTTCTTTCATGGTCATGGCACGTTCCATGACTTTTTGCAGGGGGATGCCAGCCGCAAGATCTTTCGCGATGTCTGCCCATAGCATGGATGGAGTCAGCAGCAGGGCGAGCAGTGTTGATTGAGAGGCTGCAAGAGGGAAAAGACGCCAGATGTTCATGTTTTTTCCTCCACAAATGCTGAAAATTGAGTTGAAGGGGGCATTCCCTTCCAAAAAAACAAATAAAAAAAAAGGGTGGAGGGGTCTGGGGAGGCGGTTCACCGCCTCCCCAGGGAGTTTCTCCTGAGGAGGTGTGATCCAATGAATTGGGGCGTTGCCTCAAACCACACCATGGACGTTCGCCCCTGGATCCCACCAAAGGTTGTCCCGGATTGAATGGAAGCCTTGTTTATCTATATGGTACAATCAATGGATATCAATGGCACTATTTATTTTGAATTTTTTTCCCCATGGCTTCCTGATACAAGGCGATCAATTCCGTGGCGATTTGGGACATGTCAAAACGGGATTTTGCCAACGATTGAGCCTGATATCCCATATATTCCCGCTCCGAGGGATCCATGGTCAACAGGCCTGTCATTCCAACCGTAACGCCCTCCACGCCCATGGGGACTTCGATTCCCCCTCCGACGCGCGCCAATTCCGGAAAATGGCATTCCTTGGTCATAACCACCGGGAGTCCCATTCCAATCGCTTCCAGCAAGGCCATGCTGGCCCCTTCGCTGTGGGAGGGTTGCACAAACCCGGAAGCCAGAGCCAACAATGCTGCCTTGTCAGCCTCAAATACAGGTCCGGTCAATAAAATTTGATCATGGATCTCAAGTTGCACAAGACGCTCTATGAGTCGCCGACGGCACCCTTGATAATCTGGACCCGCCAAAACCAGTATCCATCCCTGGGCGATTTGACGTTGAATCAGCACAGACCAGGCCTCCACCAGATCCATCACCCCTTTGCCCTCCCAGAGTCTGCCCAGATAAAGCAGTACCTGTTGATTGGCCAAAACCGGCCACTGTTTGATGGCCTGTTGTGCCCGCTGTTGTTTGAGCAGGGGCCAGACTTCCGGGCCAGGGGCAAACTCTTCTGCTTCAAGGCCATTGGGCACCATGCGGATGTGTGCCAGGACGCCTGCCGTCACACTGGCGCGGGCCTCCTGTTGGCTGACGGCGTGCAGAATAACCGGATCCCGCAGCATGGGATCCAGAATCAACCATCGATAGAGTCGTTTATGCAAAGGTCGATAGCGCCATGGTTCCATGAGAGAACCATGGGGGGTCACGATCAAAGGTATGTCAAACCGGCGGGTCGCGTGCCATGCTGCCCAAAACGAGTGTTCCCACAACATGTGGACATGGACAACATCATGATTCTGCACGGCTGTCAGCAGTGCTGGATAAAGTCCCGCACCATAAAACCAGAATTTGGGAAACGTCATAGGAAACAGGCGGGCGTCGGGATAGATTTGGCGCATCTGAGGCAGACGTTGTGAATCGGCCACTCCGAACAGCGTTACGTCCACTCCGGCCTTTTTCAAGGCGCGCAGATGGCGTTGCAAAACCGTGGCTGGTCCTCCGAGTTCAGGGTCTATCGCAGCAGAAATCACGAGAATACGCATGATTTTGACTGATTCCGTCACTCCCTGACCGCTTCCATGATCAGTGAGGCCGTGCCTCCAAGACGTTCGGGACGTTCGATGCGATCAATCTCTGGAATGCGACTGGCCAGAATGTCCATGGGCGTGGGATGGGCAAAGCCGGCCTCCTGAAAGAGTCGCATCAGGGAAGTCTGATCATACAGCCATTTGTGGGAATTGAAATCCAACAGCAGGTGATAAAGGGTACGCATCCCGAATCGCTCTGTCGGGGAGCAGGAGGGACGCAGATGCAAGGCTGCCATCAGGGAATCGGCAGGAGTAGGGGCAGGCGACGTGGGGGAGATCAGGCCTTGTTGATAATCGGCCAGATCTTTGGCCAAATTGGGTATGACGAAGCGTACAATCGCCCCTTTGCGGCAACAGCGATGGATTTCGCGCAACAGTGCCAAGGCCTCGTTGCGGTAGAGATGTTCCAGCATATGGGAACTGTAGACCGCCACAAACGTATTCGAGGCAAACGGCAGTGGTTTGCGCAGGTCCAAACGCAGGATGGTTTCTGGCCATGGGTCGTGTTCTTTTGGCAACCATCCGACCAGCAGCAGCATCTTGCGGAATCGGGGATGGCGGGACAGCCAGGCATGCCACGAACCATCACAGTTGAGCCAACCCTCTGGAGCAAAGTTGCCACAACCCAGATGGAGCTGAAAATGGGATGGCACCAGGATTTTACGCCATGGGAGCCATGATTTCATGGGGCAGCATCGCCTTCTGGTTGATTGGATTGCATCACGTTCTCCTTGGATTTGCGAGCCAGGATAAAGATTTGTGGGGAGACCCCAGGCCAGGGTGCAAGCAACCAAAACCCGATCCGGCGCAGCATCTCGAACAGGCCGTGCGATCTGGGATAACAGGCCACACTGCCCTGTCGCAGGATTTCAAAGCCCCACTCCCGGAGATAACGGGTCAACGCAGATGGAGTATAATAGAAGACATGTTCCCATGGGTCCACGGAAAAGGGACGGCCCAACAGGCGATACACTCTCTTTTTCCATGGCAGAGCACCTCCATTCGGCACCGAGATGAAAAGAAGACCCTCTGGACTCAGGATACGGCGCAAGTCTTTGATGAAAATGTCTGGTTGACGAATGTGTTCCAGGACATCCCAAAGCGTGATTACCTGGAATAAAAGGGGTGCGTTTTCGAGCTGGGCCAGATAGTCGCTGGCACTGATGGCCTGTCGGACCGTGGCAGTCTGGCGTCGGGCATAATCAACCTGCGCCTTGGAGGAATCAAATCCAAATGGTTTCCACCCCAGTCGGGTCGCATGGCGCAAAAAACCACCTGTGCCGCATCCCACATCCAACAGAGTATCTGGACCCTCCTTGCACGTCTCAGTCATCAATCGTTCCCATTGGGCAAAAGCAGGAGCCTTGTGTTGCGATTGACACCAGATTCTGGCTGGATCCACTTCACTCTCATCCAGTTGAATATAGTCGGGAGAAATCAGGGCATGGCGTTCCTGGGTCTGAATGACACCACATTCCAGGCAGCGCAAGACAGTATAGCATCTTGAGTCACGTTCTTCCTGTGTGAAAAGATCCATTCGTAAGGAATGGCACAAGTGACAGTACACAATCGTCTATCCTGTTTTGAATAGGGTCAAAAGTCGAAGTCAAAGTTAAAGTCAAAGTTAAAGTTAAAGTTAAAGTCAAAACCCTGGGGATGAATCCCCCAGACCCCCTCTTTTTTTTTAATATTTTTATTTTATTTTATTTATTTAAATATTAAAAAAAAAGGGTGGGGGGTTTGGGGGGCGGTTCACCGCCCCCCAAGGTTTTAACGTGCGGGCAAAAACGACGCCCGCATTCCCATGGCCAACAATACCATAAAATACAGGGCATTGGACGGAATATGAAAATTGAAGTCAAACAATCCATGCAACGTCAAAGCGAAGGTTCCGGTCAGACTGGCGAACAACACGCCGCGCAAGAAGGGATCCCGTCGCCGCAAATATCCATGCACCATGACCATCCAGGCAGAGAGTACAGCGATCAACAGCAATCCATAACCAACCATTCCCTGTTCAACCAGCAGTTCCACATGATCATTGTGGGCATGATCGAGCAATACTTCGGTCAACTCCCCTTGGCGGTATTTGGGATAAATCAGGGCAAACGTGCCTGCACCGCTGCCGAATAATTTAAAATCATTAAAAACACGTAAAGAACTGAGCGTGACGGCCATCCGTTCATCGTTCAACACGTCTGTTTTTAACAAGCGTCCAGTCAAATGTCCCAGGCCATACCATGCCCCAACCAACAATGCGACGATCAACAAGGGGACCAATAAACGTTTTTCCCGACTGGTGGAATCATGTCCAACACGCATGCCAGCCAGACCAGACACCAGCAACAAAGCGCAAAAAAAACTGGCATTCCCAGAACGGGACTGGGTCATGAATTCTGCCAGTATCATGATCACGATGACCATGAACAAGACTCCTTTACGACTGCTTGCCGTATGGAGCCAATCCAGCAGGGTTTCACGCACCCCCCGCCTGCTGTTCCGAAGGGGGGCCATCCAACCGATCATCAGGCCAATGCCAATCGGTATCGTCATTTCCAACAAGCCTGCCAAGTGATTGCGATTGACAAAAGTGCCACTGACGGTCCCGTATGGATCGGATTGGATCATCAACAAGCCATACAACGCTTGAAAGGTGCCACTGGCAAGCAGAACCAGAAACAGCCGCATCATTCGTTGAGAAGAATTGGTCCAGATGAAGGTCAACCAAAAACCGCTCAAATAGGCCATCCCTTTCAGCCAGGATTGCAAAGTCAAAAATCCATCCAGAGAAATGGAACCGGCTGCATCTGGCAGACCTGCCAGACGACGAATCTCCAGAGTGGTTGGTGAAAGCCAGGAAAGCATGGAGAGTGACAGCGGCACGATTTGCCACAAAGGATACAGACTCCACAGGATGAATGTCAGCAAAGCCCAACGATAACGGGAGGGTATTTCACGCAAAGATCCGCCCGCCATGGCCCCTTGTATAGATTCCATGGCAACCAGCAAAAAGATCCAAACCTCCAACACCCCCCAGGCCCAAGGTCGATTGCTGCCCAGTGGCAACGGAGCCACAAACAAGAGAGCCAGAAAGATCCAATACGACTTGTGACAGCACGTTTGCCAGATCTGTCGCGAATCAAATTCCACCATTTGGGGCACCTTTCCCTTGCAGCATTTGCTTCAGACGTTTTCCCCATACAGGGTCTGACGCCACCACGGGTTGAATGGTCGCCAAATGTCCATATAATCTGGCCTGATTCAGCACATACTCTCCAGAGCCGGGGAGCAGGCGTTGCACTGTGGATACAATGTGCTGTTGCTCTTTTTGCTCCAGTAACGGCCAGATCGCAAATCCGATACGCATGGCACTTCGCTGCAATGGAGCCGATGTGGGAGCCAGAACCATTCCCACATGGAGTGCCCGACTGGTTGCTTGTGAAACACGACCTGACTGAATCTGAACCAAAGCCAGATTGATCCAGGCCGTTCCCCAGGAAGGACGCAATTTCACCACCTGTTTATAAGAGGTTTCTGCATAATAAAACAGCTTGTCAGATTTTTCGTCCCAGGGAGGCCATTCCAATGCCCGATGGTGAACCAGACGCGCTATACGGTAAACATGGCCCGCGTTTTCCGGTTCCAAATCCCTGGCGCGCTCCAGATAAGCCAACACCATCTCCCAACTCTGCGTATCTGGGGAGTGCGGCTTGGTGGGGTTCTGCCATGCATCCAAAATTCGATCTGCCGGGATGTCATAGAAACCAGCCAATCCCCAGGAACCAGCCCAGCCAGCCATGCCAAGGGCTGCCAATCCCAAAAGAAATTGTACCATTGTATAGAATTGAATGGGCATGGCAGCTCCATGTGAAAGGTTTTTTTGAAATTTTTTTATAAAAATCAACAGCAAAGTCAAAAGCAAAGTCAAAACCCTGGGGGATGAATCCCCCAGACCCCCTCTTTTTTTTTAATAATTTTAAAAAAATAATAAAAAAATAATAAAAAAAAATGGTGGGGGGTTTGGGGGGGCGGTTCACCGACCCCC
>JAMOBH010000155.1:0-12634 GCA_039908085.1 Magnetococcus sp. YQC-5
AACCGCCTCCCCAGACCCCTCCACCCATTTTTTTTATTTATTTTTTTATTTTTTTTAAATTATTAAAAAAAAGAGGGGGTTTGGGGGATTCATCCCCCAAGGTTTTGCTTTTGATTTTTCCCGCAGGCCATTCTGTTTATTACTCTTTATGATCAATCACGTCCACCCCGTTGGGCACTTCGAAACGGAACCGTTCCGCCGGAATCTCGGTATTGGCGCGCCAATTTTGAAAACGTATCCGGGAACGATGATTCAATGAGTCTTCGACCACAAAATTCGTGATTTCCTCCCGTTGCGGATGCAGCGAAATGGCGATCCAATGCAAAGAGCCTTCCTGCAAGGGGCGCAACAACACACTGGGTTGGTCCTGGTCTGGGCCGGGGACCACTTCCCACGTGAAAATTTCTTCCAGACGCTTGCCGGAAGTCAAAAATCCTGCCGGGGATTTGTTCAGCTTGGCAGCAGAAGAACGTGTCACCTGTTGCAAATCCGGTTCGTAAAACCAGACAGTCTGACCATCGGAAATCAGCATTTGTTTGTATGGTGTCGTATAATCCCAACGAAAACGACCTGGACGGGCGGCGAAAAATTGACCATGACTCTCTTTAGGCTGATCGGCGTCCGCATCCAAGGCTTGTTGGTCAAATTCTGCTGTCACGGATTTCAGATGATCCATGAAAGTTTGCAGGCGTTGCACCTCTGGTGGCTTGTCCGCAGCTTCTGCCGAGGTCACACTGCCCATTCCCAGCCACCATCCCATCAGGAAAATCGACAGGATGCTGCTTCCGGGAGTATTTTTTTTTCCATCTCTGCGACGGGGAAATAATGTCCAGGGGGGGGGCATTGAATGTTTGAATGTTGGCATGAATTTCGCTTCACAATGGGATGTATTTTATACCAAAATTGGTCAATCAACAACTACTTGCGTTTATAATGTTTGATTCCATGGATATGAAATCCTCCATTCCTCTCACAGAGTCTGCGGCTCTGTTGCATCAGCAGAGTGCTTTCCCCCCAGGGGGAATCCCACGGACCCATGGGAGAGGCGATTTGGGCCGTGTCCTGGAGGTGATTGCCAACTGGCTGACCAACTCCTTTCCCGTGATCCTGGTAGCTTACTGGAATCCGCGTCTGCGCAAAAGTCATTTGGTGGATCATTCCCTGTCAGGTGATCAGGAGAACCTGGAGAACGTTGTCAGGAGTATCATGGACGGTTCTGTACCGCGCCTGCGTCATTGGCGTCATCAGCACTGGTTTTTCCATCTGTGGGGAGGGCCTCCTTTGAATGCCAGAGAATATCTTCTGATTGTGGAGCAGGGAGGATCATGCACCTCCGATGAGTATAATACTCTGATTCAAGAAACCATCAAGACATTTCAGCACGATCTGCGTCAAGCCATTCAGGATGAAACCTGCAAATGACTTGAGCCGCTTGTCTGGCCAACCGTGTTGCGCATGGCAGAGCCGTTCATGACAGGTCAATCCGGGCTTGATACAGAGGAGGCGGATTGACGCAACAAGGCTCTGGCCTGTTGAAACACTTCAGCCTGATAGAAGCCGGCACGCCGTCCAAGGCGGATTTGTTCGACAAAACGATCCAGTTCTCCTGGTTCGGCCTGCAGGCTGGCCAAGGCACCCCCAGCTAATTGACCGGATTGAGTAAGGGTAACACGAAATGCCGGTGCAGACCATTGACCAAGGCGTTCTGGGGGTCGGGTCCAGGAGTCCGAGCCATGGGGCACGTGCTGAATGTGCCATTGACCTGGTTCAACATACAGGTTCAGGGTATCTGGCATCTCTTGTGGGATCGGTGGTACAGGGGACTCCATCATGTTGGCCATCCAGTGGGCCAGAACCAGTCCCTGTCGTGACAGGGAGAGTCGGAACGCACTGAGCGACCAACGGCTTGTCTTGGGGACGTCAAGGAGGGACAACTTGTCCCGCAGGGATTCCAGAGTCGGTTCTGTCAGGCGTTCCCACGTCTGTTCAAGCCATCGCAGGCTGCTGGTTACTGTGCGTTCTATGGAGAACATTCCCGTACCCCTGAGGGAGCGTTTTGGCAGTTAATGTCGCAGTCTGGAGAAGGATCAAGGGATCCATCCCGACAAGAGTTTGACTTTGCAGTTGACTTTGCATGAAACATTTTTCAAAATCTTTCAAGTATGATTCGTGAGAGTATCAGAATATTTGGATTGATACTGGCTCTCGCCCCAAACCCCACCAGGGGCGTTGCCCCTGGACCCCACCAGGGGCGTTGCCCCTGGACCCCACCAGGGGCGTTGCCCCTGGACCCCACCAGGGGGAATGATTCCCCCTGGACCCCCCAATCATTTATCTCACTTGAAGTGGGAGGTCTATGTCACGATATCTGGAACTCCCCACTGGCATCACCCGTATTGATGTCGAATACTGTCGGCCCGGATTCACCTCTGCCTGGTTGGTGCGAGAAGGCAACCAGGCCGTTTTTGTGGAGACCGGTCCTCTGCCCGCAGTGGGCATACTGCTGGGGGCCTTGACCCGACACGGGATGGCTCCCGAAGCAGTCCAGGCTGTCATTGTCACCCATGTCCATCTGGATCACGCAGGTGGGGCGGGTGCCTTGTTGCGTCATCTCCCCAATGCTTGCTTGTTGGTCCATCCACGCGGTCTTCAACACATCACTGATCCTTCCAGGTTGGTTGCAGGGGCCAAGGTCGTCTATGGAGAGGAACGGTTTCAGACCATTTTGGGCGGAGCCATGCCGGTGGATCCATCCCGCATCCATTGTCCGACAGATGGCGAGGTCTTTTCCTTGTGTGGTCGTTCCTTGAGGTTTCTGGATACCCCAGGTCACTCCCTGAATCATCTCTGTCTGTTGGATGAACAGACTCATGGCCTGTTTACCGGAGATGCTTTTGGTCTTTCCTATCGGGAGTTTGACGGGGGGATACGGCCATTGTTCCTCCCGGCGACCACGCCCACTCAGTTTGATGTCGGGCAGATGCGGGCCACCTGTCGTCGATTGGCAGATTTGCAACCCAAATGGCTCTATCTGACTCATTTCGGTCCTCTTCCTTTTGTTACGGCCATGGGGGATGACCTGGATGCCCAATTGGAAAAATACCAACAATTGGTCATGGAAACCAATGAAAAAAACCGTCTTGGGGATTTGACATCTGCCTTGGCTGACATGACCAAAAACCAGATGATGGCTTTGCAAATACCCAAAGCGGCCATGGATCAGTTTGATTTGTTGCAGATGGATCTGGAACTCAATGCTCAGGGTTTGACCCTTTGGCATGATCGGTGTCACCGTCGGGTCGATTCATGATGGAATTGGACAATCACGCACGGATCGCCATTATCGGCGGAGGCCCTGCCGGGTCGCTGAGTGCCTGGTTTTTGTTGGATCTGGCCCAACAGATGGGTATCACATTGCAAGTGGAGATTTTCGAACCACGGGATTTCACGACCACAGGGCCTCCAGGTTGCAACATGTGCGGGGGGGTTCTGTCAGAGTCCTTGATGCAAAAAATGGCGGCTGAAGGAATCCCTTTGCCAGCCAGCATTTTGTTGGATGCCATTGACAGTTATGTGTTGCATACAGATTCCGGGGCAGTGGCCATTCGTCCTTCCAGGGATGAGATGCGGATTGCTTCCATATTTCGCGGGGCAGGCCCACAGGGAGCCGAAAGTCAAAGGCCGCTTCCCTGGACCAGTTTTGATCAGCATCTATTGGAAAGGGCCATGGATCGGGGGGCCAGACACATCCCGCGCCGGGTGCAACGTCTGGCCCGCGCAGAGGATCAAAAACCGCAGATTTTTTTGCATGCCCGTAAAGGAGATGTCACAGATCCTGACGTCCCTTTTGGTACTTATGACCTGTTGATTGGATGCGTGGGACTCAATGGGGCAGGGATCAAGTTGTTTGACGACCTGGATTTTGGTTATCGTGCCCCCAAGAGTGAGCGGGCCTGGATTGCCGAACTTTATATGGGGGCTGAGGAGGTGCGTCGCCATTTGGGCAATGCCATGCATGTTTTTTTGTTGAACATTCCAAACTTGAAATTTGCGGCCATGACTCCCAAGGGGCATTATGCGACGTTCATTATTTTGGGGCATGCCATTGATGAGCGATTGGTGGATCAGGTTTTTCATTCCCCCCAGGTGAAACAACTTTTACCTGAAGGATGGGAAATTCCAGTGCGCCCCTGTCATTGTCAGCCGCGCATCAATATTGGACCGCCGCGACGTCCCTTTGCGGACCGTGTGGTTCTGGTGGGGGATTGTGCCTCTTCCCGTCTTTACAAGGATGGTATTGGGGCAGCCTATCGTATGGCCAAGGCCTGTGCCCTGACGGTCCTGACGCGGGGGGTGGCAGAACAGGATTTTCAACGGGGGTATTGGTCGGCCTGTCAAAGCCTGGATCGGGATAACCGTCTGGGCCATTTTTTGTTTTCCATGGATGGCTTGTTGCGTTATTTTCCACCCTTTCGTCAGGCCATGTTGACGGTCATTCGGGAGGAACAAAGTCGTTTGCATGACCCCCATCGTCTCAGTTCCGCCATGTGGGATACGTTTACAGGAAGTGCCCAATATCATGATATTTTTCTGCGTGCCGCCCATCCTGTCATCTTGTTTCGTTTGTGTATGGCGGCTCTCCGGGCGGTGGGGCAGTCACTGCTCAAGAGGGATCCTTGATGGGTGGAATTTCAGGGAGCGAGTCGTTTAATACATATTTTTAACCATTTTTGTTGCTTGAAAAGGATCTTCCATCGTGTTGTTCAACCATGAAAAGCCCATGATCGGCAAGGAATTCGAGGATGGTGAAGCCATCATCCGTGAAGGAGAACCAGGGGAGTGCTTGTATGTGATTTTGGAGGGGCGTGTGGAGGTGTTGGTTGATAACGAAAGCAATGATCCGTTTCGTTTGGGGGTTATGGAAAAAGATAGTTTTTTTGGCGAGATGGCTTTGTTTGCGGATGCTCCGCGAGTGGCCACGGTGCGGGCATTGGGTCCGGTGCGGGTCATGACCGTGGACAAGCGTGGCTTTTTGCGTTGGATGGCTGAGGATCCTTCATTCAGTGTGCGGATTATGGTTAAAATGGCAGAGCGGATTCGCACTTTGATTGCCGAGGTGATTCGTTTGCGCAAGGCGTTGCAAGAACGTTAAAGTTTGTATGACAGTATGATCAGAAATTTTATATTTTTTGTCTTGTTTCGTCCTGAAGGGTTGTTCACCCGGATGCGGGCCTATGATTTGTTTCGCTGGGCCTTGGTATTGCAGATCATTCGTTGGGAATCCACGGCTTTGACCACCATGGTAACCTTGTATCGGGAGCGAGCGGCCATGCTGTTGCCTGTCCCGTTTGGTCTTGACCCGGACGGGTATCGGTTTGTTGAGATTTTCGCGTATGGCCCTTATGGATTGGTGATCATGACGGCCATGGCTTATGTGATCTGGGTGCATGGTGCCAACTATGCCACGTGTGCGCATATGACGATGCGCAAGGTATGGACACTGCTTGGTTTTTGTTTTTTTGGTCCCTGGTTGCCCAGTTTGTGCGTGGACAGTTTTTTGATCATGCTCGGTTTTGGTGGGCCGGAAGTCATCATCCCTTGGCATGTGACTATTGTGGCTGCGGAAAGTCTGTTTACGGCAGCGGGATTGCGTGCCCTTTTTGGCATCCCAAAAGGTCGTGCCCTGGCTTTGGGAGGGGTGGCCGGGGGGATGTTTTTGATCCTGGCGGGGGTGGTGATTCGTTGAGTTCTTTGCAGGTTTTTGTGTTTTGATTATTAAAAAAAAAGAGAGGGTCTGGGGGATTCTTCCCTCAGGGTTTTGACTCTGATTTTTTTTGTGAATTCTTATTTCGTCTTATGTGACAGGCCCAATTTTCCATCTTTGTTTATTCCTCATAGTTTTTTTGCTTCAATCCTTTTAATTTTTTTATTGGTTCAGCAAGTAGCATGCAGATCTCTCTTCCTGCAACAGCCTCTTCCAAATTTTATTGTCAGTTCCCAATTTATATTGAAAAATAGTTGACCATGGGGGTGACGTTTGCGACACTCTTGACCATGATACCTGGAAGTTCTCCTGTTGAATGGTCGATAAAATATTGATTATGTGATTGGTGATGAGGTTGTTAAATGAAATATCTTGAATTTCTGTCTGTGCGAGTAAAACTTTTTTTGATATTGTTGATCCCTTTTTGTGGAATTGTTGGTCTTGGAATGCTGGGGATTTATGAGAAATTAAATCTCGTCAGCACGATGGATCAGATGCACTCCCTGTCAGGCTTGGCGATTCGAATCAGTAATCTTGTGCATGAAATCCAGAAGGAGCGCGGCATGACCGCTGGATTTCTGGGCGGCCAGGGGCATTCGTTTCAAAATGAATTGACACTCCAGAGAGCCCAGGTCGATGCGGAATTCAAACGGTTGCAAGATTTTGCGACCAGAAATGTCATGCAGACCATGGGCGTGGAGTTGGGCCAGTTCTATCAGACCGCGCTGTCAACTTATGAAAAAATGGGCGCGATTCGTCGGCAGGTGGATCACCTGGAAATCAAGGCAGATGATGCCATTCACTATTACACGGGGTTGAATGGTGAATTTTTGTCAACGATTCATTATTTGTCCACGCTTTCCGCCACAGTCGAAATGGCCAGTCTGACCAGGAATTATAATACTTTCCTGCAAGGCAAGGAACGGGCCGGTCTGGAAAGGGCGGTCATTGCCAGCACGTTGGCCGGTCACCGTTTCGGGCCAGGCATGTATCGCAAATTCAGCGGTCTGGTGGCGGAACAGGAGAGTTTGTTTGGGGTGTTTCGTTCCATGGCATGGCCGGATGATCGGCAGTTGTTCGACACCATCATGGCCGATCCGGTCACCCAGGAAGTGCAAAGAATGCGGGATGCCCTTTTTGCGACTGGTTATGCCAGTTCTTTGTATGTGTTGTTGGGCCAACTCTATCAGAATATGGCGTTGCGAGGGGCTTATCACTCCATCAAAAATTTGTTGATCCGGGGATCTTTGTATGGTTTTCAGGATGATGGATTCAACCCAAAACAACAGCAGGTGCATTACAAAGAGCAATTTGAAAGGAATTATCACGCCATTCAAACCATCGTGGAACAGATTCTGGCCTTGTCGCCGGCGGAATTGTCCCCAGAGCAGCGTCAGGACGTGGGGGTTGTTTGGTCCAATATTCAAGCTTATCGCAAGAGTGTGGATGTCATCATTGAATTGCAGCAGCAGGGCAAACATCTCCATGCCATTGACCAGGATGTCGGCTCTGGGGTGAAAATCGATGACCGTCCGGCTGAAGAGGCCATCGGTCGTCTGATGCGTTCCACACGGGTGGGGCATTTTGGTATTGCCACAAATGACTGGTTTAAGGCTGTTACGACTAAAATTAATCGATTCAAGGAGTTGGAAGATCACCTGGCTGCAAACCTGGTGGCCCGCAGTGCCATGCTTCGTGCCCAGGCATGGCAGGATTTGCTTGGCTATCTGTTGTTTGGCATGGTCATTATGGCCTTTGCGTTTGGTTTTGGCTGGCTCCTGGTCCGGCAGGTACGTGCAAAAACTGAAATTATATTGCGGCACAATGAAAAAATGGTGGCTGGTGACCTTGCGGCACGCATCCCCATGCCGACCGGGTCAACCAGGGACGAGTTGGACAGGATTGCCAAGTCCATCAATGACATGGTGGAGGGCCTGGAAAAAAGCACGCACTTGAATCAACAGACCATGACGGCCCTGCAAGTCAGTGAGTCCAGGGTGCGAGCCATGTTGGAGACCGCCCCGGATGCGATTATTTCCTTGAATGCCGAAGGCTCCATTGCTGCGATCAATCCAGCCGGGGAAAATCTTTTCGGGTACTATCCCGGCACCCTGGTCGGCAAGCCCATTGGGATGTTGGTGCCCAACTTTCATGTCGCGGGTGGAAAAAGTGACAATGCCTGGTATGCGCGTTTGAGTCAAGGTGACCAGCTCTCCCATGTGACTTTCGAGATGGATGGCATCTGTCAGGATGCGGGGGCTTTCCCGGTGGAGATTTCATTGAGCAGTTATCTCGCGGAGGACAACAGCCGACGTTTTACCATGATTTTGAAAGATATCACCGAGCGCAAGCAGGTCAAGGCCGCCTTGACCAGGGCCTATGAAGAGTTGGAACAAAGGGTCCAGGAGCGGACCAGGGAGTTGGAGCAGACCAATCGAAAATTGTTTGCCGAGATCGATGAACGGATTCGGGCTGAACAGGGCTTGCTGTTGGCGGCCAAAGTATTTGAAACCGCTACCGAAGGGATTTTGATTACGGATGCCAATGTCAAGATCATCAGGATGAATCATGCTTTTACCAGCATCACGGGCTACAGTCACGACGAATTGATCAATCATAACCCAAGGTTTTTGAAATCCGGTCGCCACGATGCGACCTTCTACGAACAGATGTGGCTCTCCATCCAACAGACCGGCTCCTGGTCCGGGGAGATCTGGAATCGTCGCAAAAATGGGGAAATTTTTCCACAACGTCTTTCCATCACCTCGGTTTGGAATGCTCAAAATGAATTGACTAATTATGTTGGTATTTTATCGGATATTTCGCGTCTCAAGGAGACCGAGAAACGATTGGAGCAAATGGCCTATTTTGACGCGCTGACCCAGTTGCCCAATCGTCTGTTGTTTCGGGATCGCTTGCAACACGAATTGGATAAAAAAACACGTCACGATTTCCGGGTGGCCGTTCTGTTTATTGACCTGGATCGGTTCAAGCATGTCAATGACTCCCTGGGACATTCAGCCGGGGATCAACTGCTGGTGGAAGTGGCCGGGCGTATCCAGTGCTGTTTGAGAAAATATGATACCGTGGCCCGTTTGGGTGGGGATGAATTCGCGGCGATCATCACCGGCTTGAAAGATGGCAGGGAAGCAGCCCCGGTTGCCCGCAAGATCATCGACAAGCTGAAAAGTGTCTTTTTCTTGAGTGGTCATGAGGTATTTATCGGGGGGAGCATCGGAATCAGTATTTTTCCGTCGGATGGCGAAGACTTCGAAACCTTGACCAAGCATGCGGATATGGCCATGTACAAGGCCAAGGAGAGTGGTCGGGGTCTTTTCAAGTTTTATGAGGAAGCGATCAACACCGGCGTGCAGAATCATCTGGCCATGGAGAGCAGACTGCGCAGTGGATTGAAAAATAATGAGTTTTCTCTGTTTTATCAGCCAAAGGTCCGTCTGGACACCGGAGAGATTTCCGGCATGGAAGCCCTTGTGCGTTGGTTTCCGCAACAGGGACCGATGGTATCGCCTGCCCAGTTCATCCCCATTGCCGAAGAGACCGGTATCATCTTGACGCTTGGCACCTGGATTTTGCGGGAAGCGTGTCAACAGACCCGTCTTTGGCGACAGGCCGGCCATCCCATCAAGATGGCCGTGAACCTCTCTGCCTTGCAGTTTCAGAAACATGATCTGGTCGGAGTGGTCAAAGCCATTCTGGAGGAGACCGGATTGTCTGCGGAGGCCTTGGAATTGGAGATTACTGAAAGCATGGTCATGGGTAATATGGAAATCTCCATTGAACGCATGAAAAATTTAAAAGATTTGGGCGTGACCCTGGCCGTGGATGATTTTGGGACCGGATATTCTTCGCTGAATTATCTCAAGCAGTTTCCCATTGATACCCTCAAGATTGATCAATCCTTTATCCGGGATTTGAGCGATGCCCCAGGGGACAAGGCCATTGTCTTGGCGATCATCTCTTTGGGCAAGGCATTGAACTTGAATATCGTGGCCGAGGGGGTGGAGACACGGGAGCAAGTGATGATGCTTAAACATGAGGAGTGTCATGAAATTCAGGGCTATTTTTTCAGCAAGCCGTTGCCGGCAGACAAAATTCAGGAGATTTTTGACGAGGGCAGGCATTTGGATAAGCTGTTATACTTTGCGCGACCGTGATTCAGATCTAACGGGTTATGCGAGGAAGTTTTAGCGTTTTTATGTGAGGTCAACCATGCAAAATGTCAGAATGCAATTGCGATTCAAGATGCTGTTGATATACTCTGCGCGACCGTGATAGAGATCTGACGGATTGTGCAAGGAAGTTCTAGCGTTTTTTTGTGAGGTCAACCATGAAAGATGTCAGATTGCAATTGCGATTCAAGGTGCTGTTGATATTGGTCAGTATGTTGTTGGTGATGGTTAGCTTGAGTGGACAAATGACCCTGGAGAAGTTTGCCCAGTCGCGAGAAGCGGCCTTGCATACCGATTTGGCGGTATTGGCGGTATTGACTGGTGCTGTGATTCATGAAGGTCAAAAGGAGCGTGGATTGACCTCTGGATTTCTTTCCAATGCCAAACAACGGTTTGGTCCTGAACTGGCGGCCCAACGGAGCAGGACCGATACGGTACGCAATGCCTGGTGGGAGTGGTTCGGCCAGGAGCGATGGAAACGGTTTGATGCGGGTTTGATGGCTCACGTCGAGCAGGTGGATGCTGCAAAAGAACGGTTGAACGCCCTGCGCCAGGAGGTGGATGGCACTGCCCCTGTGGCTGCTGAGTTGGTGACCAAGTATACGGAACAACTGGCCATTCTGCTTGCCTTGATCAATGCGTTGCCGAGCCATTCTTTGAATGTTGGGTTGGCAACCCGAACCTTGTCTTATGCCTATCTGGTGAGTGGCAAGGAATTGGCCGGTCAGGAACGGGCGTTGATGATGGGGGTGTTTACCAACGACCGGTTTGATCCGCCAGGACTGAAAAAATGGGCGGCATTGGTGGGTGGACAGGCGACTTATTTCAAGATTGTTGCCGATCTGGTGACTGCCGAGCAGCTTCAACGGGTCAAACAATGGCAGATCTCCCCGGTAGAGGAGGAGGTGCAACGGATTCGCAAGCTGGTCTTCGAACGGGCCATGACCGGCGGTTTTGGTGTGGATCCGGGCCAGTGGTTTCAGGCAGCCACCAACAGAATCGAAGTGCTGAAGGAATTGGAGGATCTGCTGGCCCAGGATTTGAAGGATTTGGCGCAGAGGATCAAAAAGGGAGCGGATTTGGCTCTTTGGAGTTATCTTATTATCACGGTCTTGGTGGTTGGCGGATTGTTGTTGCTGGTTGTTTTGGGGATGAAAAATGTGGGAGATCGTGTGCAGATCATTATGGATGGTTTGGCTGGGTTGCGGCGGGGTGATCTGTCCAGTCGGATCCACCTTGGCCAGGGGCAGGACGAATTGAGTGCCATTGCGGATGGGATCAACAGCATGTCAGAAGCGATGCGGTCGAATTTGAATGTTGTGTTGGTGGAGTCAAAATCTGTGGCAGGGGTGGCCGGAGAATTGATGGATTTGCGGCGGAATTTGGATCAAGAGGCGCATGCCACTTATGGTTTGGCAACAGCGGTGGTGGAAGAGAACAGTCGTTTGGACGGCGAGTTGCAACAATTGAAACAGGATATCGATGCCGCAGTGGAAAGGATTGATCGGGTTTCGGATTCGGCGATAGTGTTGGCTGACAATGTCTCCGGGAGTGCGGCAGCCACGGAGCAAGCCAGTACCAGTGTGCATGCCATGGCAGCGGCGGCTGAGGAGATGATGACCAATCTGGCTGTGGTCAGTGAGCATGTGAATCATGTCGCAGGTTCGGTGTCGTTGGTGGTGGAAGCCATGAATGCTATGAGTAATTTGTCTCAGGAGATTCGTGCCCAATGCAGTGTGGCAGAAGCGATTTCAGTGCAGGCCGATCAGTCGGCACAATCCACTTTGTCCATCATTGAGACTTTGGCGGTCTCGGCGGATGATATTGGCGAGGTGGTCAAGTTGATCAATTCGATTGCGGATCAGACCAATATGTTGGCGTTGAATGCCTCCATTGAGGCGGCTGGGGCAGGGGATCGGGGCAAAGGGTTTGCGGTGGTGGCTGGGGAGGTCAAGGAGTTGGCTCGTCAGACGGCCAATGCCACTCGTTTGATCGATGACAAAACCAGTGAAATTCGTTTGCAAACCCGCCAGGTTGTGGTGGCTACGCAGGAGATGAGTCGTTTGATTGATAAGATTAGCAGTGGTAATCTTGAAATCGGATCAGCGGTAGATAATCAGCATATGACCTTGAATGAAGTTGGTTTTTCATTGACCAAGGTGGCTGAGTCTACTCAAGAAGTGACACGGAATACCAATGAACTGCGTCATGCCTCGGAGGAGGTGGCTCGCAGAGCGCAGGAAGCTGCGTTGGGCACTGATGAAATGGCCCGTTCCGCTGCTGTGATTGCCACGCATGCCGGACAGGTCGCTCAAGACAGTACGGGTGCCAGAAACAAGGCAGACTCCATGCGGCATGTGGCTGGGGCGATTTTTGCCGCTTCCGCTCAGGTGCAGAAAATGATGCTTCAGACCATGCAGCATATTGATCTATTGAATAAAAATATCGCTCGTTCCGGTCAATTGACAGATACCTTGCATGAAAGCAGTCAATCTTTGGGTCAAGCCAAAGAAGGGTGGTCGATTGATCATTGACATTTGTTTTTAAATTATTAAAAAAAAAGAGAGGGTTTGGGAGATTCATCTCCCAAGGTTTTGCCTTTGATTTTGATTTGATTTTTTGTAAATCAGGATAAAATCAAAAGCAAAAGCAAGACCTTGGGGGGCGGTGAACCGCCCCC
>JAMOBH010000156.1:0-12609 GCA_039908085.1 Magnetococcus sp. YQC-5
CCCCCCCCCCCCCCCCCCCCCAATATTCATCACTTTTTTTTGAATTATTAAACAAAGGAGGGGGACTGTGGGATCCATCCCGCGTTTTGGTTTTGCCTTTTTGCCCGAAGGGCATCCTGATTCATGAATTGGCTGTAGTGGATTAGTCACGGATTCGGTATCAGAAGATTTTGAAGGGGGGATTATGCAAATCTGTATCACGGGTGCGAATGGTTTTATTGGACGCCATTTGGTGGAGGCACTTTTGCGCCAAGGTTACATTCTCAGAGTGCTTACACGCCGTGTAGATTGTGTTTTTCCTGTTGGTGTTCATGTGGTACAGGGTGATTTAACACTTGAAGATGTCAATCTGGAACCTTTTTTATCCGGTTGTGATGTTTTGCTGCACTGTGCGGGAGAGGTTAATCGTGTTGAAATGATGCGATCTCTGCATGTCGATGGCACCCAGCGTCTGCTTCAAGCTGTGCAAAATGAATCATCCAAGAGAGGAAAAAAAATTCATTGGGTGCAACTTAGCAGTATCGGGGCGTATGGTCCTGCACCCGATGGTTTCGAGAATCTGGACCGGGTCGTGACGGAAGAGACTCCATGTCGACCCATCAATGAGTATGAAATCACGAAGACCATTTCGGACGATCTTGTGATGAGTGCAGTCACAGATGGTTTGATTACTTATTCTGTCGTCAGACCGTCAAAAGTTCTTGGTCGGCATATGGTGGAGCCGAGTTTGTATAAATTAATTCGGATTGTTGATAAAAAATTATTTTTTTATATTGGCAAGCCGGGTGCTGTCGCAACTTATGTGCATGTTGATGACGTTGTTGCCGCACTTGTCAAGTGTTCTTTGAATCCTGTCGCCAAGGGACGTATCTATAACGTCTCAAGTGATTGCCTGTTGGAGGAGTTGATCGAACAGATTGCCCTGACTTTGGGGGCGCGTCCCCCATGGTTGCGTTTACCAGAGGGGTTGACTCGTCAGGTGGTTGGTTGGTTGGACGGGCGTATCCCGATGCCATTGAGTCAGGCACGCATTAATGGATTGGTGAATCGGACCCGTTACGCTACGGACAGAATTGTCTCTGAGCTTGATTTTGTTTTCTCCAAGCCAATGCCACAAGCCATTGACGAGTTGGTGAGGGAATATCATGGCAAGCTGGACCGCTAACGAACCATCATCACGCACTCATCCGCAGACAACGGAAGGGTCGCATTCGGTGGAAAAAAGTACCAATCCACGTGTGTGTTTTGTGTCAACGATTTGTTGGCCACTCAATGTTTATATGGGGCCACATATTCGTAAAGTTTGTGAAAGCAGTCAAGTCACCTTGGTTGCGGATCGTTTTGATGCATTGTCTTATGAATATTTTGGGGACAAAATTTCTTTTCATCCGGTGATGATTCAGAGAAAAATTGATTTATTGACGGATTTGAGATCTCTCTGGAATCTTTGGTTCTTCTTTAAAACTCAAAAATTCGATTGTGTGCATTCCATTATGCCGAAAGCGGGTTTGCTGGCCATGCTTGCAGCGACTGCCGCTGGTGTTCCGAAGCGATTTCACACCTTTACAGGTCAGGTTTGGATAACACGCACCGGGATGTCACGCCGTTTTTTGCGACTTATGGATTGCTTGATTGCACGTTGTGCAACGCATCTCCTGACCGATTCGTTCTCACAGCGGGATTTTTTGATTGCCAATAAAATTGTCAAGGCTGAAAAAATTGATGTCTTAGGTGTCGGGTCGATTGTTGGTGTGAATACGGTGCGCTTTGCCCCCAATCATGCGGCAAGAAAACAAGTCAGACAGGAACTTGGTATTGGCATGCAGGATTTGGTTTTTATCTTTTTGGGGCGGCTCAACAAAGATAAGGGTGTGGGCGATTTGCTTGAAGCTTTCAAACGGACCGCAGCGTTGCAAGGTGACATCCATCTGGTGCTTGTCGGGCCGGATGAATTCAATTTTGATTCGTATATTGCGGCCATGGATAAACCATTGCGTAGCATAATTCATCGTATTGATTTTACTAATCAGCCTGAGTTGTATTTGGCGGCTGCTGATGTTTTTTGCCTGCCTAGTTATCGTGAAGGTTTTGGCAATGCGCTCATCGAAGCGGCTGCAATAGGTCTTCCAGCGATTGCATCCCGCATTTATGGTATCTCGGACGCAGTTTTGGATGGTGTGACTGGTATTTTGCATGAATGTGGTAACATCCAAGAAATGGTTTCCATTATGCTCAAAATGGCCCAGGATGAAGCGTTGCGCTCCACGATGGGGAGTGCGGCCCGGGCGCGTGTCATGGCAGATTTTTCAGAAGAGCGTTTGACCAAAGCGTTCATGGACTTTTATCACAGAGAACAAGTGGTATGAATTCTTTTAATCTTTGATCGCCTGATTTTTAACTGTAATTCTTTTGTGTATGGTTGTGTAAGTTTTGGCATCTCACTATGTCAGAATAAACTATTGGGGCAATGGAGAATAGTGCTACAGTCCCGGAAACCGCTAAACGGGTAACAAGAAGCCCAACGATGGAACTGGATGGAAGCATCAGTGTGGAAGGATCGCATGTTGGCAGCCCTTGAAAATGGGGTGAAAGAAAGCAGATAGTACAGTATGATGGATAAGGTCTATTCATCGCAAACACTTCGGGCGGCATGGGAAAAAGTGGCATCCAATGGATGATCGGCGTGTGTGGATCAGATGAGTATACAACGGTTTGATGTCAAGGCAGACCAGTATGCTTCGCGGCAAGGAGGTTCTTCACCATGCACGAAGTTTATCTTGATGGCGGTCAAGCCCGATGCAGAAACCACTGACAGGAGAGATTCATGTGCGGGAGAACCGCATGCGCGCTTCGGAAGGGCGGGGAGGTAACACTTCCGACCCCTATTCTGAAGCAAGACGAAATTTGTTCAGCAGGTTGACTGCCTTGTTTCAATAATGATTGCATTGGACATACTAATAAAGGACGCATGGGTAATCATTCATATACATTTCTTAAAATCATTTCAGTAATGCAACAGCTCTCTCGCAGGAACAAGCAGTTGATTCTGATGTTGTTCGACCTGTGTACGTTCCAGGTGTGTCAGTGGACCAGTTTTTCTTTGGTGATCGGTCCTTATTCCGCAGACTGGTCTCCTTTCATGTGGGAACCCGTACTTTCTGTCTTGATTTCGTTTCCCATTTTCATTCATTCAGGCATGTATCGGGCGGTGATCCAACATACGGGAGACCACTTTTTTTTCACCATCATCAAATCAGTCACCCTCAGCATTGTGCTGACTTTGTTGGCGACCTACGCGCTGAATCCCAATACGCTCAATCCCGTTTTTTGGATTGTATTTTCTTTTCTGCTCCTGATGGCCATTGGTGGCAGTCGCCTGCTGGCCAGGTATGTACTCTACTCGAATCCTCGCACGGTCCGTATTCCGGTTGCCATTTATGGGGCCGGGGCTGCCGGGATACAACTTTCCATGGCCTTGAAGCAAAGCATTGAATTCAAACCAGTCATTTTCCTGGATGACGATCCCAAACTGCATCACACTGAAATCCATGGCATCATGGTTCATACTCCATCAGAACTTGTTGAGTTGATTGAAATTTTTTCAATACAGCGCGTTTTGTTGGCCATTCCTTCGGTTGCGCGCTATCGTCGGCGGGAGATCTTGCGGTTTCTGGAGCGTATGCCCATTCATGTCCAGGAAATTCCGAGTCTGGTTGAATTGGCCAGTGGTACCAAACAGGTCGATGATGTCCGTGAAGTCTGTGTGGAGGATCTCCTGGGGCGGGAACCGATTCCCCCCAGACAGTCGCTCATGGAGGCCTGTATTACCGATAAAAATGTGTTGGTCACCGGTGCAGGAGGTTCCATTGGCTCGGAATTGTGTCGTCAGATCATTCAGTTGCGACCCAACCGACTGGTGCTGGTCGAACAGTCGGAATTTTCACTGTATAGCATCGAAAGCGAATTGCGGCGGATGCTGGATAAAAGGTCCACCACTCAGCCCAAAATTGAACTGATTCCCATTCTTGGCAGTGTACTGCATCGTCTGCGCATGCAATCTGTGATCACGACTTTCGGTGTGCAGACCGTTTATCACGCTGCAGCCTACAAGCATGTCCCGATCATTGAATTCAATCCCATCGAAGGTATCCAAAACAACATTTTTGGCACGCTCCATTTGGCCCAGGCCGCCATCGACGGCGGGGTGGAGACCTTTATTCTGATTTCCACAGACAAGGCAGTACGTCCCACCAATGTGATGGGGGCGACCAAGCGGTTCGCTGAATTGATTTTGCAAGCCTATGCCAAGACCAGAAGCGATATATGTTTTTCCATGGTGCGGTTTGGGAATGTCCTGGCCTCGTCCGGGTCGGTTATTCCATTGTTTCATAAACAAATCAAACGAGGCGGTCCGGTGACGGTGACGGATCCGAATGTCACTCGTTTTTTCATGACCATCCCGGAGGCCACTCAGCTGGTCATTCAGGCCGGTGCCATGGCCCGTTGCGGGGATGTGTTTATTTTGGACATGGGCAAACCGGTCAACATCCTGGATCTGGCTCGTCGGATGATCCAGTTGTCTGGACTGACGGTGCGGGATGAACACCACCCGGATGGTGACATTGCCATTCAATTCACGGGTTTGCGGCCTGGTGAAAAGCTCTATGAGGAACTGCTCATCGAAGACAATACCTTGCCCACCGAACACCCGATGATCATGCGTGCCCAGGAGGAATTCCTGCCATGGCCGCAACTGCAAGCATTCCTGGATCAGCTTTCTGTGTGTTCCAAGGAATTCAATTATTTGGAATTGCGTAAAATCTTGATGGCCGCTATCAAGGGATATCAACCGAGCAGCGATATTCAGGACTGGGTATGGATTTCCAGGGCCAGACAATCCAGCAAGATGGTGGATCAAGGCGATCCGAATGAAACATCATCCAGTTGTCTGCGGTCTGCTGCAGAACAGGAAACTGTTGCGGAAAAAAAACAAGACCTTGAGGGGCGGTGAACCGCCCCCAACACCCCACTCTTTCAATGGTTTGTCCCGGCTCAAGAAAGAGACCATGGGGTACAACGTTTACGACTTCAGCAGTTCAATTTCCCGTTTCAAGGCATGCATTTCGTTTTTCAAGGTCTCCACCGCCTTCAGACAACCATCCACATCCAGTTGTTTGGCCATTTCCTCAATCCTGGCGGCCAGAGAGGAGAGTTGATTGGCCGCGACGTTCGCGCTGACTCCCTTGAAGCCATGCACCATGGATCGAAAACGTTCCATATCCCCGGTTGCCAGCATGGAGGCCAGTTGATCACCGGTAGATGCATAATTCCTGGCGAAATTGACCAGCACCTCTGTCAGCAACTCCCGATCACCATCCAGACGCTCCAACGCCTCTTGTACATCAATGCCCTTCAGAGCCATGAGTCGGTCCTGTGAGGGATCAGCCCCGTTGGTACTGACGGAGATCGGGTCAGAACGATCTGATCGCGAGGGATCCAGGATTGCAGCGAGGACGGAAAACAGCGTTTTCACATGGACCGGCTTGGTCAGATAATCGTTCATGCCCAAAGCAAGACATTGATCCTTTTCACTCTTCAAAGCATTGGCGGTCATGGCGACAATGGGCAGTTCGGATGATGAAAACCGCTTGCGCAATTCCCTGGTGGCTGCATAACCATCCATGATCGGCATTTGCAGATCCATGAGCACACAATCAAATGGCTCCTGCTGGACAGTCAGACGTTTGACCGCCTCCAGACCGTTGACCGCCCGTTCGGTCAACACCCCTGCCTTGCCGAGAATCCCTTCGGCCACCTGCCAGTTGATGTCGTGGTCCTCGGCAACCAGGATCCTGGCACCCTTGAGAATCAAGCGATGCGCATCGGATGCGTGGGTGTTGACCGATGGCCCGGCGGAGAGATGATGTTCTTTCCCGAAAACCTGCTGAATGGTATTGAGCAGTATGGAGGGCGTGACCGGTTTGAGCAGGAAACCTTCAATGCCAGCGTCACTGGACTCTTTGATGACATCCTGGCGACCAAAGGCTGTCATCATGATAATCATGGGCGGTTTTCCAAGCCGAAGATTCTTTTTGATGCGACGGGCCGTTTCAATGCCGTTCATTTCAGGCATCTTCCAATCCATCAGCACCACATCGTATGGACGCTCTTTGGCCTGGATCGCCCTTTCCAGCTCCAGAATCGCTTCCACCCCGGAATGGACCGTGAAACTCTCAAATGACAATTGACGCACCATCTGCTGAAGAATCAAGCGTGCGTTGTCGTTGTCATCCACCACGAGTATACGCAAGGAACCCAATTGATCGTGCAGATGCTGCATCTCGGTTGTTGCTTGCCATGGCTGCTCCAACAGAATTGTAAATGAAAATGCACTGCCGATTTCTGGAGTGCTGGTGACGGTCATGGTTCCGCCCATCATCTCCACGAGATTTTTGCAAATGGCCAACCCCAAGCCCGTCCCTCCGTAATGACGCGTGGTGGAGGAATCCCCCTGTACAAAAGGCTTGAACAGCCCGGCAATTTGCTCTTCCGTAAGACCGATCCCGCTATCTTGCACCGTGAATTTCAAACGGATGGAGTGAGCATGTCGTGCGACAGGTTCAATGCGAAAGACAATTTCGCCTTGTTTGGTGAACTTGACTGCATTGCTCCCCAGATTGATCAGGATCTGTTCCAGGCGTAATGCGTCTCCGATCAGGTGATGGGGCAAATCCGCAGGCATATCGAACAACATTTCCAGCCCTTTCTCTTCGGCTCGCATGGAGATCATGGCGGCGATTTTCTCCATCACCTCCCCCAGATTGAAGGGCGTAAGTTCCAGTTCCAGTTTGCCAGCCTCTATTTTGGAAAAATCAAGTATATCATTAATAATGCCCAACAAATTTTCTGATGCAAACTGGATTTTTCTCATCTGCGACTGTTGAGCGGGTGTCAATGGCGTCTGGGAGAGCAGATACCCCATACCGATGATGGTATTCATGGGCGTGCGAATTTCATGACTCATGTTAGCCAAAAACAGGCTTTTTGCCTTTGTTGCAGCCTCGGCAGCCTCTTTTGCCTCACGGATCGCATTTTCGACCAGCCTGGTTTCGGTGATGTCCATCACGACACCGTATACATTGGTCGCTTTGCCTTGCGCATCACGCACCACGTGCCCCAAAACATGAATCCAGACGATGCGGCCATCACTGGGACGCCTGTAGGGATGGATCCTGTCGTATCTCGGCAGGCTTCCATCACAAGCCGCCAGATAGTTGGCGAGAGTCGCTTCGGCTGCATGCTTGTCAACGGCTTCGATATTGACATACCAGTCGTTCATGATGTGATAGCGAAAAGTGTCCCGAGGCGGATCACCGAAAATGGCAACCGTCCGCTCCGATGAGATGTAATATTCATCACCCTCGCAGAAATCAATGCACCAGTGACCGGCATTGGCCAACTCCAAAGCCTGATCGCCCAGGAATTGTGACTGTATGGCGGCTTCCTTGGCTTGTCGCAACTCGTTTTCCATCCGTTTGCGATCCGAGATGTCCAATCCCATCCCGATCAGGTGATGCCTGCCGTCCAATTCAATGCGCTGTCCAACAAAATAATATGGAATTCTGCTGCCGTCTTTGGCAGTGATGCTGGCTTCAACACTGGCAAAACCATCACGGAAGACTTCCCGCACGCGTTGGGTGACGACATCGCGCTCTTCACCTTGAAAAAAATCATCAGGAGAAGCCGTACCCATCTCATCCGAAGTGTACCCGGTAATTTCTTCAAATTTTT
Organism: Magnetococcus sp. YQC-5; assembly: GCA_039908085.1. GTDB lineage: Bacteria > Pseudomonadota > Magnetococcia > Magnetococcales > Magnetaquicoccaceae > Magnetaquiglobus. The sequence continues at coordinate 7,792 of JAMOBH010000156.1, forward strand.
TATTCCATAGCAGAAATCTTCCATCAGGACTGATCAGATAGAACATGCCAGGCAGCGCATTGATCATATCGAGCGTAAAATCCCTCTCCCTGAGCAACTGCTGTTCGTTTTCCCGTAAAGCCCCTTCAGCCTGTTTGCGCTCCGTAATATCCAGCACAGTGGCGAACAAGCGATCCACCTGGCCATCGGCTTTGCGGATGGCATGTACATTGATGATCGTATCAATGAGTTGTCCATCCTGTCTGTTGAACCGTTTGTCCATGACATATCCGTCTGACTGACCCTGGATGATTTGATTGAAATGTTGCATTTCAACATCCAGATCATCCGAATGGGTCATTGAAGTCCATGTCAGTTCAACCAGTGCTTCTTTGGCATAGCCCAGCATTTGGCAGAGATGATGGTTGACCACGGTCCACTGTTTGGTGATCGGCGAGGTGATGGCCATGCCAATGAAAGGCAGGTCGTAGAAAAGACGCAATTCCTCGGCCTGATTACGCAAAGCCCTTTCGGCCAGAGTACGTTTTGTTATATCAGTAAATATCCACACCCTGCCGACGATATCTGTATTTCCTGTCAGTGGGGCTGAATAGCGTTCAAAAACCCGTCCATCCTTGAATCTTATCGTATCGGCATCCGTGATGTCGGATTGGTAAAGCTCCTTGATCCGACGCAGGAAATGCTCTGGATCTTCCACCTGATTGAGAAGATACCCCAGCAACGTTTCATCCTTCTTCTCTGCCAGAATCTCTTCTGGAATGTGCCACATCTTGATGAAACGGGTGTTGATGCTCAAGACATGACCCTCCTTGCCTACCACCAGAATGGCATCCTGGGTGGATTCCGTGACAGAGCGATAGAGCTGTTCACTGGCTTGCAGTTGCAAAAAGCGGTTCGTACTTTCTTGCAAGGCTGCGGCATTTTCTTCTGCCAGGATGTGCACTCTGGCCGATTTTGCCAAAAAAATACGCATGTAAAATGTTACTAGCAGAGTAATCAGGCATCCCAAAATCAGAATCATCAAAGGATACCATTTTTGAAAGTCCGAATGCGCCTCCACGTCGATGGGGGTCAATATAATGCGCCAATCCTGATCGCCGAAATGCAATTGTTTCGAAAAATGAAAATGTTCCAGCAGGGCGGATTCCGTCATGTGTGAAAGCTGGGGATGAGTTGTCCGCTTTCTGGAAAAATGATGATAAATGCGACCTTTTTGATTGGGGGCGATCTCGCCAAAAAGGAACACATCAATGCCTCCTGTGACAGGAAAAGCATTGAGGAGTGCCGCTTCGATTTCCAATCCAATATCCGATCTGCTACGCAGAAATCCAATAAAATTGTTTCGTCTTTCAGCCAGGGTATTGTTTGTGGATTTGGTTTTGTAAACGGGCATAAAAATATCCATATCATAAGGATGAGGGGTGTCCTCGACTGGATCATGGGCATGCAGAAGTACTTTGGGTGATCCGTTATCACGAGCCAGCCATAATGCCTTTTCTATGGGCTGATCCAAAGAATCGTCAGTAGCAAAGGGATATAATTGAAAGGTTTTTGGAAAAGAGTATGCAATCGAATAATACTCAAAGAGATCAAGGTCCACTTTTCCACCCGTGGAGGGTGCTGCAAGGATTTTGAATGCGAAACCGGGATCCTTGCCATCGGACTTGAATCCGGTTTCTGTGGAGGAACGGCGTGGCAGCCATTGTATGACACTGCCATTACTGGACTCGGACAGAATGATTGAAACAAAAGCATCAAATTCGCGACTCTCCACTTTTTCTGACAGCGTAAAAAGTCCTTGAACCAAATGCAACTCATTCAGTTTTGCATTCAGAGTTCTTTCCAATACGCTGGCATACCCGGAAGCATCTTTGATAAACTCTCTCTGAGAAGACTCAATGATAATTATTTGCATTCCCAATGCAAGCAAAACTGATATAAATATCCCGGCACAACAAAAAACAGTCAATATTATATTATTTTTTTTGATTTTCATTGGAATTGATTGGTATAAGCGTCAGGATTTCAGTAAAAGGAGATGTAGTGTTGGATTTTTTTAATCCGACCACAGACGGGAGATCCATTTTCAAGCATCAATAGCCATCCTCATGGTTGGTTTCATAATAGAGGGTTCTCAATTTTTTTCAAGATATTTAGGTGATACGTATCCACTTCGCTGAAGTAAAATATGGCTGTATGTTGATATTGTTGTAAAATTCATTATTTTGCCAGTTCGGCAAATTTTATTGTTTTTCAGATGGTTCCTCCCTTTCACTTCAGCGCAATGGATACGTGGTTTGCCAACATTTTGAAAAAAATTGATGTTTTTTGAGCAAAACGCCGCTTGATGGTGACCTCGTGATCGTTAACTTGGACGCAATCAGGCATCACCATAGGGCCATCACGAAGGGTCATACATCAAATTGATGTCAGTGAGTGGACTACGGTTGCCTTCAATACAGGAAATCCTGTATGCTGTCCGCTTGATTACGCCCATCTTGCTGGGATATGGAACCTTGCGCATGTCGATTTCAATTTGGAAAAAACTAAGCGTCAGCAAAAAAATCACCTTGGGTTCCCTGCTCTCCTTGCTGCCCATGTTGATGATCACGTACATCGCCTTCAATTTTTCCAGTCAGGCGTCACTGTCCAGCACTGAGGTCATCCAGAGCTTGCTGGTACGAAATTTTTCTGAAAAAATCAATGGTTTCCTGCAAAAACAGGCTGCTTTGTTCCAGGAATGGACCAAAGAAGACATCTATGGCATGGCCCTTGATTTCCAGGAACTCGGTGAAATCCGTGAAGAGGTGAACAACAATCTGGCCGCAGCCCCTGGCATGGACCTTTTGATGGTGACCAACCTGGAAGGCAAAGTTCTCTATTCCTCTGATCCCCAACGTCAGCCTTTGGAAACCACGCTCCCCTGGGCACCCCCATTGCTCACGCGCCCACCCGGAACTGTTTCCCTGTTACCCACACAGCCCGGAACTTCCGACCCCTCACTGCTGTTCAGCCTGCCAGCCAAGGATACCAATGGACAGGTCAATGGACTGTTTCTGGCCAGCATCAAATGGTCTGCCATGCGTCAGGAAATGGAATGGTTACACAAGGATCTGTCTGTCAGTGGGTTTCCCAACGCATCTTCAGCCATTTTCAACCTGGAAACCATGACGCCAATCAACTGGATCGGCCCACAGAACGCTTTGCTCGCCCTGAAGAATCCCTCACCTTCGACCACAGCCTGGTTGGCAAATCCACAGGACATTCAAGTTCACAATATCAACGGATTTTATGTCTGTATCGCCGAAATCGCCCAAGGTGACGTTTTCTCCCGTGCAGAGAATAAAATCACTTCACCTGCCCTTTTGCGGCTGGTTGCCTTCATTCCCTATCAAGACGTGCATGGCCATGTTCAGTCCTTGTTGTATCGTTCCATGGCCATTGCCCTGGCAGGTGCCTTGTTGATTTTGATCGTGGCTTTGACCATTGCCAAAACCATTACGAATCCTATCTCAAACATTCTTGATGTTATCAATAATTTGAGTAAAGGTGTTTTGACCACCCGTTGCCCAACCGCGCCTTTTGGCGATGAGATCGTCCACATTGGCAACGGAGTCAACAGCATGGCCAACAGCCTGGAAACCATGATCCGTTCGGTGGTTCTGGAAACCAAGACCATCCAGGCCAGTCTCAATATGTTGACCAAAACCAGTGAAAGCGTGCGACAGGACACCCAGGCCAGCCTGAACATGGGCATGCAATCCCAGGATGCCAATCAGCGGATCGATGAACAAAATCAGGCACTGACGCTCCAGACCAACCATTCGGCCCAAGTCATGGAGGCGATCCATCTTTCCACCAATGTCTTGACAGACAACAACTTTGTCGTGGCTGCGGCCACGGAGCAGGCCAGTGCCAATGTCTCCACCGTGGCTTTGGCCGCCGAAGAGATGTCTGCCAATATTGGATCTGTGAGCAACTCTCTTTCTCAGGTCAACGATTCGGTGATGGTGGTGGCCAATGCCCTGGATGAGATGACCCAGACCATGCAGACCGTGTTGAATCGGTGTCAATATGCAACCGAGGAATCCAAAAACGCCTATCAATTCTCCCAGACGACCATGGAGGTCATGGACCGGCTGTCGGATTCGGCCACGGATATCAGTTTGATCATTGAGAGTGTGACCACCATTGCCGAAGAGATCAACATGTTGGCCCTGAATGCCGCCATTGAGGCGGCTGGTGCGGGTCAGGCCGGCAGGGGTTTTGCCGTGGTGGCCAAGGCCATCAAGGAGTTGGCTCAACAGACCGGAAGAACCAGTTTGACGATCATCGACATGGTAAAAGAGATTCAACAGCAAAGCCAAGAGGTTTCTGCGTCCATGGAGCAACTGAGTCAGGTCATCGGTCGCATTGAGCAAGTCAACAAAGACATTGCCTTGGCCATGGATGAACAGGGTTTCACGTTGCAAGACATTACCAAATCCATTGATTCAGTCGCTGGTGCGGCGGATGAGGTCACACGTAACGCAGGAGAATTGAGACTGGCTGCCGAGGATGTGGCGCGGGCAGCGGTTGAGGCCTCACTGGGTGCCCAGGAAATTGCCAAATCGACCGTCACCACTCAGAGTATCGCCCAGGAAGTGGCAGATTCCACGCAGGACGCCAATCAACGTTTCAATGAGGTTTCGTTGGCTGTGCGTGACATTGCCATGGCTTCCAACGAGGCCAAAAATCTGGGCCAGAAGACGGCGGAACGATTGAAGCTCAATTTGCAGGCCGTGGAGAGCATGGGTGAGTTGGCTCAACTGGTGGATA
>JAMOBH010000157.1:0-12597 GCA_039908085.1 Magnetococcus sp. YQC-5
TGGCCCTGGTGAATGCGAACGAGGTCTTGCGCCCCTATCTGTTGAATTTCCGCATCGTGACCGTGGATCTGGGACCAATCCCAGATGATGAGATCTCACGCAATGCCCGTTTGCGAGCCGGGTTGCTGGCTCTGAAATATTCCAACCGTCCCTTGGAACAACTGAGAATCTTGAACAGAATTGCCTTGGACTTGGTTGATGTATCAGAAGAATTTTTTATGCAAACAGTGATCTACATCATCCATACCTATGTCACAGCCAACGAAACCGTGATTCAAACCATTATCCAAAAAGCCAGACCAACGGAGGAAACCAAAATGATGTCCATTTTCGCACAAGAGATGATCGCCAAGGGACACCAGGAAGGACTACAGCAAGGTCTACAGCAAGGTCTACAGCAAGGTCTACAGCAAGGTCTACAGCAAGAAGCTGCCAATATTCTTCAGCGTCAACTGACGCGACGCATGCAAGGCTTTTTACCCGAATGGGTCCATGAAAAAATCAATTCTGCCGATCTGAAGACCCTGGAATTATGGAGTGATCTGGTACTGGATGCCCGTTCGCTTCAAGACGTATTCGGCTCCGACCTGCCTGACATGCCTGAAAAAAAATCCAGCAGACCAGCCCATCGGAAAAAACCAAAATGACGTCCCTTTTTGCACACAAGAGGATCGCCAAAAAACGTATTCAACTCCGACCTGCCCGACATTCAGGAAATCCGGCCTTCAACTCCAGTCGGAACCCATGATTGGAGGATCCAGGGGGAATCATGCCCCAAAAACAGCGAGGAAAGCGGCTATCAGACTTTCGCCAAGCGCAAGGCGGACATGAGTTCTTGCATGGCCGCGTCGAGTTCCGCCAGGGGGGCGGCCCGTTGTTCGGGGGTGTGATCATGAAGAAAAACATCTTCCAGGGCTGCAGCGGCCAGATGTACACGCGTGGCACTGATGTTGCCCGCAGCCCCCTTGAGACTATGAAGAAGGCGCACAACCGCACTCCGGTTGGTGCCTATGGTATGAATCTTCTCCATATCATCATGGTGATCTGCAAAAAAATGACCTAAAAGTTCCAGGTAGAGTTCCGCATTCCCCATGACCCGCTCCAGTCCACTGACCACATCCAGACCAGCAATGGCGCACAAAACCTGATGATTTGCAGAATCAAGGGGTGGTGCGACATCGTCTGTTGGAGAAATCGGATACGTGGCACAGGATTCAGGAATAAAAAACCCATTTGCTTGCAATGCAGTATAAAGCTGTTGACTGGTAAAGGGTTTTGTTAATTTTATGGTACAATGGTCTGAATGGTCCAGAAACTCTTCATCGTGTATGGATTCATGCCCTGTGATTATAATAATAAAAATTTTATATTGTACAGAAATTCCTTGTCTTCTTTCATGCAAACGAATGTTGCGTAATGCTTCATCCCCATTCATGATCTGCATGAACAGGTCCATGCAGATCAAATCATAGGGTTGCCCCTCAGCCATGGCCATCTCATAGGCTTCCAGCACCTCGGTGCCATCATTGACCAGATCGCATTGGCCCCAGGAAGCCAGATAATGATGCAGCAACACCCGATTATTCAATTCATCGTCAGCAATTAAAATTTTCATTATTATTAAATGATGACCTTCCTTTCAAGCCAGGACACTCTGAAAAGATTGATAAAATGGATGGATAGTGACTTTCGCACCAAACCCCGTTTGGCGGAATGTTTCCCTGTGAACTCCCCAAGCATTTGTCCCGCCAGAAACGGGATTCCTTTGAATGATCAAAAAAAAAATGAGACTGAGAGATCCATCATGAAGAATTTTGGTTTTTTTCTTGCCAAAAGGGCATCCTCTTCTCGTGGATCAGCATACCTTGCTTCAAGAAGCCAACCATGCTGTCGCGAGTTGTTCAGCTTGAGCCATTTCTTCCGTGGTCATCTCTTCAGCCGACAAATCGAGGTTCTCTGCGGCATCTGTGAGACCGCCACGCCATGCCAACAAAAACCACATGCGCGCCTGGATGATATCCTGTGGAACACCCTCTCCAGTGGCGCATAAAATGCCCAGATTGTTTTGGGCCTTGGGGTCGTTTTGGTTGGCTGCGGCCAAAAACCATTTGGCGGCCATGGCTGGGTCTGGTTCAACCCCCAGTCCTTCAAGATACAAAACGCCAATGTCATGCTGGGCCTGAGCATGGCCTTGTTGAGCAGCCAGCAGAAACCATTCCATGGCAGCGGTATAATCTCTGGGAAGTTCCAGCCCTTCCAGGTACATGGCACCCAGATTGTGTTGAGCTTTGGCATCACCCCATTCGGCCAGAGTGGTCAGTGTGGCTGTATATTCCCCTTCGTCCAAATCATAAAGTCCAGGGATGAAGGTGGGCAGAGTGGAAAGGTCAGTTTGAGTGTTCAATACCATGCAACCGCTTGCGGGTTCCTCTGTGACTTGGAAGGAGATCTCTTTGTTCCTGGCAATTACATGCAAAAATCAAACCAATCAAGACGAAAACTTGAAAAATAAAAAATTTTTACCAGTGCAAGTGACGCATCCGCATGACAACCAAACAGAATGCCCTTCAGGTAAAAAAATCAAAGGCAAAACCCTGGGGGATGAATCCCCCAGACCCCCTCTTTTTTTTTAATCATTTCAAACCATTCGAGATGGAGCCTGCTCCCATCAAGGTTTTGATCTGTCAAAAAAAAAGGATCTGAGAGATCAAGATCTCAGACCCTCTTTTTGGATGGCATGGACACACAGGAAAAGGATTCCAACGCCCACTCAATCGTTTATGGGATGGTCACATCCCACACATCCCGGACATACCACACCCACCCGTGGCACATGCAGGGGGTGCGACAGGTCCATCTCCTTTGAAACCGGCACCAGATGATGAAGTCTGTATACCACCCGTGGAAAAAATCTTGCGTACTTTTTCCGCACCACATTCCGGGCAGATGCGCACAGGCGGAGCAGTCATGGGGTGATCCTGTTCAAATTTCACGCCACAACCATCACATTTATAGTCGTATAGTGTCATACATCCTCCAACAGTGTTTTCAACTAACGATTGACTCGCCGTTCCACCCGTACTTTCACTTCTGGAATGATGTCTGGATGCAGACGAATGCGCACCGTGTGATCTCCCAGAGTACGAATGGGATGGGGCACATCAATGGAACCACGGGGTGTCTCGATACCCCGTTCCTTAAAGAAAGCAGCGATGTCGGCGTTGGTGACCGATCCGAACAATTTGTCCCCAGAACCGGCAGGACGATCCAGCACCACCTCGATGCCTGCAATTTGTTCTGCCAGGGCTTGAGCGTGTTCGAAAATCTGCTGTTGACGCAGGGCCAAGGCATGGGCGTCCTGCTCAAACCTCTCCCGGTTTTTGCGGGTCGCAGGCAGTGCCTTGCCTTGCGGGATCAGATAATTGCGTCCAAATCCAGGACGGACCTGGACCAATGCCCCCAGATCACCCAGTTTGCCAATTTTTTCTAAAAGTATTACATCCATGGCGTATTAGCTCCCAGGGGAATTCTCCCCCTCCTTGCAAGTGCTGAAAAACCGTTTGCGAAAGTCAACCCAGATGTCAAACAGGCCTAATACCATCACGATGAGGACGAGAGAAGACCAAACAATCAAGGCGAAATAGAAAATACCCCGTCCGACACCCGCGACGCTGTAATGTCGAAAACCGGTTTGAACAATGGCCATGCCCTGAAAAAAATACAGCATGGCCACGAGAAAAAAAAGATTGGCTCCCAACTGTTTGGGAAAGCCTTCTGTGACATACGCCAACAATCCGGTTCCGAGGAACACCCAGACCAACTTGAAAGGGATACGCCAGTTGGTTAAATCCTCAGGGGCAAAAACCGTGACATTCACCCGTTTGGCAACCAGTCTGCGCGCTGCCAGCAGATTGCCTGTGTGCAACAAAAACCAACCCGACAAGACCAATGAGGGCAACAACAACGACAGGATGTGGATAAGGGCATCCAGGCCGTTTTTGAATTCAGCCAAGAATACAGGATCCACGCCTTTTTTGGCAATGGAAGCCGTCATGGAAGCCATAATGGCAGGCTTGAACTCATTCAACTTGAGCGTGATTTCGGTCTCGAAATCGATACCCGACAACAAGACCCACACAAAAAACAACAGCAAGACACCGATTCCCAGGAGATAGGCGACTCCCAGACAGTGACTTGCTTTCCATCCCCCCCGCACCAACCAGGCTGCCAACAAAGGAAACCCGAAAAAAAGCAAAAAGGTCGTAAAGGGAAACAGGATGCCTTCACTCAGCAACAAAGCACCGATTACAGGAACGGATGCCCCCATCCATCCTGCTCTTGGTCCGCCCCACAGGGCGGTCAACAACACCGGCAAGGGTGCGGCCATTTGTAAAGGCACCAACACCGGCATGAGCATGGGTAGAATCAAAAGCAACAATGCCTGAATACCGGCAAAAACCGGACGGATCGCCCATTCCATCTGATTCATGTGACACCGCCAACGCACCAAACCCGTGACGGTTCACATGGTTGATCTTGACCCGTGAAATTCACTTGACGAGATGAGGCAACAGGGCAATGTTGCGTCCACGTTTGATCGCTTTGCTTAAACGACGCTGATGCGGAGCGCAGACTCCGGTGATTCGACTTGGTACAATCTTGCCCCGCTCGGTGATGAATCTGAGCATCAATTTGGGGTCTTTGTAGTCAATTTGCAGGGCCTTGTCAGCACAGAAGACACAGACCTTGCGCCGACGGAAAAAGGGCCGACGAAAACCGCCTGCGGCAGTGGGCGCGCCAGCGGCTCCCCCTGCTGCTGCCGGTCCGGTGCCGTTTGCTCCAGGTCGGCTTGCCCCACCTCCGAAGCCTCCGCCACCTGGACGACTTGGACGTGTCCCGCCTGGACGGGCACCAAAGGAACGTCCCGCGCCGCCACCACCACCAAATCTGGGGGAGGGCGCGTCATAACCTGAACTTGATTCATTGTCTTGATCAGACATGTAAAAACTTCCTCTTTATCGTTGATACGGGAGTGATATCCGACTATTCTTTTAGAGTGCCATTTTGTGGGTTGCCATCTCTTGGGTTGACCTTGGTTGACCCGATTTCGAAAGGTCCGTTTCAAGGAGAGAGTTTCTGGACATCAATGGCCGCCAGTTCGATACGACCCCACCGAACCTTGCCATCCCGAACCCACCGTTTTTGATTCAAACGCCCCGTCACCCGTAGGGCACTGCCTGGAACCAGGGAACGACACTGTTCAGCCAGTTTTCCCATGGTCATGACCGTCATGCGCACTTCCAGACGCAACAAGGGATCTGGATCCTCATGCCTTGAGAGATGCTCCAATTCCAGAAAGAGCACAGGTCGTCCTGTTGTGGTCACCCGATACTCGACAGGCTGCAAAAGAATGCCTTCCAGTACTGAATGATTGGCGGTGTGCATCCCTGGAGACGAGGCTGCATCGATTTGAGCCTCAACCTGGGTATCCCCTTCAGACAGGGTTCCATGGAGATGAGATTCCTGACTCATCGCCATGGAACGACCGTTCCCGATGCTGCGTTATGGATCCTGGCAGTCACAGATCCAGGTCATCAACGTCATAATCATCTTCTTCTGGCACTTCAAACTCATCGCCCGGCAAGAGAACTTCCGGCACGTCAACCGACCTCTCCCCGAATGGAGCCAGCGGGGATGGGATGAGATTGGCCTTCTTGACGCGGATATTCTGGAATTTCAGAATGTCCTCGTCGATTTTCAACCGGGCTTCCAGCGTGGCGATCAGGGGACCGCCACCTTCCACCAGATTGAAAACGTAATACCCCTTGGTGTTCTTTTTGAGCGGATAGGCCAGTTGACGACGTCCCCACAGTTCGTGTTGGAGGATGGTTCCTCCTCCTGTGGTGATGATGTCAGCCACCCTTGCGGCCACCTGTTCAACCTGTTCAGTCGTTAAATCCGGACGTATGATGAAGATAGACTCGTAAAAAGCCACGGCGCCTCTTTTCCTCCTTTCGGGTTTGTTTGGACGGCTTGAGCCCCAAGGCACTATACATTGGAGCAAGGAGTAAACCAGCCATGATTAAGAAAACACGACATTATGACCGGTCGGACATCGGAAATCAAGCAAATATCCATTTTCTGCCCAGGAAAAATGCACCGGCACTCGAAGGAGTCGGCACTTTTTTCACCACGCGGCAAGGTGGTGTCAGTCAAGGGGCGTATGCAAGCTTCAATTTGGGGAGCCATGTCGAGGACCGGCCTGAAGATGTTGCCTGGAATCGGGCTTGTTTGTTGGCTTCTCTGGCCCCCCATGGCAAAGAGTTGGCCATTGTCAATCAGGTGCATGGTCGGAAAACCGTGCTGGCAGGCTGGCAGGGAAAAACACCTGATGCCGATGCCGTGGTGACCAATCAGCCCGGAATCGTAACCTCTGTGCTGACAGCCGATTGCGCACCCGTTCTGTTCGCCGACGTCAAAGCAAGGGTCGTGGGAGCAGCCCATGCAGGCTGGCGCGGTGCCCTGGAGGGCATTTTGGAAAGCTGTATGGACTCCATGAAACAACTGGGAGCACGGCAGGAAAACATGGCAGCCATCATCGGTCCGTGCATCGGACCAGACTCTTATGAGGTCGATGAGGCCTTCAGAAACCATTTTTTGCAAGCAAAAGAGAATAAATTGGGTGAGGAGTGCCAAAAATTCTTTTCTAACCCGCAGGAGTCGTGTATATTGGCGTTCAATCTACCCGGATATGTGCAAGCACGACTCCTGCATGCTGGGCTTGGCACCAACCAAATCTTCAATGTGGAACTTTGTACCTATGCCCTGGAATCTCTTTTCTTCAGTCACCGTCGGTCTGTTCACCAAAAACAAACCCCTTGCGGACGCCAAATGGCCGGCATTTATCTACTCTGATGTTTCAGTCCGCATGTCGGCGTTGGTGCTGACCGCAGTGATGCTCCCCTTGGGGACCACTGCGGCATGGGCCGATTCCCCATCCCTGGACCATCTCATCACCAAGGTCGCCATTCAGGAAAAAATTGACCCCGATTTGTTACGGGCAGTCGTGGCCACTGAATCGGACTTCAATGTCCAGACCGTCTCCCCGGATGGTGCAGTGGGTTTGATGCAACTCATGCCGGAAACCGCACGTATTCTGGGGGTCAAGAACCTGTTCAATCCAGAACAGAACCTGCGAGGCGGGGCACGCTATCTGAATCAAATGCTCAAACAGTTTTCCTCCATCCCTCATGCCTTGGCAGCCTACAATGCCGGACCGACCGTGGTCTCCCGCTTTCAAGGCATTCCGCCAATGCCGGAAACCCAACGCTATGTGGGAAAAGTAATGAGTTATTACAAAAAAAATGCACCCAAACAAAAAAATTCAATGCGCGCACAAAATAATCTTAATGGCAAACTGCGTCACACTGACGTCAATTCCTTGGCAGCCAATAAAGCCCGCATAGCTGGAAAAAGCGTGTCCCACTCCATACCTCTCATTCCCATGCCCTCCATCCGGCGTACCAACCTCCTGGTCCGGCATGAAATTGCCTTGAGCATGCCCAAACCGTCACGCTCGGCACAATTCGCCATGGCCATCAGCGAACCGGTTGACGGCGAGAGTGTACCCATTCTGCGCGCTTCACCTTGACACTTAAGCCGCACACCATCCACCATCAGGAGAACACAACACTGGATCATCACTGAATCCTCCTTCTCACCTGATTGATGGCTTATTGGTCCCAACTAAAGACCCTTTCGAGAAACGACGTGCTGATCATTGAAGACCGACTTGACACCTGATTGGATCGCCTACTGTCTTAATGAAAAAAACGGGCCAACTTTGCATGATGCGCATCCAGTGGGTGATACCCCTTTGACCCCTTCTGCGGTACTCTTGCCACTGGTGTTCAAACACAATGCCTGGCACCTGCTTTTCATCCGGCGTACCATGACCGTGTCTCATCACAAGGGACAAATCGCTTTCCCAGGTGGTCGCACCGAGAATCATGATGCCAATCCACTGGCCACGGCCTTACGTGAGACAAAAGAGGAATTGGGACTGGATCCACAACAGATCCGTATCCTGGGCAAACTGCCTCCAACCCCCACCACGCAGACCGGTTTTTTGATTCACCCGTTTGTAGGAATCCTGCCCATGGAATTTCAATTGCATCCAGATCCCCGTGAAGTGGCTGACACCTTGACAGTACCGTTGCGTTTTTTTCTGGAAACACCCGTTCCCGCGTGGGCCAATGCCCGGTATGCATACCAAAATGAGGTCATTTGGGGGGCCACTGCCAAAATAACGACACTATTGGCTGTCTGTTTATTGACGGAGTCACCATGCGCACTTTGATTGTGTTGCTCCTGGGGGGAATCACAGTTGGAACGCTGTTTTATGGCTTGCGTCTTCTGTGGTATGTGTTTTTCCCGGCTGCACAAACCTCTGCCACGCCACCGGAAGTTTGGCCGGTCTGATTGACTGGTCATTTTGCTATTGACTTTTTGCCCGAAGGGCATCAAGTTCGATATCTCCGACCAAGAGACCAGGACAAAACGTGCCATGAACGTTGACAAACAGGTGGATTATTGGCGCATCGGCTCTGATCAAGATTGGAAAGTGGCGGTGGATTTGATCAATCGGGAAGAGCATCGACATGGCCTGTTTTTGCTCCATTTGGCCATGGAAAAGCTTCTCAAGGCTCTTGTCTGTCGGGTCACAAAAGAATTTCCTCCAAGAACCCACAATCTGCTCACTTTAAGAGAATCAGCTGAATTGGAGTTATCCTTGGATTGGCTGGAATTGTTGGGCCGGATCAATGCACTTTGCCTGCTTGGACGGTATCCCGATGATCCCATGGAGACGATTCCAAAACCTGTCGCCCGTCAATATATTACTGAAGCTGAAAAGGTACGTCAGTGGCTACTCCAGAAGCTCTCCGGGTCGTAAAAAATTATTTATCCTATCTCGTGGATCGAGGCATGCCAATCTCCTTCGGTGTGCTGTTCGGCTCTCAAGCCCGTGGAAATGCCAAGCCAGACAGCGATTTCGATGTAGTTGTGGTTTCCTCTTTGTTCGACAAACCAGAACATTGGTATGATACCGAACAACTCTGGACAGCAACGGTCCATACGGATTCGCGTATTGAACCGGTTGGTGTCGGCTTGTACCAATGGGAAACCGATGACGGCATCCCGTTGATAGAAATCGCCCGCCGCGAAGGCCACATCATTCATCTCAACTGACAATAGATAAAATTATAAGCTATGAACATGGAACAACCAGATCAACTGTTGGCAAACCGGTCCCAACGAAGAATGGGCTGTCTGTTTATTGACGGCGTCACCATGCACACTTTGATTTCGTTGCTCCTGAGAGGAAAATCACCATGCGCACTTTGATTGTGTTGCTCCTGGGGGGAATCACGGTTGGAACGCTGTTTTATGGCTTGCGTCTTCTGTGGTATGTGTTTTTCCCGGCTGCACAAACCTCTGCCACGCCACCGGAAGTTTGGCCGGTTTGGTTGACAAGTCAGGTAGGCAAATGGTTATTGGCTTTTGTGATATTATTGATCATGCTGTTGGTGATGTATGACATGGTCACCACCGAGGATCCTGGGGAACACCGGCCTCCACCCCCCGTGACCAGCCCATCCAGCCAGAAAAAACCGATTCAGATCAAGTGATGCCGCTGTGACGACTGGATGACCAGATGCGATATCGTTCGGCAAAAAAGGTTTCCAGTTGATTCACAATGTCTGCATCGCTGATTCCCATGACTTTTCCCATCAAGATTCGGGATGCCTCGGCCAACACCCCTTCATCGGCCTCAATCATGGGATAGGTTTTTTTCATACGTTTCAACCCTGCCACAGCGGTTTCCACCGGGGGTCGAGGAATGGGCAATGGGGTATCAGGAACGGTGGGTGCTGTTGGTTTCTCCTGGTCCTGACGGCTTGCCAGAAATTGGGCAAAATTCAAGACATTTCTTCGATCCTCTGAACTCAACTGTCGCCAAACGGCCAATAGTTGCTTTTTATCCCGATCTCCGAGTCCCATCATCATGGTTTTCAACCACTCCGTATAAATCGTTCGTTTCAATCAAGCTGGCTCCTTGGTTAAGCCAATGCCATGCCAACACCGGATCGCTGATTTCATATAACACCCATTGCCAAGGTCCGGGAAACAATTCGGCTCCTGTTGGCATACGGGCATGATTGGCAAACAGATACTCTGGAGAGAGTCGTTCGGCTTGTCGTCGAGTCCTTGGACTCCAGGTTTCAAAAATCCAACCAATGGGCCATGCCGAGGATTCCCGGATGGATCGCAAACAACCGGCATGAAATGAAATCGGCACACAACGACCTTGCAGCGGCAGCAACGTCGAAAGAATGATATGTTTGACCGGTTCCACACCACGACGCAAGGCGGCTGTTTTGATTTCCGCAAACACGGTTGTCTTGGGATAGTCGCCCAACAAAACGACCATTTCTGCCAGAGAGGTCATGCGACCAGGTTTGGTGCTGCCACTGAGCAGGGGAATGGTTCGGATTTGCTCCCAGGGCAAATCCGCCACCAGGGCGTTGACGCCTGTGGCGCGCTGCAAATTGGCATCATGAAACAGCAGAGGTACATGATCTGCACTCAGTTGAATATCAAATTCCACGTAACAGGCACCGGCCTCCAAAACAGCCTGCAACCCTTCAAAGCTGTTTCCAGGGAAATGAGCCGGCATACCTCGATGGGCCACCCAATGATGCAATGGAATCAGGTCATTTTTCATGGTTATAGCTGTCGCGTGCGTTTTTCATTTTGCATCATATGCCACAAGGAAAATCCGACAAACAACACTCCGGCCACGGTATGCAGGGGATTCAGTGGCCGCAAAACCCGAAATCCAGTCAACAGCACGGTCGTCAAAGAGGCCACCATGCCTGTCTTGACCAATTCCCGACCTGTTTTGCGCACCTGACCCGTTACCGGGGCCAGACGTGTCTCTTGCTGTTGTGCAGATTGCAATGCCCGTTTCCCATCCGGTTCTTGTGCCACCAGAGGAGCCGGTTGCCGTTTGGCCATTCTCCGTTCACCAAGGAGTGCCAGTTCACGTCCTTGGCGCACCTCCGGGACGACCGTTGACGGCTCTGTCACCCCTTCATTCGTTTCATAACTCTTGACGACCGTTTGCGCCTCTGTCACCCCTTCATCAGACTTGATTTCGTTCATCGCACACTCCCTTTGAGTTGCAAAATATAAGTTTACAATAGGATTCCCTCATCAGTCAGGAAGAGACATAAACGCTTGGTGAAACAGGATTTGGATGCATCCCATACTCAACCCGATCTTGACGCAAATGAGAACCATTAGCAATAAGATAGCCATCCCCTCCCCCAGAGTCAAGAAAAATGTTCGCCTTGTGGCCGTACTGCTGGAAAGTAAACGTTCGCCTCCCCCCTGACTGCATCCTTGCCAAACAATTCCTGCTTGTCCGTATCCCAATACCAAACATGTTCCAAAGTCAGATGGACACCACCCAGCCAACGATTCAAACCTTGGTGATGGATCCAATTCGTCTGTTGGTCAAGCAATGCATGACCCAATGAGGTCAGCAAAAACCCTTCCTGAGAATCCCTGGCCACGGCCTGGCCATGCGTCAGTTCATCCAGATACAGCCAAAAAGAGGCGTCTCCCATAAACGGGTATTCCTCTTTGTCCTGGCATGCTTGAAAAAGGGACCAGCGTTGTGACGCGCCCTCCTTGATGCTCTCAAGAATCTGTCGCTGGGTACGATTGAGGCCATGGCGTGGGTCAGGATAGTGCTCCAGATGGCGCACAATGGCACTTTGAAGAAAAGGCATCAAAGCCGTCTCCTGGGTCAAAAGGTTGGCCCATTGGTCTGGCTTGGAAGCCCGAAATGCTGCCCAAGCCCTGCTGGCAAGATCATAAAGCTCCTTGGTCACGGGGTGTCTGGTTTGCCTGATGGCAGGCAGTTCTTCAGGTCGCAAACGTCCAAGATAGTGATTCGACTGAATCAACCACACCCCATCATGTCCCAAACGCCCCAGTTCGGATAAAATTTGTAACAGTTGTAATTGATCAAACAAATCCGGCTCAAACCACAAAAAAATGGTTTGAAATGAATGGCAGTTCTCCAAAATGTCATCCCGTGCGCGAAATGATTTTTGAGCGGTTGCCAGATCCGTGAAACCACATTCATGCACAAATGTGGCCCGCCGTCGTGAGAGTTCCGCCAAATCAAGCCCCTCTGGCACCGGACCATCATGCAGTATGTCCAGCCACGACAGAATCGGATTTGTAAAACCAGCCATACGCATGACTTTGATGGCTGCATCACCATTGGTGATATGCAACAAGGTCGATTTTTCGGTCATCGGATCGTCACAGGTTGTTAACGTTTTAAATCACTTGGTTGAATCGGGCCTTCCACTTAAGACGGGACCATTTTGAAAATGTTGGTGAAATGGATTGATAGTGGCTCTCGCCCCAAACCCCACCAGGGGCTTCGCCCCTGGACCCCACCAAGGGCTTCGCCCCTGGACCCCACCAAGGGCTTCGCCCCTGGACCCCACCAAGGGC
>JAMOBH010000519.1:0-2441 GCA_039908085.1 Magnetococcus sp. YQC-5
AATAATAAAATAATAAAAAAAAGGGTGGGGGGGTGTTGGGGGGCGGTTCACCGCCCCCCCAAGGTCTTGCTTTTTTATTTTCCGAACTATTTAAATGGTATCAAAACGCTGTGGCGGAAACAAATCACCACCTGTTGAGGCAAGGACGTGGATTGGGAAATGAGTGATCATATCCCAATCCACGTTGATTTGGCAAGAAACTCCAGGCTACAATCCCATACCCATTTGGATGTATCCACAAGGGCATGCCATGTGACACACGTGACAACCATTACAACGGGTATAATCAGTAAACATGACCTTGCCCTTGGGCCGCTTGTAATCGCGAGAAATAGCTTCCTTGGGGCAGAAAATCCGACACTGATCACACGCAAAACAAAGTCCACAACTGAGGCAACGTTTGGCTTCGGCCAAGGCCTGACTGGTGGTGATGGTCTGGGTTGTCTCAACAAACCCCTTGATGGCCTCCTCCACCGGCAACTCTTCTTCCTCGTTCCGGGGAGCTGGTTTGTAATAACTCATCCGCATCTGATCCGGCTTGATGGGACGCCCCTTGTGCGGCACCTGATAAGGCACGCCTTTGAGAAAACCATCAATCGCCCTGGCCGCCACCCGACCATGACCCACGGAACGGGTGGAAATTCCCAATCCCAACACATCACCGCCAGCAAACACTTGCGGATCCTTGGTCTGATGTGTCGTGCTGGCAGTCAACCAACCCCATTTGTTGGATAACTCCTCCATCCCCTCCAGCAACTCTGGAACCTGCCCGATACCCATAATCAGGGTATCGCAGGGGATGGTATACTCTGACCCGGCTATCGGAACCGGACTGCGCCGACCAGAAGCATCCGGGGCACCCAGTTCCATGCGAATGCACTTGACCGCCACCACCCGACCACCTTCGGTTTCCAAACCAACCGGGGCTGCCAGGAGATTGAACTCAATCCCTTCATGTTCGGCTTCATCGACATCCTTGGCAATAGCCGGCATTTCGTCTTTGGTGCGCCGATACAACAACGTCACTTTGGAATATTTGGAGACCCGCCGCACAATCCGTGCGGAATCCACTGCGGTCTTCTCCGTGGAAATGGCGGTTTCCTCCTGTTGCGAAGCCTCATCAAGGGCTGCTCTGGCCTTGTCATAAGCATCGTCATCACCGTCTGCTTCAGCCTGATCCAGATCGGCCTGCAAACGCAATGAAACGCGAGCGGCGTCCATGGCACTGTCACCGCCCCCCACCACCACCACCTGGGAACCAATATCCACCTTGGCCCCGGTATTGACTCGATTGAGAAAACTGGCCGCAGTAAAGACATTGGCTGAATTTTCACCATCAAGATTCATGACGCTGCCCTTGTGGGCACCTATCGCAACATAAATGGCGTCATATTTCTTCTTGAGTTTCGCAAACGGCACATCCTGACCAACCCGCGTATTACACTTCAGTTTCACTCCCAAATCGAGAATGTTCTGAATTTCGGCATCAAGAACCGCAGGTGGGAGTCGATAATCCGGAATGCCATAACGCAGCATGCCACCCGCCTTTTCATAGGCTTCATAAATGGTCACTTCATAACCGCGCCGCGCCAATTGATAGGCGCAGGAGAGTCCTGACGGACCAGAGCCAATGACAGCCACGGATTGATGTTTCTTCTCCTTGGTCAGCATGGTAAGCTTGAGTTTGCGACGGATGCCATGATCTCCGACATACCGTTCCATATTGTTGATCGCCACCGCGCCATCCTCCAGGTGCTTGCGATTGCACCCGGTTTCGCAAGGATGAGGACAGATCCGCCCATGCGTGGCTGGCATGGGATTGGTATCGGTCAGGCGATACCACGCTTGATCCAGGGCATCCTCCATCGACATTTTGACTTTGTCGGCCTGGGCAATGGTGGTGAGATAACCACGGATGTCCTCACTGCTGGGACAGGCATCCCGACAGGGAGGCAACCTCTGTACATAGGTCGGGCACTTCCAGCTGGATCCGTTGCGGACCACGATTTCTTCCGCGACTCCCATTTTCAACATGGGTTCAAGATCGGCCCGTGTAAAATCTTCGGTCAAGATAGACGTAGCTAGGGACATGGGTAGATCACCTCTGATGATTTAAGATGCACTTTGACATTACAGTCAGAGGCGAACCATGGCGGACCGGTTGAGGTTCGAAAGTGCCTCCGGGCCGTCGTCGATGTGATACCGGGTAAATGGAAATCCGGTTTTTTCAAAAAACCGTTGCCAACCGATACGGTCGATCCACTCGCCGATCCGCTCCCATGGCTTGCCGCTCTCTTTGTATGCAGCCAGAATGCGACGCACGGCATCCGAGACTTCGGGCCAACGGGGTGGATTGTTGGGGATGCCCCAGACTGCCAGTTTCATGAACGTGGGGGCACTCCGGGCATTGGACATCTTGCCGCCTACCCAGATGGAAAGGG
>JAMOBH010000520.1:0-2433 GCA_039908085.1 Magnetococcus sp. YQC-5
GGAGATCGCCGGCCACCGGTCTGGATGCCAGGATGCAGCAGGGAGGCTCTCACGAAGCGGAATGATTACCGTGAGGGGGTGGGAGCCACGATGGCGGGAGGTGCCCACGGAAATGCACGCCTTGTCAAGCACGACGTGTCAAGCGAGTTGAATTCAGTCGGAATGCTCACCGTCGGCAAGCAATCCTTGAGTCTGCAGAGCGTGTCTATGGAGCGTGACATCGGCCACCTGTCCCATTATCGATACGCCCACGCTCCAGGAGCAGAAAAAGAGATGGCGGTTTATACAAAATTCTATATAATGGATTCCATGAAACCGGTCCGCTTCATCGAATCCGCCAGAGAGGATCTGGCCACCTTCCCGGAAGCCGTGCGGCGGATCGCCGGATTGAATTTGTGGCGGGTGCAATGCGGGCTGATGCCTTTGGACTGGAAACCAATGCCTGAAGTCGGTGCCGGGGCCATGGAGATCCGCATTCATCTGGATGGCGCGTGACGGGTGATCTACGTTGCCAAATTTGAAAATGCCGTCTTCGTGTTGCATGCGTTCCAAAAGAAAACCCAAAAAACCAGCCGTGCAGATGTGGCATTGGCAGCGCGCCGTTACCGGCAAACCGGAGTGAAATGAAAATTACCGAATCGTGCGGCAACGTCTTTCTTGATTTGGGGTTCCCGCCAGAAGAAGCCGAGGTCCTGGCGATGCGTGCCGATCTGATGACCAGGTTGAGCATCATGATTCGGGATCGTGGACTCACCCAGCAGGCCGCCGCCAAAATGTTGGGCGTCAAGCAGTCTCGTCTTTCCGATCTGGTGCGCGGGAAGTTTGATCGCTTCAGCCTGGATACGCTGGTGACTTTCGCCATCCGTGCCGGGATGCATGTGGAGATGCACTTGGCGGCATGAGCCTGCCGTTTTGAAGTGTCGATGATTTGACGAATCCGCAACCGACGAAGCCAAGGATGAAAATCCTTCCAGGGTTCGAAGCTCTGACCCATCGCTACCGCCATACGAAGCAGGGAAGGCAAACGCGCTGATCCATGAAATGGAAAAACAAAAACCTCCGCGAGCTTGCCGACATCATCTGCGGTAACGCTGAGCCTAACGATGTCAGCTATTTCCGGTATCGATCAAGCAGCTTCCTGACAAAATTTTTCGAGGACTGCGACCTTATACTATGAAGCAAGAGAACTAGCGCGCCAATGGTAGGAGATGGTAGCTGAATGGAGGCGGCTTTCGTGGTGGATGTAATATCGTGGTCGACAAGGAGGGTGGGGTGAGCGCATTAACGATTGAACTGCCCCTGGAAGGATTGCCTCTGTCTGCTGAATTGCCAGATAATTTTTCCGACGAGGTACGTTTTTTGTTGGCTCTCAAACTTTTTGAGCAGGGCCGTATCACTTCAGGCAAGGCTGGTCGACTCTCTGGTATGGGCCGGGTAGAGTTTCTGTTGGCTGCAAGCCGTGCCGGTGTGCCGGTGGTGGACTTGAGCCAGGACGAAATGGACGAAGAGTTCGCCCAATGATGCCAGACCGCGCTGTCATCAATACAGGCCCATTGGTGGCCTTGTCCCTGGTCGGGAAGCTTGATCTCCTGCCCCTTCTGTTCCGTGAATTCTGGATTCCCGACGCGGTGTATCGAGAGGTGACCGTCGCTGGTCTTGGACGGTCCGGTGCAGACACGCTCGCTGGTATGCGGTGGACGGAGCATGTCTGCACCGCGCCGGAACCCGATCCCCTGCTGATCGCAGAACTGGATCTCGGTGAGGCGGCAGTGATCAGCTTGGCACGCATCCAGTTGCCGTGCCTGACGATCATTGATGAAAAGCGAGGTCGCCGGATTGCCCGGCATGTGTACGGACTGCAAGTCAAAGGAACTGCTGGCTTGTTGGTGGAAGCCAGACGCCGTGGTTTGCTGGATCATTTGCGTACTACCCTGATGGATCTACAAAGGGCGGGCTACTATCTGTCGGACGCTGTCATTGCTGCGGCCTGTAAGGCTGATGAAGACGGCTGATCCACCAAACTTACGTTCACTCTCATACAGGCACTGGGCTCCGACTACTCGCCGTGTGGGTGTCAATGGGAAAGATCGCTTGATCTTCCATATAAGTTCTTATATAGTCCCACCATGAAGGAAGTGCACTTCATTGACTCTGCCAAAATCGATCTGGCCTCTTTCCCGGAGGCCGCGAGACGGGAGGCAGGGAATGAATTGTGGCAGGTTCAGCTTGGTTTCATGCCGAGTGACTGGAAAGAAGAAGACTCAAAAGACCAGTCCGGCTGTCATCGAGTTGGCCACACGCCGTTACCGCAAAATTGGAGGATGCCAATGATCACAGAATCATGCGGCAATGTTTTCCTTGATCTTGGGTTTCCCCCGGATGAAGCCGAGATCCTGGCAATGCGTTCCAATCTGATGGGGCAATTGCGTTTGA
>JAMOBH010000521.1:0-2424 GCA_039908085.1 Magnetococcus sp. YQC-5
TTCAAGAAGCCGAGCAATTAATAAATTCTGGTCCATAGGGAACCTTGAACCACGATTTGGATTTCTCTGTCAAGGCTTTGTTTGCAGATGACCTACCTGGGCAGTTACTGTAATAATTCAAATTTTCCAACACTCTTGCTGCTAATTCACCCCCTTCAAAAATACGCCCCAACAATAACTGAATATGCGCTATATTTGAAAAATTTATACTTTTTTCCATCCAAACATCCTGAAAACGGTTTGGTGCCGTTGCGTCTACTAAGCGGCCCAAAGCAACAAGACACCTTCCAACAGAATCCCATATCAATTTCTGATCCTGTTTAGACAACTTTTCTGACGTCGGCCCTTCTTCCCATCCATTTAAAAAAAAACCAGCTAGTGCCGCCAAATCAGAAGAAAAAGCACCTAAACAATTAACAGCATAACGTTCATTACCTCGACAAATACGCGGCCAGAAAACCAAATTCCATGCATCCCCATACAACCCCGCCAAGCACCCATGGCGCACGGCCCGGTAAAGGGGTTCCAGTTCCTCCAACGTATCGGGTTGATGTTTTTTCGGAACACGCTGAAAAAATTCAAACAACACCCGATGCGCAGCCCGCCAACCATCCGGGTTTTCTTTTTTCAACTGTTCGCCAAACCACTCCCGCACCAGAGGATGGGCATCCAGTGTTCCCTCCTCCCCGCCCTGGTGGGAGTTCACCAACCCCCACTGACGCAACCGGGCCAGGGACTCTTGAAACTGCCATACGTCGGCCTTGTAAAGTGCCTCAGTCACCCCGGCGATGCTGACCTTACGCAATGCCAACACAGCCCCCCCATCTGCCGGACGGTCGAACAGACCCATCAACCGCACCAATTCCCGATCCAATACTTCTCCCTCGCGTTCCAGTGCCATGTCATAGGCCCGCATCACTGACTCGGCATGAGAGTCTGCATTAATCAACGAAACTTCCTGAAACCTGGAAGCCATTCCTTTTTCAAAGGTGTGAAGATATTCCGCCATCAGTGTCAATGCCAAGGCATGACAGCCACAACGGTTGGCTGTTGCTTGCAAAAGTGCTTCAGTTCCCCACACATCCCGGAACTTCAACAATTCCACAGCAGCGGCTTCAGACAAAATATCTATCTTTTCCTGAACAAGACCCGATAATCGCATATCAGCGATCTTCAACCGTGTGCTGACCAGACAGACCGCTTCCCCTGGATGCCTGAGCAAAGTGGCAAGCAGAGCAAAAATACCCAAATCCTTCAATCGCCCTCCTCTTTCACCCTCTGGTGGATGCTGCAACGGCTCCAAACCATCCAACACCAAAACCGAGGGCTTTGCCGCCAACAATGCGGCCAAACGCTGCCCTTTGTCGTAATCCCCCCCAGCATCCGGTTTTGGATCTCCCAAGGCCGCCAAGGCACTGCGCAAAAATCCATCCGCCCCTGTTGCCTGATCCTTCAAGCCCTGACTGTAAAAAGAGACTCCAAGAAACCGCGTCCCCTCTGGCCACACCCGATCCGCAAGCCATTTCCGGGTCAAAGCCGACTTCCCCACCCCTCCTGAACCAACCCAGACCAAAACACCCTTGGCAGCAGCCAAGGTGTTTAACTTGTTCAACTCCTGCTCCCGACCAAACAATCTGGTCGTTTGACCTGGGACTTTTGTCAACAAGGCTTCCAGGGTGGTGGACACTCCAGAGACTGCAACAGGCTGAGGTAAAGGGGTAGAGGGGGCAGATTCCAATCTGGCAGGATGAGTCATTAACTTTTCCAGCAACTTCCGCATGGGTTGAGTAAAAGCCTGACTGTTTTTAGTCTCCTTGATCGGTTTTTCATGCAAAAATTGCCTTGGATGAACAAAACTATCTTTATCATACAAACAGTCTGCCAACAAAAGAAAATGAATCTGAAAATTTGGATCCTCGCCTTTCCTTTGCTTGAAAATTGGAATCTCTTTTGTTTGTATATACTCCGACGCCAAAAATGCCGCACTCACTAAACACAATACCGCATCTGCCTGACGCGCCTCTTTCTCAATCTCCGGTTCCCACAACACACCAGGATCAATCCGGTTATCATGCCACTCCCTGACGAGACCTTGATGTACCATCCATTGAATATGCTCCAAAACCCGCTCCAATCCTCTGCGGTTCTTACGGGCATAACTCACAAACAGATTCACAGGCCGTCCCATCATCCCAACTCCCTTCAAAGATGCACAATCAAGCCATTCATCTGACCCACCCCCCACAAACTTCACGGCAATCTTAACCAACCATCATGACTTGCGTCAACCAATCCTTATAAATCGCATTCCATCGCATGGTAATGCAGGATAAATCCGTCACTATCTTCCAGAATGGCAACAGGTAATCCAAATTCCATCGGAACACCAGCTTTACCTTTGCTGATCCATTGAGTATGTGGCTG
>JAMOBH010000158.1:0-12439 GCA_039908085.1 Magnetococcus sp. YQC-5
CATCCCCCAGGGTTTTGACTTTGACTTTTTGCCCGAAGGGCATCATAATTCCAAGCCATTCCGATTTTTTTCCAGGAGCCATCCGCATGACCGACCAAACACATGACGCACAAGCAGAACAGATACTTCTGGAACGCATGCAGGATTTATTGCAACGTGGGGCACTTTTTCGTTTTCTGGCTCAGGGATTTTCCTACCCTCACCCTGGACATCCAGAGGCTGTACGCCAGACGATGGAGGCCATGCAGTCTGTCAGTCTGGTCCAGCCTGACACATGGAGTATGTTTCGTGAGCAATGGGATCTCATGGATTTATCGGCCTTGCAAGCCGAGCATTGTCGGTTGTTTCAGGGGAGGAATGTTGTTTCACTGCATGAAACATCTTATGGTGACGCCCGCCGCATTGGTGGACAGGTTGTAGAGCTGTCTGACATCAACGGATTTTATCGTGCTTTTGGGATGCAGGTTTCTGCAGAGAACCCGGACATGCCAGATCATTTATGTACTGAACTGGAATTTTATAGTTTATTGTTAGTCAAGCAATCGTTTGCCTTGGACAATGACTGGCAGGAAGAGGAAGCCGTGACAGCGGATGCCAGTCGAAAATTCATGGAGTATCATTTAGGTCGTTGGATCGCTCCCATGTTATTCGGTTTGCGGGAACACGGACTCCAATCCGTTTATGTGACGCTGGGAGAATTATTGGAACAAGTCATTACGACAGAGTGCCGTCTTCAGGAGATCACCCCGCAACCTTTCTCTGGTCCTGTGCCCACGGACGAAATTACCGCAGACATATTCACCTGCCCCATGAGCAACAAGAAAGATCCTGCACTCTGAGGTCCAACATAAAATCTGGACAAAGGTATTTTCTTGTTCCAAGGAAACACATATCAACAGACAGTTATATGCGATTTATTGCACTTGTGCCTCAAACAATTCGTCCAAGGTGCGGGCATCCAGGATTTTATCAGCCCAGGCGTCCAAGGTTAAAAGATCGGCATTTTCCACTTGCGCCTGCAGATGGGAAGAGATGGATCCAAATTTGCGTTGGATTTGGCGTAGCACCATGGAAACCGCTTTTTTCTGCTCACCCTTGAGCATGAGTTCTTGTGCAAAAATGGACATCATTTTCGTTTCCTCCTCCAGTTTGAGATGCACGACGATATCATCAACTGTTTCTTTCTTCAACAATGTGAACGTTGCCATTAAATAAACCATCACTGACACCAGGAGTTCTGGTGCATCGCGCAATGCATCGGCAATCTGCCCAAGGGCCGCCATCTGCTCTTCGGGACTGCGTGTTCCATATTTCAAAGCCAAAAGTCCCGCTCGCAAACGGGCATGTCGAGACAAGAGCGGATCCGCCGTCGCACTCAAATCCACAAGTATGAATCGGAGATTCAACAACCATGGGTGCATGGCAGTGTTGGCATCGACCAAAGAAATCAGGTCATTGGGATAATTCCAGGGGGAGGAGCCATGGTAGATCAAGACCGGGATAACGGCTGGCAACACTTCCCAGTTCTTGCCCATTTCCCGGATGGACTGTTCCATGCATGCCATGATGCCGCGTGTAATCTGCCAAGCCACTTTGCGGTCTGGATAGCTCTTGTGTTCCGCCAATACATAGATGAAGGCTGGAGTACCTTGGGCCATCTTCACGCGAAACAGTTTGTCAGAGATGAACAGGCCAAGGGCATCCGGCACAAACGAACCTTCCAGCACTTCAGGAAGATCCGCTGCCATCTGCTGCGAAATCTCGACTGGTAGACGTTCACGAAAAAAATGATCAGCCGTCTCTGGTTGAGACAGCAAAACTTTGATCAAGCGATCATGAGGATGGGAGATGTCAACCAGATTGGCGGGATTCTCTGACTTGAAACCTGAATTTTTTCCGTCCTGGTGATTGGTTCCGGTAGGGCTCATATCCTGATTCTTCCATGGCATAGGATAGACGCGCTTTTATTTGGGAAGAAAAGCCAACAATACTTTTGTTTTTTTCGAACCATTTAAACACTATCCGTCAGAGTACGCCGTTTGCGCTTGATGGCGCGCCTGAGGATGTCACGAGCGATATCAGCCCGTCTGGCGACATCCTGAATGCTGCCCAGGTTGAGACCAAAGGGCCACTCCTCGGACTGCCAGTGCTGAAACATGGAACGCAATTTTTTTTCAATGCGCCAGACTTTATCCACGCCTTTGCCGCAAGGGACAATGATCGGCGTTATCGCATTTTTTTTGCCCGTTGGCATGGAAAATTCCTTTATAAAAACCACCATTCCATCTGCCACTTATGCCAGGCAATTCCTGCCCGATCCGGGTGATTCGGCAATAATTGCCACCCGCGCCCACGGTTCGCAATCCTGACATGAAAAGATGATCCATCAAATCAAACCACGATTGCAAATAAAAATTTCACAAAATGTGACCATGCGAGTTGAAACGCCAAAAAAAAGCAGTGACACTGCACGGCCATCCAGGGACTTTTTCCAGCAGCCCCCCCCAAAAAAACAATCTTTGACCACGGAAAGCACGAAAAAAAGAAGCGATTGAGTGTCGAGTATGTTTCTTCCGTGTTTTTTTGATGCCTTCCGTGGTTAACAAACGATTTGCGTGCCTTCCGTGGTTTACAAAAAGTTACTGGGCAACGGCACCCAGAATCTCACCCATTTTCTTGACGCGCTCAGCCTGAACGGTTGTAGCGAGGGCTTTGGCTTCATCCACTTTGCCGGCCATGAGCTTGGGGATCAATTCTGTGTCGCGAGTCTGTTTGAAAACCGTCCAGATTTCATTGAACGCCTTGAGGGCATCGCCATTTTTTGCCACGATTTCATCCACTTTGGCGGATGCCGCCTTGATGGCTTCATGACGTTTGGCTTGTCCCTCCTTGTCTGGTGTGTCCAGCATGGCGACCAGATTTTCGCGTGCTTCTTTCATGGCGGCCTTGACGGAATCCGCCACCGGACCGGCCATCACGGCTGATGAAGAAAAACCGAGACCCAAACCCAGGATACCTGCCAACAGCAATTTTTTCATGATGCTCTCCATTCCAGGAAAATTAATGAAAGACAAGCTACATTTCAAAATATAATACCATTTTTGCGAAAAATCAAATTCAAAATGGCAAAAAATTTTTCTGAACCATCCCACCACAAACAAATCAATGGCATACTTTTTGCAGTAATTAATACAAACATCTCCCCCACGGCTGTGTCCGGCCATCCGGGATCTTGACACAAACCAGACCTCATCGATTTTTGCAAGGAGACTGATATCATGGCCATGGTCATCACCAGCAACACCCTTCCCTTGACCACCCCCCGATCCAGCGGGCAACAGGAGACTCTTGTCCACAACCTGTTGTCACGCATCAGCCTTTTCAACGGAGTTCATACCGGATCCACCCCGGATCTGGAAAAGGCCCATCAATGCGCCGAACAGATGCGGGGCTTGTCCCATGCCCTGCCCTGCGACCATACTTCCGGGGCACACCACATGGCCTGGAGTGCCACGCAGGATTCCCTGATACGGCCCACCATGGCCACCAGGAAACAAAAAACCCGTCCTGGCACCCCACAAGGTTCACTGTTTTTCACCGGACACTCTGCTCCCTCTCTTTCATCCCTGGCTTGACAAGGAGCCGATACCATGGCGGTTTTGGAAGTGCGCTGCCCGGAATGCAATGGTTTGAATGTGGTCAAATACGGTCGCCAACCCAACGGCAAGCAGCGGTATCTCTGTCAAGATCCCAACTGCGGCAGACGGATCTTCCTGTTTGGCTCTGTACAGGAATCCAGCATGGTCCGCATGCCGGCAGAGATGCGACATGTCATTGAAAGAGCACTCTCTGGTGGCACTATCGAAGAGACCGCCCGTGAACTCCGTCTGCCCACTGGAACCGTGGCCGAAGTCTTTCAAGTATTGGCTCGTTTCAACGCCCCACCCGCAGGCGTGACGCGACAAACCAATACCCTGCGACGACGCGCTGCCGGATGAGACCAACCCGGTCATGCAAGAACCAGATCCGCAAACGCCCCCCCGACAGTTTGCGGATCTGGCCTTCCCCCCCCATTTGACAAAATTCTCCCCCTCGCCCCAAAATCTCTGCCGTTTTTTTTTAAACATTTGCCTCCAATTGGACGAAACATAGTACCATATGGTTCGTTGCAGCATTTCTGAAACCTGCTGATTTTCATTATTTATTCCTGGACGCGAACCAGACTGGCATCACCTGCGCGACCGACTTGAGTGACGGAGTCACGATGTATAAATCCACAGAGATCAACCGCCGATTGGAAACCCTCAAGGCACTTCTGGAAAGGATTCACCGTTCCTGGGATCCCCAGGATTTTGAAGCCCTGATGCGCTTTTTTGTGGAAATCCTGCCTCGCCTGACCAACTCTGAGCGATGCAGTGTGTTTATTGTGGACCAGACCACGGAAAACATCTGGTTGAAGTTCGGGACGGGGGTTGCGGAAAAGGCGATCATCGCCCCCATGAAAGGAAGTCTTGTAGGTGAATCCATTCTGACAGGTCGTACCGTGACTCAGACCGGATTGGAATTTCGCGCCGGATACCATTCCCTGGTAGGCAAAAAGACCGAATTCATTACACGTAATTTGATATGCGTTCCGATCCACAGTCTGGCGGGAAATTATTATATTGGTGCTGTTGAACTCCTCAACAAAAAAGACGATCAGGAGTTCACTGCCGAAGACGAAGCGTTACTGAAACAACTGGTTAAATATCTCGCGCTCTCGATAGAACACAATACTGTCACGGAAGAGATCATAGAAATAACCAGAGGAATGCACGTCGAAATGGCCCGTTCTGCCGACCCGATGGTTGGCACGCATCGTTTCATTGCCAGCAGCCGGGCCATGCGGCAAATTGTGGCTGTTGTGCAACAGGTTGGACCTTTACCGGTCAATGTATTCATCACCGGGGAGAGTGGTTCAGGCAAAGAGGTGATTGCCCGTCTGATCCATGAACTGCCTGACGAACGGCGCAGCCGACCTTTTGTGGCGGTCAACTGCTCCTCGATCCCGGAAAACCTGATGGAAAGTGAATTTTTCGGACACGAAAAAGGGGCGTTCACAGGCGCGTCCAACAGCCGCATGGGACGTTTCGAGGAGGCGACGGGCGGGACATTGTTTCTGGATGAAATTTCCGACATGCCCATGACCATCCAACCCAAATTTCTGCGGGCCATTCAGGAAATGGAAGGCGTCCGACTTGGCAGCAACAAAATTCATCATTATGATTTTCGCATTATCAGTGCTTCAAGCAAGGATTTGCGCGATGAGGTCAAGGCAGGACGTTTTCGGGAGGATCTCTTTTTTCGCTTGTTTTCCATTGACATTCGGCTTCCCCCGTTGCGGGAACGCACCGAAGACATCCTGCCATTGATCCTGTTGTTTTTGGAGAATGTCAGCAAAAAATTCAAGAAAAAAACAAATGGATTTTCTCCCAGCCTGTTGACTCTGTTTGAATCCTACTCATGGCCAGGGAATGTGCGTCAATTGGAACACGAAGTCGAACGACTGGTGGCGTTGACGCCAGAGGGAGAAATCATCAGCGAAGCCCATTGTTCGCCGCAACTTCTGGAAGCATGCCCCCCTGCATTGAAGTCAACAGGAGTGACCTCTGACTCGCTGTCCTTGCCTGAACATCGCAGACAACTGGAAATGGATCTCATCCACAAGGCCTTGCGCAGAACCGATGGCAACAAGGTTCGGGCAGCCGAATTGCTGGACATCACCCGGCAATCTCTGCACAACAAGCTCAAACTGTATCACATTGAAGATGTATAGAATATTACAAATTTTTATCAACTGGCATCCGACTTCGGGTCAACACAATCCCGACCAGATCTATTGTTATAGTAAAAACACTCCCCAAAATCTCTGGGGAGTGTTTTGATTTTGTTTAAAGCGTCAACTTACGCTTTCTCATAATATCCGCACTAACCACATGACCGGAAGGCGAAGTCATGGTATCAAACATATGAGTAAATGCCGGTGTCGGCTTGCCATCGTTAAAGTCCATAAAATAGGCATGCCCCTTCAGCCCATCGGCATCGTTGTTGAATGAATCACAATCAACGGCATAGACGTTTTCAGGTACTTTGGACATACGCTCAGGACCGGTATGCCCCAATCGACGGGTGAACTCCAGGTTTTTCACATTGGATACTTTGCTGGCAGTCATGGCCATATCATCACCCGCATAATAGACCACCACATTTCGAGCAGCATCAGGAATGTATTCACCTGGCTCGCCATCCTCAAGGGCTTCATTGGGAATATCGGCTGCCATCATGAATACGTTGCGAAAGATCTGCGGGATAGAACCTTGCGCTTCCCCCCACTCCTGCAACGTGCGCATCAGCACAAAATTACCCATCGAATGGGAAATAATATTGATTCTCTTGTAACACGGCTTTTCCTTTTGTTCTTTTGCTGATCGCCAAGCCATGAAACGTGCCAAAAGTCGGCTGAAACTGATACCTGACTTTTTAGCCGCTTGTTGATCGTCCCAATAATCTTTGATAATGCCAATATCATTGTCGCAGGGCCAGATGATCGGAATCACCTCAACTTGCTTCTCTGGATCCTCTCCAGCAGCCTTGTTGCAAAGTTTTTGCAGTTTCCAGGCTCTATCCAGGATCTCATCCGGAAGATTGTTAAAGCCATGAATATAAATCAAAATATTCCGGGCAGTTTTGGGATCCTTAAGCCTTTTGAGCATCACATCACTTCCAACAACCTTGTAAACTTTTGGTATTTGATCCGTTTCACAATAATGCACAGATTGGGTTGCCCGGTTATCATTATCATCCATGGTAACCAAATCTCCAGGCTTCGGTTCAGGATCCAAAGCGGGATCTTTTTCGAACAACGCATAGCTTGGGCTGTTCTTTTCCAATTTCAATCTTCTGTTGGTGATAAAAAGCATAGCAAACTCCTTGTTCCTTTTGGTAGATTTGAAGGCAGCCAGAACGCAACCAAACATCATTACGTCCTGGGATTCACTTACCTGAATAGTATTGCCACACTCAAGAAAAGTCAATCCTTGATTTTATGAATTCGTATTTTTTTTCAACCAATGATCTCAACACTCATTAGTGTTTGAAAACATTGAAAAACACGAATGATCGCGCACTTTGTTCCGCACCATCCAACACCAAACAACTCAAATTTTTACCCCTGCACTCTACCATACAGAGATCCGAGCGCACCCTTTTTCAGCACACCAGTTAAAATTTTAAATTATACAATAAAAAAATAGATATAATCAACTCTGAACAGCAACACCGCATCACAACCTTTGCCAAACCATTTAATAATCAAAATTATATTTTGTTTCACCAAAAACACACGCCCCAGAACCTGTCAGAGGAATGATTCCCCTGCCCCCTCAATCATTGGCCACATCGCTTCATCGCTGATGGCGCGCCATCATCATGACTGTCAAGCGGAACGCCATTTTTTATAATTTTTTTTCATCTGCATTGACTTTTTCTGCACGCGCTTCCGAGGATCCATTCTGGGAACCAAACTCCGCGTTCCCTCCTTGGGAGATTCACTGGTCTCAATGACCCACTCTGGTCGGGCCACATCCCCCTTGGAAAGCGGTTGTGACTCAACTGACCACTGAGTATGAGCAACCTCTTTCCAATACGATGATGGCACGGTATCAATCTTCCATTCCAAACGCGCAACCCCTTGCAACGCTTCATCGGTCTCAATCAAGCCAGGAATCTCCCCACGTTCCCAAATGGCCAAACGGGTTGCCATGGTCTTGACCAAAGCCTCCATCTCCTGCTGTTCGTCCGACTCCTGGAGAATATCCGTCCCAAGCGTGACAAAAAAAGCCCCCACCGCATTCCGCAAATCCGCATAAGCCACATCGCGCCGGGTCAACGAGGTGATCCGTTCCGCATCCCGATGAATCACATCCAATTCGTTCATGGACGAGGCCTGTGTCCCAGCCTGGGCATGCCCAAACAAGCGTTCATTGATTTCACTCAATGCCTGGGCCGTGACAAACTCCTCCATCGCCTGCACCAGCCGTCGATACCCAACATGCACCTGAGCCAACACACTCATACTCAAAGCCCGTCGCATCAACTGTTGGTATTCCTCCTGACTGCGGGAAAGATCAATCTTGTCTGGCGCGGAAAGCAGATTCAACAAATTCCAGACCAACTTGACCCCGGATTCCGCCCAGACATGATTGATATAAACACTTCCACTATTATAATTGACTGCACTCCGGAATTCCAACCCAGGCAGCAACCGCAACATCTCCTTGCGGGTCTCCAGGGCGTGGATACGCACCTGATAATCCCGTTCGCGCAACTCCGGGCGATGCCGCAAGGCATAATGTTCCAGACGCACCAACGCTGGAAACTGCTCCAAAGGCGGCAGTACCACCTTGTCCGGGGCAACCAGTTCAAAATCCTGACCTGGATTGACGTTCATCAACTCGGCCATTGCGACCTTGGCACCTGCCAACCCCTTCCAAAGTTCCTGAATCTGCTGCCAGGTCTTCAACAAGGTTTTTTGATAATCCAGAAGCTGCATGGGGGGTTGCAACCTCTGTCGCTCCGCCTCCTGGGAATGAATCAGGGCCTGTTGCACTCTGGCCAGCAAAGGATCCATCTGCGACTGAAGCCTCTGTGCAGCCCAGGCCCGCCAAAAAACGGTTTGCACTTCCTGAATCAAATTATGCATGGCCTTCCGACGCAATTCCTGCGCAATCAACACACGATCCGCCTGCTGACGGGTCTGCAAATAACTCACTCCAAAATCAAGAACATTCCAGGAAACGGCCAGCGCGCGTGTGGAGTCGGTCCGGTCTTGTGTGTCTGTGGTGGGACGATCCCGCGCCTCATACCCTGCCGACGCCACAACTGTTGGTATTTGATGGTATGATGTGACATCCGTCAATCCCTGGGCCAAAGCAACTTCCATGGTCTTGACCCGTGTATTCAAATGATACCGAATGGCCCGCGCCATGGCCCTTTCCATCGTCACGGAACGCTGCTCCAGTACTGAATGGGCAAACAGGGCCTCATAGTCGGACTTGACACGCCCTTCCCGCTCGGCAAATGTCAATGGAATGGGCAAGGACATGCATCCCCCCAAACACCCGGCCACAATCGGCACTATTAATAATTTTTTAATGGAAATCATGCGTTGATCCCAACCCGGCCACTCCGATCTCATGCGTACACAGTACCATTACCACCGCCAGTTGCACTCTGGATGCCACAATTTTTTACAGGCAAAAAAAAATTGGACATTCAAAAATATCTTTCAATTTCAATATATTAATCGATAGTGCCGCAAAAAGGGTGTATAATATTAATACAAAACCGAGCAATATCTGCTCCCATTCATGCACCGTTTTGATTTTTTTCTTTAAAAAACAATATATTAAAAAAAATCTTCCAAATGGTCCCCACTTTGCAGTATATTCAATCAGGGATCAACCCTTTTTTTTCTTCTTGTTCATTCGACACTCAATTGTATAGGAGGTTCACATGCGTCACCTCAACCATCTTGGTCACTCCCGTCTGCCCCAATTGACTGTGGGTGTCCTGCTTGCCTGGGGCTTGACGGTCGGAACCTCAGCCCAGGCTGAAAACCTGATCGTCTTCAAGTCGCAGGGCATCAAAATGACACCTGGACAATCCATCAATGGCGACCAACCCCTGCAACTGACCGCTGGCCAAAAAGTTGAACTGATCGCCTCCAATGGACGCATCATCAAACTGGCCGGGCCGTATGATCAGGCTCCTGCACCTGGGACTCCCAGCAAGCAGGAAACCGTGGTCGCATCCCTGAAAGCCTTGGTGGTCACTGGCAAAAATGACACCACCAACATGGGAATTACCCGCTCGGCCACGGATGTCCTCAAGGCAGGAGGAAAAGATTGGGTGCCAGAACCCTGGCTGATCAATGTCACCCAGGCTGGCACACACTGTCAACGGGCTGGTCAACCCCTGGTCTTCTGGCGTCCAGAACGGGAGACAGAATCGGAAATCCGTTTGGCAACCGAAAACAATACCTGGAAAGCCAACACCAAATGGCCGGCTGGCTCAGAAAAACTGGCTCCTCCCCCAACCATGCCTCTCAAAGATGGCGGGGTCTACCAGATCACCCTCGACCAACACAAAACCGACCTCACCTTGAAAGTCATCCCCGAACAGGTGACTCAACCCCCGGTTTTGGCCGCATGGATGACAGAGAGCGGGTGTCGCGCCCAGTCTCTGGCCTTGCTGCGTACCATCAACTGATTGACACGCTCATGACCCGCCACCCTCCTGCACGCTGGCTGCTTTGAACCGGGGAATCAAAGCATGCGCAGCCCAGGGGGGCCAAGGGGGGTCCTCATTCTCACCGCCATTGTGACACTCTCCGCCCTCCTGGGCTGGGGCAGTGTGCACCATTTGGCGATTTTGCACATGATCGAGCTTTGGATCGGAGATCTGCGTGTTGCCACCTTGCAACCACCCGAACCTCAACACCCGGAGATCATTGTCGTCGCCATTACCGAAGAGACCCTCGAACAATTTCCCTATCGCGCCCCCATTGACCGGCACTTCTTGAGCGAACTCCTCGGCACACTCGAACAACGCGGTGCCAAGGCCATTCTGCTGGATATCCTGTTGGATCAGCCTACTGAAGAAGACAAAGATACAGCTTTGCGTAACACTTTACGTGAAACAAAAATTATAACTGTTGTCAGCTACGTCCATGGCATGGGTTACCTGACCGAGAAACAAGCCGCTTTTCTGGATGACTTCGTACCCCCCGCGCAACGGGGTTTGGCCAATCTGGTCAAGGATCGTTTAGACAATACGGTCCGATGGATCTATCCTGGCGCAACCGTTCCTGGCAAAGGATTCGTGCCTGGCATTGTGGGATTGTTGGCTTCCAGACTGGGCGTCACTCCTCCTAAAGAACAGATCTCCATGGCGTGGCATGGACGACCTGACGCTGACACAGAACCCTTTGGCATCTATCCGGCACACCTGGTGCCCATTTTGCCTGAAGCCTGGTTTGCCGGAAAAATCGTCCTGATCGGCTCGGATCTCTCCCTCACCGACCGCCACCGCACCCCGTTTTCATCCATACCCCATCTGTCCAAAGGACTCTATCAATTCGGAACCCCTGGTGTGGTGATTCACGCCCATGCTCTCGCCCATATCATGCGCCATCACACCTCTCCAGAACTGACCCATCACGCCCAGACAGCCCTGCTGCTCGCTGCTGCCGGCATCGGCATTCTGCTGACAGCAACCCCTTTCACCCTCGTCACCCGCCTGTTGTTGGCTACGATTACCGGCATGCTCTACTGGTGGCTCGGTTTCAAACTCTTTAATCTGGGCGGTCCTTTGATCCCTCTGCTCGCTCCCACCATGGCCTTTTTACTGGCTTTGGGGTTTGGCGATCTTTATCTGGGACGCGAAGAACGCGAACAACGAAAATTCATCAAAAACGCCTTCAGCCGCTATCTGGCTCCAGCCGTGGTGGATCAGCTCCTCAACAATCGTGACGCCCTGCGGCTAGGCGGTGAACGGCGCGAAATGACCTTCCTTTTTACAGACGTGGCTGGCTTCACCACCCTGTCCGAAGGCATGGACGCCACGGAATTGACGCACCTTTTGAATCGCTATCTGGACGGTCTGTGTCAGGTGATTCTCCGTCACGAGGGCACAGTGATCAATTTCATCGGTGATGCGGTATTTGCTTTGTTCGGTGCCCCGGCCCATCAGGCCGACCACCCTTGCCGGGCCATGGCCTGTGCCATGGAAATGGATCACTTCGCCGATTCGTTTCAGAAAGCATTGAATCAGGAAGGGATTCCCTTTGGCGTCACAAGGATTGGTGTTCACACCGGCCATGCCGCCATTGGCAACATGGGGTCTGAAGAACGGTTTCAATACACCTCTTTGGGCGATGCGGTCAATATCGCCGCACGTCTGGAAGGCTTCAACAAATTTGTCGGCAGCCGGGTTTGTCTTTCAGAGGATACGATTGTCCGTTGTCAGCATCTGGCAGCCCGTCCCATCGCAGCCGCCATTCTGAAAGGAAAATCCCGCCCCATCACTGTTTATGAACCTTTGACACCCGAACAGGATCACTCGTTGGGCATCCTGCGTTATCGCGAAGCCTATGCCCTGTTGGAAGCTGGGCAGATGGAAGAAGCAAAACGTTTATTCATTGATCTGACGACCCAGCATCCCCAGGATCCCTGCGCGGCCTTTCATCTGACCAGGATCCTGAACGGCGCAGAAAATACTACAGTCATGATGGACGCTAAATGATTTATAAAAAAGTCAAAGGCAAAACCCTGGGGGATGAATCCCCCAGACCCCCTCTTTTTTTTTAATATTTTAAAAATTAAAAAAAAAGGGTGGGGGG
>JAMOBH010000159.1:0-12321 GCA_039908085.1 Magnetococcus sp. YQC-5
GCCACTCGCAAGGTGGCTGTTTTTGTTTCAGTACCCACATAGTACCCACCAGAATGGCATTGCGCCCAGCCCACCCATCCCCGGTGAGTGACCGGCTACCAAAATTTTTCGCTTGGGGTGTCAGGTGATTTGATGAGAGTTCTGGCCTTTGCCCCTGCCACTTCAAGATTGAAATCACAAACGACTATTGCATGCTCGATGGGGGTCAGCAATTCACATTGATCTGCACACCCACGATTCATTATCGCAAGCTGACGTTTGCCCGCAACCCAGTTCAAAAAATCCCTGCCGCATCAAGCCAATCCCTGTCCAGAAAACATTTTTTGTTGTACTAATTAACGACATATATTATCTTTAACCTCAATCAAAGTGGTCGGAAGTCCCTCACCACACCCGTTTGATCGTCGATTTCCCCCCAACAAGTGAGTCATCTATGGAACTCAAGATCCTCCCGCAAGGCTGGCTGGCGGTGCCTGCCTGCTCTACGCCATGGTCAATGCCAGCAAAAGTCTGCTCGCTCCCGGCCTTGGGCTTTCCGTCTATGTCGGGCGTTACCGGATGTACGAGCGATGGCAGCGGATCATCTCGATCACCCCAAGTCCGGTCAACTACCTGGACCGCACCGGATCGGGGCTGACCCTGAAACCGGGTGTCGAGCAGCAGGTCATCGACGCCTTCTTCGAGCACGTTTTCGCCCTGCTCAACACCCACCGGCAGCGGTTCCGAGTGCGGCAGATCAACGCCAGCAGCTTCCGCAACAAGAGCGACTACAGCTCGGTGGTGGTCTTTGCCGTCAAGCAGGAGGCGCAAACCACCTGCTTCTCCGGTGCCGATCACTGGATGGTGGCGGTCGGGCGAGGGGCGGAAACTTTGTTCCTGGCATGCAGCGGTGCCCATCACTTCCTCCCCTACCAGGAGGAGCGCGATCCGGCGACCGGACACCTCTACAACAACTCGATGGCTGTGGCGCAACTACAGCACATCTACGACGACGCAATCTACCAAGTGGAGATCATCTAATGTTTACCGTACTGACCGGCACCAACGTCTATCCAATTCACATCTCACAAAAAATGGGCCACCTGTTGACCAAACTCGTCCGAGAGAGCGGTGTCAACACCAGTGGCAGGGTCATTATCAATTTCCGTGACCCAGACTACTGGGCAAAAGCGGAGATGCGTGACCCGGCCCATTGCTGAGGAGACACGCACCCTCGCAGACCAGGAAAATCGTGTGGGGTCACGAACTTCCGCTTTCCACCACTATGGTGCCGAGACCGGCGGCTATCATCCGGTGGAAGTAGGAATCGACCCCCTGGGCAAGATCCACTATCTGACCGATTTCGCTTTCGTTGCCCCCCAGGGTACGCCGAGCTGGAGAAGCAGTTGGATTGGGACATCCGGTTTAGGGCCTTCCAGCATCAAGGCCACGAATATCAGCAGCATGCTGCAACCGAAAATCATGATGCGTTTTGCCAGCAGTGCGTTTCAGACAAGGCCATTCGGCATCAACTGATCCACTCGTCGTTTCCAAAGATCGCATCGCGTGTCTGGATGTGCATTGGGAAGGCCCGGCAATCCAGTGTGTTCAGTGCGACGCCGAAATCGAAGCCGTATACGGCGACCCATGGGCAGAGACCAAAATGAGGTGCGGGTGATGGATATATTTTGCCACGTGGGCAGACACCGTTCCCCTTGAAGGGCTTGGTGCCTGCTTGCCATGTGGAAACGCCATCCAGGTGGTCCAGGTACACAAAAATCGGAAGAACCACTTTTTTTATTCATGCGCAATGCATCGATTCAACCAGTCACGAAGCATGACGGTATATTTATGCCCATCTTCATTGTGCGGCGCGTCCAATTCCTCCAAAGCCGCTTTATACATCTTGTGCCGGGATAAGGCATGCTGAATGGCACGTACCAATGTTGTCCTCTGCACCTGTCCCTTGACCAAATAATCCTGCGCCCCTTCTTCCACGGCCTGAATGGCTTGTTGATCATCATCCATACCGGTAAACACAATAATTGGGGTGTCGAAAGCCTTTTTTTGCATGCGAACAAATGTTTCTTCATATCCGTGACTGTCAGAAAGATTCAAATCCAACAGGATCAGATCGTATTTATCCTCCGCCAACAACACTTCCGCCTCATTGAATGTCATCGCATGGGTCAGTTTATAAGTTGGCATCTTGGTTGGGTCATTTTTACTCTCAACCGAGTTGGCCAACCATCCCTGAATGATCGAGAAAAACTCTTTTTCATCTTCCACGATTAAGAAATGATATCCGACACTGAAATCATGAACATTCAGCAGTTTACGAGTTGGGGTCTGCCCATCAAGTTTGACATTTTCTACGTTTTTCTTCAATTTTATCGATTTTTTAATTCGGATTCCCTTTACTGCCATGTCATGCCCCAGGTCAAACAGACGCTGGGAAAGATGTCGAATAACCCGAAAAGCAATCGATGGATCCTGATGAAGTCTGGATATGAAAATTTTTTCATCAATAATCAAAATGCGTGAGTCCACCAAGGCTGTCGCAGTCGCGAATCGCTCTCGGTTGACGGTAAAAACAGAGGCGACGCCGAAGATCTCCCCATCGCCGAGTTCAACATTCATGGTCTTGCCAGCAGAAGTCTCCCTGCTGAGCGATACCAGCCCTTTCTGCACAATGAAAAATTTGCTGGAAAACTCTCCTTGCCGGAAAATAATTTCATCTTTTGAATACAGTTTACCAAGTTCACGAATGTTTCCTTGTTTCATGGGTACCACCATAAAATATTGTTATACGAGGATCTTGCGACAATAATTTTTTTATGTGACAGGCTTGGTCTGTATAGACGATTTTATGCGTAGCAATCACATAACTTAATAAATATTCTCTTTCACCTAGTGGGCAAAAGCGGAGATGCGTGACCCAGGCCATCGCTGAGGAGACCCGCACCCTCGCAGACCAGGAAAATCGTGTGGGTCACGAACTTCCACTTTCCACCACTAGCCATTCCGTCTGCTTGGGTGTGCAATATTAATTTTATATTGCAAATCTTTAGACTATGATGTACAAATATCATGAAGATTTCGGGGATGGCAAGGTTACGATTATAGATGTTTCGCCAATACGACTTGTATCCAGATCAATTGTGCCCCCTTGAGTTTTTGCGGCCAACCAAGCGGAATAGGTGCCCAACCCAGTCCCTTTCTTTTTTCCAAATGTAACATATTTATCAAAAAATCGTGCTCGGATAGCGTGAGGAATCTCTCCAGAATTGGTGATCCTGACAACTACATTGCAACCTTTTATTGACAAAAAAATACTAACAGTACAATCCTTACAGGAGGCTTCAATCGCGTTCAAAATTAAATTATAAAAAAGGGGATAACAAAGCAGCTTCTCTCCAACAAGCAGAAAAGAATCAATACTGCTTGAACCATTGCTAATATTTAAGATTTTGACATTGATTCCATTTATGGTAGCGAGATGCCTGAGATCGCCAACAACCCTTTCCAAAACCTTCAAGATATCAAATATTTCATACTGGATATGGTAATTGCCGCCTTCCATTTTAACCAAATCAAACGATCTGTTTATTATCTCAAGAATTGCATAACAGCTGCTTTCAACAACTCTAAGCAATGCTTTATGATCTTCGGTCAGATTAATATTAGCGTCATTAAGCAGCACATAGGGAGCAACCAAAATGCTGGACAATGGGCTTTTTAAATCATGACGTGACATATTTTCCATATCTTCATGAATCTTCAAAGCACGTTGGAGATCTTCATTTTTCCGAATGAGCGTCTCTTTGGCTCGTTGAAGGGCTATGGTGTTTCTGGAACGCGCTAAAATTATTGCAGGACTGCTGGGCTTCCTGATAAAATCAGCAGCGCCGATTTTTAATCCAACAGCCTCATCCTCATATTCATCTTTAATGGTAAGAAAAATAATCGGGATCTCATGAGTATCAGGTGTACTTTTCAACTGGCGACAGACATCATATCCACTCATACCCGGCATAATGATATCTAAAAGAATTAGGTCAATTCCACCCATGGAGGCGATTTTCAGTACCATCTCTCCTTTGGTGGTGGTTTTGATAATAAAAAATTTATCAAGAGATGATTTTATGATGTCAAGTTGTTCTGGTTGATCATCAACCAACAAAATAATCCCTTCCATGCTCTCATCTAATTCTAAATTATTTTTCATTGGACCATTCCCATACAGACAAGAGAATCATGCCTGATTATTCGATTTTAGTGATACAAAACAAATACACATCTGTTCAAGGAGACTGTAAAATATTTATTTTCTATTATCCCGATTTAAACAGAACACCAAACAGCAAATACACTCATTCAACCACAAGACGGTTCCGCCCCCCCTCTTTGGCTTTGTACAACTTCGCATCCGCTTGACTCACCAGCAAGAATGGTGAAATTTCTTGCGATGGAATCATGGTTGCTCCACCCAGACTGATGGTGACATACGGAGCAACTATGGAATATCCATGCACAATATATAAAGAATTAATACTGTCTCTTAAATGGTTTCCAACCTTGACCAAACCAGAAGCATTGGTTTTTGGCAAAATGCAGACAAACTCTTCTCCACCATAGCGAGCCATCAGGTCAATAGCTCGCACCATGGAAGCCGCCAAAGTTTGTGCAACCTTTTTCAGGCATTCATCGCCTGCGGCATGTCCATAATTGTCGTTGAATAGCTTAAAATAATCAATGTCCATGACAATCAAAGAGATGGGAGATCTGTCCCGTAACGCTCTGTTCCACTCCTGTAACAAATATTCATCAAACCTGCGTCGATTCGGGATGCCTGTTAAACCGTCTATTGTCACCAAATCTTTAAGCGTTTTATTCAATTCTTGTAATTGAATATTTTTTTTCTCCAGTTCCGCATTGTTTCGGAATAAATCTTCTTTGGCGCGTTGAAAGGCAATCGTATTGCGACACCGGGCCAATACGACTAATGGAGTGCTGGGTTTACGAATAAAATCCACCGCCCCAAGTTCCAACCCTACAGCCTCATCATCCTGGCCCTCTTTGCTGGTCAGAAAAATCACCGGGATCTCTCGTGTCGCAGGATAATTTTTTAATTGTCTACAGACTTCATACCCATTCATACCAGGCATCATCACATCCAAAAGAATGAGATCAATGCCACCAGCACTGCATATTTGAAATACCAGTTCACTTCGAACAGTAGCCTTGACAATAAAATGCTGGTCCAATACCGACTTAATGACATCAATATGCTCAGGTTGATCATCAACGAGCAAAATGGTCGCTTTTGTGGATATTAATAATTCAGATTGAATGGCCATCATGCGTAACCCTATGGAAAAATTAAATGATATTCTCTCAACTTGTCCAAAAGAACCTGACGAGTAATCGGCTTGGTTAAATAATCAGTACAATATCCTCTAAAAAAAGCTTCCATGGCTGCAAAAGGCGAATCAAGTGCGGTTACCATAATGATTACCGCTTCTTTGGCACCCACCATGCCATATTCATGTTCCATTGCACGTATTGCCTGCAAAGCAACCTGACCATCCATTTTTGGCATCATGATATCCAACAAAATCACATCATATGGCTTTTTCTCAATCATAGCCGTTTCAACATACCCCAGTGCATCTGCTCCATTGATGGCTATGTCACAATGAGCAAAAGGAAGCAAAATATCACTTAAAAACTGATTATATTCGCGCAAATCGTCAACAATCAAAATCTTCATGTATTGGCATCCTTCCCAACATGGTATGAATCGCTCTCTGTCAAACAGGCAACGTCACAATAATAGATGTTTTGTCGGGCTGACTCATACCCAAATCAATCCTGCCTCCTTGGGTTTTGGCAGCAAGCCAAGCTGAATAGGTTCCCAAGCCGGACCCTCCCTTTTTGCCAGAAGTAACATACTTATCAAAAAAATGTTCTCGTATGGCTTGGGGAACTTCTCCTGGATTGGTAATCCTGATCGTTCCGAAACTGCCGCTGATCCTCATGTGAATTCCAACGTTTCCATTTGTACAAGAAGCCTCAATTGCATTCAATATCAGGTTATAAAAAAGTGGATAACAGAGCATTTTCTCTCCAACCACAAAAAATGACTTCAGGGTGTCAGAACTGTCCGACTCCTCGAAAATGATCTGAACTCTTTTTTGACTCGCACGGTTTCCAAGGTCTTCCATAATGCGTTTCAAAATCACTAATAAATCAATCTGTTCAGCTTGAAGAGTATAAGTACCATTTTCCATTTTAAAGAGATCAAGCGACCTGTTGATCATCTCAAGCAAGGAATAACCACTTCTTTCAATCATTTTGATAAATTTTCTTTGCCTGTCTGTGAGGTTGTCATCTTCAAGAAGAAGCTCTGGCATGCCAATAATACTAGACAATGGACCTTTCAGGTCATGCCTTGAAATACGCTCCATATCCTCACGAATCTTCATGGCTTGCTGAAGTTCATTCAGTGCTTGTTGAAGTTCCATGTTTTTCTCACGCAAATCCTTTTTGGCTTGTTGATGGGCAATCGTACTACGACAGCGTGTCAACACAACTAATGGACTGCTTGGCTTGCGAATAAAATCCACCGCTCCAAGCTCCAACCCAACCGCCTCATCATCCTGGCTCTCCTTGCTGGTCAAAAAGATCACCGGAATCTCTCGTGTCACAGGATGATTCTTCAATTGTCTACAGACTTCATTTCCATTCATACCTGGCATCATCACGTCCAGGAGAATGAGATCAACCCCTCCTGCTATGCATATTTGAAATGCCAAATCCCCTCGGATAGCGGCCTTGACAATGAAATGCTGCTCCAACACCGATTTAATGACATCAATATGCTCAGGTTGATCATCAACCAGCAGGATACAACCTTCCATAGAGTCCAACAGTTTGGATTGATTCATGATTACACCTTTATTTCCACTAAAGTTATATCATCGTTATGTATGGATGAGCCAACGTGATCATTCAGTAGCAAGATCAACTCCTCCAAGAGCTGTTCGTCGGCACCCCCCATCCTGATCAAAAAAGCCTTTAATCTCTCCAATTCAAACATGTTACCTTCGGGATCTCTGGCCTCAATGATGCCATCGGAAAAGGAGTACAAAAGATCTCCTGGTTCTAATGAAAGACTCGTGGCAGCTTTGCTGATATTGAGTTCTCTGGAAACACCCAGAAACATCATCCCAGGCGGGATACATTCTTGGATAGAACCTTGACGGATCAACAAAGCATGAGGAAGACCAGCGTTCCAAAGAGTGGCTTGCCTGCGATCTGGGGTGATTTCCCACAAAGCAGCCGCCAAAAAAATATCAGCAGGCATTCGTACATATAGGTTGGTGTTGATCTCGCTCAAGATCTGCTCTCCAAAAGCTCCACTTTTGGTAAAATTATAAAAAATGTCTGTAACCAGTGGGCCACCTATGGCAGCAGTCAGGCCATGTCCAGTAAAGTCACCCAACAAAACCAACTGCCGTCCATCCGGTGTAAATGACGACAAGAGCATATCACCAGCAGTCACTTCCACTGGTGAGACAAGATAACGCAAATGGCAGGCATCAAATGTATCTGCCTGCCGCATCTTGAGGATAATGCGTTCA
This sequence comes from Magnetococcus sp. YQC-5, assembly GCA_039908085.1. Lineage (GTDB taxonomy): Bacteria > Pseudomonadota > Magnetococcia > Magnetococcales > Magnetaquicoccaceae > Magnetaquiglobus. The sequence goes on from JAMOBH010000159.1 coordinate 7,626, forward strand.
ATCAATTCTCGTTCTTCTTTTAACATACGATTTTGTTTGTCCAATTTTTGATTGGCTGCGCTCAACTCCAAATGGGTTTTTATCCTCGCCAATACGATAGGAATACTGTAAGGTTTGGTAATATAATCCACAGCACCTAACTCCAAGCCCTTCAGTTCGTCATCCACGGCTGATTTAGTCGTAACGAAAATGATCGGAATCTCTCTGGTAACAGGATCGGCTTTCAGACTGCGACAAACCTCATATCCATCCATATTCAGCATCATGATATCCAGCAAGATCAGGTCAGGATAGGGCTTGACATTGGCTGCCTTCAGGGCGACCTGACCGTTGATCGCCGATCTGACAACGTAATCAGATATCAAAACATCATTTAATACGTCAATATTTTCTGGTGTGTCATCCACGATCAGAATAATTGGTTTATTGATTTGATTGCGAGACACGTCACATTCCCTGTATTGGTTGTATTAGGAACGTCATGCGGTTTTTTCTTGATACTGTTGCATGATCTCCACGATCTTTGATTTCAGACCGACAAAGATCGTCGCCAATCTAAAATCGAAATGTTCTCCTGCTTCCTTGGCGATCAAGTTCAAAGCGTCATCGACAGACCAGGCTTTTTTATAGGGCCGGACAGAGGTTAAAGCATCAAACACATCCGCAATGGCAACAAGACGTCCCTCTATGGGAATCACTTCCGCCACAAGTTTCCTTGGATATCCATACCCATTCCATTTCTCGTGATGGGTCAAGGCAATCAATGCTCCAATATTTAAAATCATAGACCTTTGTTCGCCAATAATATTGTAACCTATCTCACAATGGGTCTGGATGATAGCAAATTCTTCTTCCGTCAGTTTGCCGGGTTTGAGCAGGATATTATCTGGAATACCAATCTTGCCCAAATCATGCATCGGTGCGGCCAGCATTAACAATTCCGCTTCTGGCTCGCTTAAGCCCGAATGCAACGCCAAAAGTCGAACATACCGACTCATGCGCATTACATGCATTCCGGTTTCATTATCCCGATACTCTGCTGCCCGACCCAGTTGACGAATCACCTCTTGGCGCGTCTCTGCCAACTCCAAATTCTGGATCATCAGTTGGGCGGTGCGTACCTTGATTTGATCGGCCATGTGTTTTGTTTGGTCATGCATGGCCAAGTGAGTCTTTACGCGTGCCAAGACAATAGGCGGACTGACAGGCTTGAACAGATAATCCGCAGCACCCAAATCAAACCCCTTCAGCTCATCTTCCATCATGGATTTGGAGCTGATAAACAAAATCGGAATATCCCGCGTGCGATTATCCTGTTTAAGCAATCGACACACTTCGTACCCATCCATCTCTGGCATCATCACATCAAGCAGAACCAAATCAGGAGGGGTCGGGGAAAAAGCAATCTTGAGTGCCAACCGGCCATTGGTCGCCACCTGAACTCGATAATGCGTATCGAGTATCCCATTCAAGACATCAAGATTTTCCAAGATATCATCAACGATAAGAACGGTCTTTGACGGCACATATTCCTGATCAAGCATATTTTATTACTCCTTCAATGCGATCCCTTCCTCATTTGCCCAGGAATGGAAAAGCGATAAACAAGTTTCAAAATCATAAATTCCTAAGGCTGTTTTGATGATATCAAGCCTTTTCTGATGGCTTTTGCTTTGTGACAAAGCGGAGATTTTTTCCACCACCTTTAACGCTGCCGTATCAAATGCCAGAAGTTTTTCGACTGCCTTTTGAAATAAAGGAGCCAGATCTTTTGGATCGGGATCAACCCCAGAGAATTCTCTTTCATCGACGATGATTTCTGGTTGCATCAGCGTAGTTTCGATAACCGATACAATACGCGTCAATTCACTGGCTGCTGCACCCAGCAATGTCGGCAATCCCTCCAACCCTTCTGGCATATGGGACTGATTTTCTATCTTTTCTGCCAAATTGGCCAACTCCAAGACACCAAGGGTAGCAGATACCCCTTTCAAAGCGTGAGCTAAGTGTTCTAACATCAAGATATCACCAGATGCCAAACACCGATCCATTTCCAGGCAAATTCCTTTTTGATTCTGAGAAAATTTCAGCAGAATATTTCGATAAAGGGTACTCTTTCCCCCCACATTTCGCAGTCCTCTGGCAATATCAATTCCTGGCAGTGACGGAATGGGCAAGTTCACGCCTATCTTTTGTTTAGAAATAGATAAAACAGATGGATAAGATAGGGTTCCGGATTTGGTATGGATCCATTTTACCAGAGTGGCATACATCTCATCTGGTATCACCGGTTTGGCAATATGGTCATTCATACCAGCTTCCAAACATCTCTCCCGATCACCAGTCAAGGCATTGGCCGTCATGGCAATGATGGGTAATCCTTCGGCACTCTTTGCCCAACGAATGCGTCTCGTGGCTGTCAATCCATCCATAACCGGCATCTGTAGATCCATCAATATGGCGTCAAAAAGATCACATTCTACCAGATCAATCGCCTCCTGACCGTTGTTGGCAATGACAACTTCAATGCCAGCCTGTTCCAACAGTTCTCTTGCAACCTGCTGGTTGATTTCGTTGTCTTCTACCAGAAGCAGTTTGGTCCCTTCCAAGCTGGCGATCTGGTTGTTCAAATAAGCATTCATACGCTTTGTTGGCGTGTAACCAAAGGCGATCATTATGACGTCCAGCAGAGATGCGATGGTCACTGGCTTCATCAAAAACCCATCCAGAAGCTCCTTTTCGTCTGTCAGTGATACGGTGTACTCCTGACCATAAGCCGTCACCATGATGATAGGAGGTATTTTTTTTAAAGATAATTCTTTTTTAATGCGATAAACCGTTTCCAAGCCATTCATGCCGGGCATTTTCCAGTCCATCAAAACAAGGTCAAAAGAAGAATCCTCTATATCGGCTGTAACGAGTGCCTCAAGGGCCATTTCTCCGCTTGCGACACAAACTGGATAATAGGTAAGAGATTCCAAATGCCCAGCAATAATTTGCCGTGCACCTTCGTTGTCATCCACCACCAAAATACGCAATCCACGAATCATTTCCGCAGGTATTGGACGTTCCAGTTCTGGACTATTGGCTCTATCAAAATGAGCCGTAAATATAAAACGGCTGCCCTGGCCAAAATCACTTTTAACACCAATTTTTCCTCCCATCATCTCAACCAAACGCATACTGATCGCCAACCCCAAACCAGTTCCTCCGAATTTCCTCGTAATGGAAGCATCTCCTTGGGAAAACTCTTGAAAAAGCTTATTCATTTGTTCTGACGTCATTCCGATACCGGTATCACGAACAGTGAATTGCAAAAATATATTATGTTTTTCTTCTTGCAATAATTCAGTAATTATTGAAATCTCCCCTGTTTCAGTAAATTTAATAGCGTTGCCAACCAGATTGGTCAAAATCTGTCCCAAGCGGAGAGGATCCCCTTTCAGCCGCAAGGGGACATTTTTTTTGGTATCCAACAGCAGTTCCAATCTCTTTTCCTGACTTTTAATGCCCAGGATGGTCACTACGCCACCTAAAACATCATCAAGGGTGAATTCAACATTTTCCATGGTAAGTTTTCCAGCCTCAATTTTGGAAAAATCCAGGATGTCGTTGATTAATTGCAGCAGGACATTGGCACTAACGCTGACTTTGAGTAGATAATCCCTCTGCTGTCCTGTCAATTCTGTCTGCAAACACAGATGAGTCAATCCTATCACGCCATTCATCGGTGTTCGGATTTCATGGCTCATCGCGGCGAGAAACTCAGATTTGGCGAGATTGGCTTTTTCTGCTATTAACTTGGCACTTTCCAACTCGGCATTTTTATCTTGTATCACATGATCCAAGCGTTTGCGTTCAGTCATATCGCGGACTGCCGCAAATACACCCTGTAATTTGCGGTCACGATTGTAGATAGTGGTCGCATGCAAAGAGACCGGTGTTTCTTTCCCGTCCCTGGAACACACAACGAGTTCATAGTCGATGACTTTTTTTTCACTTAATACCAGATTGATGCCTGCCTCTGCCCGATCCTGGTCGGTGAAATGATTTTTGAATGGTGCGCCAATCAATTCATCACGTGTACAACCAGTAATCGCTTCCATCTGCTTGTTAGGGTCTGTAATAATGCCAGATGGATCAGTACTCACCAGAGCGTCGATACTGGATTCAATGAGAGAACGCGTATAAAACTGCTGGTCGCGCAAACGTTGATCCAGCTTTTTCTGTTCTGCTTCGACCTGCTTGCGTGCAGTGTTATCCGTACCAATCAACAGGTAGCCAATAATCGCATCTTGATCATCACGCAGGGCTGTAACGGATACTACTGCCGGGAAACGGCTCCCATCCTTGCGGATGTAGGTGAGTTCATAGATGTCCTCAATGCCACGGGATGCCTTGAATACCAATGCCTCAAAGCCAGGCGTAATTGGTGTGTCAAGCTCGGCACTCAATGCCTTGGCACGCACGATCACTTCCTGTGGATCAGAAATGTCGGCTGGTGTGATCTTGTTCATCACTTCGACAGCCGTGTAGCCCAGCATGCGCTCGGCCCCGACATTAAAGATCTGAATAACCCCCTGGGCATCAGTGGCGATACTGGAAAAATTGGCACTGTTAAAAATCGCGCTTTGCAAGGCTCCCGCCTTGAGTAATGCCTCTTCCGCCTGCTTGCGAGCAGTGTTATCCGTGCCAA
>JAMOBH010000160.1:0-12209 GCA_039908085.1 Magnetococcus sp. YQC-5
CCCAACAAGGCACCGAGTTCTTCGTGTCGGCGTCGCATGGTATCGAATTTCTGAAAAAGTGACATGGTCGTAGTCGCTTATGATGATCTGTCCAGTTGAAACAATTGTCTTGCCGCATCCACATACAGATTGCCATCTGGTTCCGCAGCCAGGCGGCGCAGACAACTCAAAGGGGTATGCAGGATTTTGTTGACCAACAGGCGTCCCAGTTGTTCCACCCGTTTTTGATCATCCTGGGAGATGCCGGGCCATCCTGCGAGGGCTTTGGCGATTTCCTGATCCCGAATGGTTTCCAGTTTTTCCCGGAGTGCGGTCAGTACCGGGGCAAGTTCCAGGGTATCCTGCCACTGGAGGAATTCCGAGGTTTTTTTGGTGATGATGGCCTCTGCGGCAGCCATTTCCTGTCCCCGGTCCTTGAGATTGTTTTCCACAATGCGGGTCAAATCATCGATGTCGTAGAGATAGGCGTTGTCCACCTGGGCAATGGTTGGATCCAGGTCTCTGGGCACGGCGATGTCGATAAAAAATTGTGGTCTTTGCCGACGCCGTTTGAGGGCGGTTTTGACCATGCTGGCGGTCACCAGGTGGGATGGGGCACCGGTGGAGGAGAGGATGATGTCCGCCCGATCCAGGTGACTTTCCAGATCATTCAGGGAGATGGCCTCACCGTCAAAGGATGCAGCCAGGTTTTGGGCGCGCTCCAGGGTGCGGTTGGCCACCAGGATTTTGACCCCGTCGGAAACCAGATGACGTGCGGCCAGTTCACACATCTCTCCGGCACCGATCAGTAGGCATCGGCAACCTTGCAAGGCCCCGAAGATCCGGCGGGCCAAGGCAACAGCGGCAGAGGCGATGGAGACCGGATTGCGGGCAATTCCGGTTTCGTTGCGGACCTGTTTGGCGGCTTGGAAGGCATGTTGAAAGAACTTGTTTAAAATCGGTCCCAGGACATGGGCATCACTGGCTTGTTGATAGGCCTGTTTCATTTGTCCCAGGATCTGGGCTTCGCCGACCACCAGGGAATCCAGGCTGGAGGCCACACGGAAGCCGTGACGTACTGCCGCGTCTCCGGCATGGATGTAAAGATGAGGGGCCAGGGTAGGCAAGGAGCAGTCGCGATTGGTTGCCAACCAGGCGCGGATTTCCTGGGTGACCTGGTCGGAATCCTGACAGGCGCAATAGAGTTCCACGCGGTTGCAGGTGGAAAGCAATGCCACTTCGTTCACACCAGGCATGCGATGCAACTGGTTCAAGCAGTGTGGCACTTCGGTTGCGGCAAATGCGAACCGCTCCCGAATGGCCACGGGGGCGGTTTTGTGACTCAGGCCGACAATAACGATCTTTGTGGACAAAGCGAGGTATCCCGGTTCAGGCATGTCATTTCCATACTTGCGATTGGGGTTTCCCAACCATGGCAAGCATGCTCCATGCGAACATCATAGCCCGAACAAGCCGCAGAAACAAATATCCCATGCCCATGATTCATTCAATTCGACGATTTTTTCATCCAGGCATTGCAAAGGGTCCGGTTTTTGGAGTAGTATGCAGATCCATCGGGGTGTGGCGCAGCCTGGTAGCGCATCGGCTTTGGGAGCCGAGGGCCGGAGGTTCGAATCCTCTCGCCCCGACCATTCACTCAAGCTGGACCATCCAAGTCAAAGCGGAATCAAGTCCAGCTTCATCCCTTGTGTCATTCCTCGCGCTCGTAGCTCAACGGATAGAGCACCGGCCTTCTAAGCCGTAGGTTGCAGGTTCAAGTCCTGCCGGGCGTACCAGGTACAGACATTCGTCTTTATCATTCTGGAATGATTTGGTTGTTTCTCAATCAGGAGGAATTGCCATGCCACAGGCTATAACCTTTAACAATAACATGCGCCAAGACACGGACGCAATATGTACCGTGTTGGGGACTGATCTGGGCGAGAAGCCTTTGCAACTTGCGTCTGAAGATGAAATGGACATTAAGATTGCCAAACAGCGATTAGCCGAAATTGATGCGCATCCAGAGAAAATAGTGCGAGGCCAAACTCTTGAGGCGCGACTGAAGCAATGGGAATCCTGAGAGCATGGAGAGACAGCTTTGGGAACTGGCGTTCGGTCCATCCGCAACTGCATTTCTCAACGACATGCCAGCAGGCAAGATGCGTGCTGGGATTGTCAAGAAGGTCAGGACGTTAATCAATAGTCCGTATCAACCCGGCTGCAAGAAATTGGTAAATGTCCAAAGAAGGCAACGACGACGTGTGGCGTATCAGGTCGGGGGATTATCGTATTCTATACGTTGTCCGGGAACAGGAAGTACTTGTGATTGATATAGGCCATCGCAAGGACGTATATCAGTGAAACCAAATAATCCCACTACCAATCAATGTATGTGATGAATTCCTTGATGGACAAAAATACAAAATGATCAATCAATGGGTGGGGATCGAGATAGTAAATTCTAGCGGTAAATTATCTATAATATAATTTTTATAAGAACAATAAAAGCTTAGATTTTTGATCTCTGAATGTTCAGAATGCTAAGGTTGATGTATTCGTTAATATTTAGGACCAGCAAACAAGTTAAGGATATCAAAATGGTTGAAATTATTAATTTAATGTTCAATCGCAGAAATATTTCTATGGCTATTTTAATAATATTTCTTTGTTTATTTATGACGCCGCAAGACGCATTCAGTGCCCCCCTTGATGTAGATCAAAGCGGTACGGTGGATGCCACGGATGGCGTGCTGATACTGCGACGATTGAATGGAGGTTCCACAATTGTTACAGGGGTGATGCTTCTTCCTGGAATCGATAACGCCAAAATAGTTGAAATGATTGACGGCCTTGCCGGTCAATCATCTGCCCCTCTTGATGTGGATCAAAGCGGTACGGTGGATGCCACGGATGGCGTGCTGATACTGCGACGATTGAATGGAGGTTCCACAATTGTTACAGGAGTGATGCTTCCTCCTGGAACCGATAATGCCAGAATTATTAAAACGATTGACGGCCTTGCCAGTAATAATACCCATCCATCGACAATAACTTCCCAACCTGCGACCATATCAACCACCACCTCAATTCCGATCACGACCATATCAACCACCGTCTCAATTCCGACCACGACCATATCAACCACCACCACCTCAATTCCGACCAAGGGTACGAACATTTCGACCACCATCTCATCGGTCACAACCACCATCCCCCCCACTTCGTCGATTGCAGCAACTGATTTCGCATCTGGAGCCGTATGGATTGGTTTCATGACGTATACTGATGGATTATCAAAGATAACTGAAAATATTAGCTTATTGTTTTTGAGTGATGGATCATGGATTGGTGCGCAAACTGTCGCCAAGGAGTACTATGATGAGAACTATAACCTGAAAGGACGTTATACCGTTACCAGTGCGACGACTCTCAAGGGAACTGGCACCAGCAAAGCACAGACCAGTGCTACCTGGGCGAAAGAACATATCGTTTTTGATTGTCAATTAGCTGAAAAATATATGTCTTGTAATATGGATCAAGGATCTGGCAGTTCAAGTGCTATCAAAATTTTTGTCACAACCAGTACATCATCGGTCAAACCGACCACCACCATGACGATCACCACCTCGTCGATTGTAGCAACTGGTTCGTTTGATCCTGTTGGAGGATGGAAGTATGTATATAGTTATAATCACGGTTCGCGAAAACAATATTTATATACAGAATTAATTAAAATTATTTTTTTGGCTGACAGCAAATGGAAGGCGGCGATAATAATAAGTAATTATAATATTGAGCAAGCTTCTGGTATTGATAAGGTCTATCAATTGAAAGGAAATTATACCGTTACCAGTGCAATGACTCTCAAGGGAACTGGCAACATCAAAGAAGAGGCAAGCACCACCTGGGATTCGTCAGAAAATATTGTTTTCAATTGTAAATTGGTTTCAATGAATTTATCTTGCGATATGGAGGATGGTACTGGTGTAACCAACACAATCCTTTTCATTAAGCAACTTGATTCCCAATCGGATGTCCCTTAATGGATGGTCTGTATAGGATTGCATACTAAATGTATTGATTTTGATAAAAGATTTTATGTCAGGAACAAAAGATTATGAATCAAAATGTCAATATTTTAATGGCGAGTATTTTTTTGGTATGTGCTATATTACCTTGTAAGGAGGGGTTGGCTGGCGGAATTGCCGGTGATGGTGCAATGAATCCAGCCTTTAATGGGGAGTTGCCCAGGATTAACGGTGTATATGCCATCAAGCAGGATCTTGGCAAAACCCTTGGAAAGAATTTATTTCACAGTTTTGCCAAATTTGATCTTGCTGCGGGCGAAACGGCTGATTTTCAGGGAAGCAGTATTATTAATATCATTTCAAGAGTGACAGGTGGAACCAAATCACACATTGACGGGACCATCAAATCAAGCGTTTCTGGTGCGAATTTGTATTTGATGAACCCCAATGGGGTGATGTTTGGACCTAATGCTTCATTGGATCTCTCTGGTTCATTTCATGTGACCACGGCAGATTATCTCAAATTCAGCGAAACAGAGCATTTTTCTGCCGACAAAAAGCAGACCAGCCACTTGGTTGCAGTCGATCCGGTTGCCTTTGGTTTCCTGAACAGCAAGCCAAGTACCATCCTGTTCAATGGCGCTGGATCCGTCAACTCCGTATCCTCTGGCTTGAAAGGCATGACGGTTCCTGCTGGCAAAACTTTTTCAGTGACTGGTGGAGACATCACTGTACAAGAGGGGCTTTTCTCTAACACCAAGATGGGAGAAACCATTCTTAAGGCATCGGGTGGCCGTCTTTTGCTGATCAGCACTGGAGGGCCAGGGGAAGTCATACCTGATGGGAGCAATCCTTCGTTGGGATATGGGCAAAGCGGAGGCACTATTAACCTTGTTCAGCGTTCCGCGCTGCAAACAAGTGGCGATGTGGCGGGTACAGTATATATTCGGGGCAAAGATGTGAGTATCACGGGGGGGGCCTATGTATCGTCCAGATCCGACAAATCAGGTTTTGGAGGTGGTATTGATATTCGGGTCCAGGGGAATGTGACTGTTGATGGGAAGGCTGATACTATCAGTTCTGGTGTTTACACTAACAATAAATCAGGCGCTGGTAGTGGATTGAAGATTTTGGTTGAAGGAAAAAATATATTGATATCAAATACGGGTTCAGTTTTTGCTATGACTAATACTGAGTCCCGTGGTGGGGATATAATAATGAATGGAGAAGAGAGCATTACCATTTCTGCATCTGGTCCCATTGGTGGAATTGCAGCTGGATCCTTTTCCATCGGATCTGCGGGTGATATTTCCCTGAAGGCACCGCGAATTGAGCTTTTGAATGGAGGAATTGTTTATAATAATTCGTTTGGTACGGGTTCTTCTGGTAATATTGAGATCACTGCATCGAGTGGTGTTTTTCTGAAGGGGCTTGAAGTACAATCGGGACTATCCAGTTATATATCGTCCGATACTCTGTCGAGTACAGGCAATGCCGGGAATATCACCATCACAACTGGGATGTTGCAACTTCAAAATGGTGCTCAGATTACCAGTCAGGCCAATCTGAGCAAAGGTAATTCTGGTCATATTAATATTACATCCTCAGGTGATGTTTCCCTTTCTGGATGGAGTAAAAATCAAATTCCTGCGCATATATCTAATTTATCTTATAATATGTCCGGTGATATCACGGTGTACGCGCATAACTTGACCGTACTGGATGGGGGGCAGATTACTGCCAGTTCATTCAAATCCTATGGGGGAAAAATCAAGATTGATGTGAGTGAAAAAATAAGTGTGAGTGGGCATCATGGTATTGCTTGGTTCAGTATGATCGACGCATCCAGCGGTGGAATGAACGCCATGACAAATCAGGAAGGGAAGGGGAGTATTTGGTTGCAGGCTGAAAACATTGAGTTGACCGATGGAGGTGTTATTCATTCCAACCTTGTTGGTTCAGGGATGGCTGGGAATATTTATCTCAATGCCACGAATGGGATTACCCTCGACGGTAACGGAATTTTTGATGATGCCTCTTCTGTTTTTTTGCCTGCACGAATATTGAGTGATTTTGGTTCTGAAGGTGCACCCTATGGGCAAGCAGGTAGGGTGTTTTTGAATGCTTCCAGTATTTTTATTCGTAATGGTGCTTATATAAGTTCTAGTTCGATAGGAAAGGGGGACGCTGGGAAAATCGAGATTACTGCAAGCCAATTGCTAGATATTTCTGGCGTCAGCAATAGTCCCATCGAATTTTTAAGTCGGATATCTTCTTCGTCTTATTCGACCGCAGAGGGTGCAGGAAAAGGAGGGGAAATATGGATCAGCACGCCACTCTTGACATTAGGATCCGAGAATTATATTCGTGCAGGCACCCTGGGCCCTGGAGATGGAGGTGATATTGTCATTCATGCCCTTGACAGGATCATGATGGCCACATCCAGTAGTATCAGTACAAACAGTTTAGGAATGGATGTTGATGCTGGAGTGGGGGGTGCTATTACTATTACAACTAAATATCTTGCTCTTGACAAGAACAGTAAAATCAACACCAGCAGTGCAGGATCAGGAAAAGCCGGGAATATCATCAATACCTTGACTGATTTGACTTTGACGGGTGGCAGTATAGCCTCATCCAACAATGGTAACGGTGATGCAGGGTCGATTACTGTGAGGGCATCGGAGAGGGTGGATTTGTCCCAAAAAAGTGTCATTACCACGGGTGCCAAATCAGGTCAAGGCGGACACATTACTGTCACGACATCCACTCTTTCTGGTACTGATGGCAGCACAATCAGTGCATCCGTTCAAGGGGGATCAGGGCGTGGTGGTAATGTGAATTTGTATGTACACACTATGTCGTTGAGTAATGGGAGTCTGGTGGAAAGCTCCACAGCAGGCGAGGGGGGCGGGGGAAGCATAAAAATGGAAGCCAACAGCTTACGTCTTGATTCGGGGAGTGCGATTGCTGCCAACAGTTCTTCAGGAGCAGACAAGGCTGGTCAGGCCGGATCCATTCAGTTGGCATCCAAGGATCACTTGATCTTGCATGGGAGTGCTATTACATCGTCATCTGAAAAGGGGGGGGGCGGGGACATAACGGTTCAGGTCAACAATCGGATACTTTTGGCTCAATCAAGTATTTCCACCTCCGTGAAGGGGGGGGATGGGAAAGGTGGTAATATCTTCATTGATCCCATCCATCTGATCTTGAAGGATAGTCAAATCCAGGCCAATGCATTTCAAGGAGCAGGTGGCAAGGTGATCATTCAAGCACACTCTTTGCTGAAAAATCCTTCAAGTGCTATTACAGCCTCTTCCGCGCAAGGGATCCAAGGAACGGTTACACTGGATACACCAAATGTGAACCCGGCGGATAGCCTGTCTGCCCTGCCTGTCACATTTTTTGATGCCTCATCCCTGATGAGTGAACGCTGTTCCTCGCGGCGAGGCAATAGGGGGAGCAGTTTTGTTATCAAAGGCCGTGGTGCTTTGCCCTTGATGCCGGGTGATCTGCTCGCCAGTCATGGGGTGGCTCCGCACGATCCGGCAGCTGCCAAGGGTGATGAGAGTGATTCGTTTGGCATGGTCAACAGACTGGAAAATGAGCTGATGTTTTCTTGTTTGATGTGATTTGTTTCTGTTTTTGGTTCGAAGGTACCGTTCAGACCCCTCCTTGAAAGGAGAAACTTCCTGGGGAGGCGGTGAACCGCCTCCCCAGACCCCTCCACCCTTTTTTATTGATTTTTTTATGGGTGGTGCGATTGTTTTGATTTTGATTGACGGCATACCCCTTTCACGGGACAATGAGTGATCAGACACTGTTGCCCGCTCAATTCATATCCCTTCCGATCATATGCAAAGCCTTTTTGGTTCTGGAATACTCTTTTTGCAGGCATTCCAGCACTGCGTTGCGGGTGTTGGCCTGGGCCAGACTGCATCGCAACCATTCAGTCTGAGTGGCGATCAAATTGATCCCTCCATTGGCAAACATCCCATGCAGACCCGGCCTGGTTGACAAATAATTATGGACCGGTTGATGCACGTCACAGGCACGGCCAACGGGATAACCGAGAAAGGGTATCAAGTCAATCTGCTGCTGCTGCCAGAACTCGGCATTGTGATCCACGGCCCATGCCACCTCTTGTGGAGTCAGATGCGAGAGGATTCGATGAGCAAACGTATGATTGCCAATCTCCCATCCATCACGCTGCAATTGACGCACCCCTGCCACATTCAAATGGGCACCCAGATCCCCTGGATTCCCGCAGTGGTCCCGGTAGACCTGTTCCACACTCTGTTCCATTTTTTCTGGTTGGTAATACTGCTTGGTCTGGTTGAACAACGTGGTTGGTTCCTGGCTCCAGGGGAGATCGGGCATGGCATCCCGTAAAGCAGCGGCCAAGGCACCGGCCCGTCCTGTTCCAACCAGAATCGCAACCAGAATCCGATAGAATACCACTCCTTGTGCATAGGCTCCGTTGACAAAGAGTGTCGGGCGTATGCCCCGTGATCGCAACACCAGATGAGCCACATCCAGATTGTTTTGCAATCCGTCATCGAAAGTGACAGCGAAAAAGGGTCTATCCGGGCATCCCTGTTGCCAAAGTGCAGGCACTTCGCTTAACGCAATGGGGGTCATTAGTTCTGTCATGATATCCATTTGGGTGGTAAACAACTGTATTGTTGTTTGACCTTTGATATAATGGCGTTCCCAGTCATGCAAGGCCCCTGGGTCTACAACAGAATGATACACCAGAATCGTCACACCCGGAGGTAGTGCTGGTGATGGTATCCTTTTCCGACCCAGATGGCGGGTCAGTCGATGTAAAAAAGAGGGGGGCGGCAGGCTTGGGGGCGTGACTTCGATGGCTTTTTGCAAAGTCGGCCATGCACTCTCCGGGGTTTGGGGGGGGTGTGTTGGGGGGGGAGGGGTACTCATCAACGTCGGTCTCGATGCAGCAGGGTGCGAAGCAACCAGCGGGGCGATCGCCAAAAATGACGCATTCCCAGCACCTCTTGCCGTGTGGCCATCAGATGTTCGAACAGGTGCAGATAGTGTTGACACATCCTGTCGGACGTATACGGAAATCTCTCCATGCGCTGGACCCAGTGCCCATGTTCGGCGATCATTCGGGTCAAGGTCTCTGCCAGGTTTTCCTGGGTGAATTCCAGTCCGAAACCAGAGCAATATTCTGCCATGGATCCGCTATTCATATACAACAGGGGCAAACCACACAACGCACCTTCAAGAACATGGTTCGGACCTGCTTCATGCCGGGATGCGGTCAGATAGACATCCTGTTTGCGCAACGCTTCCAGCAAAGGTTCGCCTGTCATCGGTGGGATGTGACGGCTGTTTCGGAAAGTAAATCCTTCTGGCAGGCGGCCAATATAGGTGAATTCCAATTGTTCGGACCAGGGGGGATGGGCCAGCATGTTATCCAGTTGTTGATAAACATCCAGGCCTTTGTTGGGATGACCACTCCAATGATGGGTGACCAGTTTCAATCGTGACTGGCGGGCTTTCTCCTGCTGGTTGGGGCACCAGAGACGATGATCCGCACCATTGAGTATGATCGAGTATGGACGATCACCAAACCCAGAGGCCTGATAACGTTCCAATACCCATTGACTCACAAAAACCGTATGATCGGCCACCCGATTGGCTTGAATGCGATATTGGTTGAACTTTTTTTCCGGGTCATCCCGTGCCTCACTGGTATTGTTGATGCGATGTACCACCACGGCGCGTCGATTCACAAACAGCAGATATCGCAAAATGGCACCATGATCATAAGCGGAGATTTTCAAGCGATGATCCGGTTCAGCCAATAAAATGATATCGATCCCTGTGTCAGAGAGATCATGCGTCACCTCGTGTCCTTGGGCTTTCAGATAACCCGCCAGAGCCATGCCAAACCGATTGCCTCCTCCCCAGGGTCCAGGTTGTATGCGCATGCCGATGCTGACTTTCATGGAATTGCAAGTTCTCTCCAGGGTTTGGTTTTCACTGGGCCGCGTTCAGTTCAGATCAGCCGTGGCAGGTGCGAAAATGTCTTCAAGAAAACGGGCATCCAGGATTCGATCTGCCCAGAGTTCCAGGGCATCAATGTCAGCCCGTTTCAGTCGCTCATGAACCTCTGGAGACAAATCACCAAAACGGCGTGTCAATTGGCGCAGAATGATTTTGGCGGCCTCTTTGCGTTCACCATCCCGCGTCCATTCTCTTGTCCATCCTTCCACAGTTTCCGCCAGCATGGTATGAACCTCCTCCAGGTCGTTCATCTCCGGAATGGACTCCGGAACAGTGACATTCTTTTTGGACAGCCTTGGCAACAGAATCCGACTCAACCATTTTGCAAACGACCGGCGCAATTCCTGGTATTCTGGCCCCTTCAACCAAACAAGCAACTCTTGGATCACCTGTCGCACATCGTCCAGGGTACGGGTTTTTTCCAAACGGAACAACGCCGCCACCACATTCTGCATCGATTTCAGTTCACCTTCCTGATATCGATGCTCATCCACAAGCAAATAGCGCATATGCGGACGGTAGGCTTCCAGTCCAGGAGGGGATTCTTCTATCAGCTCAGCCACATCCAGAGCTGCTGTCCATCTTGGCGTTCCATTATACAGGACAATTGGGACAACAGGAGGAAATTTTTGACCCTCCATGATTGTGCCAGAGTGGTATAAGTCTTGATAAAGCAGCATGGTATACAAGGGATTTCGAATGGCCATCATGACATCCACTGTCGATTGTGGCTCCAAAATCAGATAGATGAAAAGCCAACGATGGCTCTTTTGCCATCGGATCTTCCAAACAAGATCATTAATTCGTTTGCGGAAGTCATCTGTTACATAAATTGGGTTTACCTTTTCCATGGTTGAGAAATCCAACCCTGAAACCCACTCCTCATGAATGAAACCTGTTATAAGGTCTCGCATCATCCTGGTATGGGAAAAAAGTTTGGCATAGCCGAGGTCGTGGGCGTTCATAAAAAAATGTCCTCCACTTGAGAGTGGCATGGTTGATCAAAAAATCATAGCAATTCCATCATGACAGAGTCTCCTAACAACATGCCTGCATCTGTCAGACGAATTCGTTTTGCATCAACACTCAAGAGGCCCTTGGTCATCAGGAGGTTGATTTCACTGGCATGCGTCACCATCAGGTCTTCGCCGGTAATTTCTTGATATCTGGCTCGACTCATGCCTCGTTGCATCCTTAATCCCATGAGCATGCATTCACTTCCAGCCTCTGCCGCGCTGACCCGTCTGGCCGAACTCCCTTGTTCGACCATGCTCAAATATTCTGACCAGTCACGGGGATTTTCCGTGCGCCAAATCTCTCCATTCAGGTTGGTCCATTTGCCATGGGCTGCGGCCCCGATGCCCAGATAATCCCCAAATTCCCAGTAATTGACATTGTGCCGGCATTCCTGCTGCAAACGGGCAAAATTGCTGATTTCATATCCCTCCAAGCCCTGTTTGGCCAACCATTCCCTGGTGGCCAAAAAGAAATTCATCTCATCCTCTTCATCGGGCAGGCGCAGTTCGCCACGCATCCATGATTGGTAAAAAGGCGTGTCTCTCTCCAAAGTCAATGCATAACAGGAAAGATGATTCACACCCCAGTTCAATACCGTCTCCAACTCCCGTTGCCAATCCAGGATCCGTTGTCCAGGAGTTCCATAGATCAAATCCAGACTGATACGTTCAAAACCTTTCAATTGCTTCCATGCCTTGCAGGCGGTTTTGGCATCATGGGGGCGTTGTAACAATTTTAAACGTGTGTTATCGACTGCCTGAACTCCAAGACTTACACGATTCACCCCGGCACGATGCCATGATTCTGGCTTGTGTTCGATGCAGGATTCAGGATTGGCTTCCAGGGTGATTTCACAATCGTCAGTCAGATTCCAATGATCCCGAATGCCATCCAGCAGGGTTTGAATCGTCTCTCCCTTGAGCAGAGAAGGGGTTCCTCCGCCTAGAAACAGACTGCTCAATGGGCGGTGGTCCTCGTGTAACACAGTTCGATAGTGTGACACTTCTTGAATCAACGCTGCAATGTAACGCGATTCCTCCACCGGAAAACCGGCAACCGAGTAAAAGTCACAATAGGGACATTTGCGGACGCAAAATGGAATGTGGATGTATAAAGACAGAGGAACAGAGTGAATGTGTGACA
>JAMOBH010000161.1:0-12209 GCA_039908085.1 Magnetococcus sp. YQC-5
AGAAACTTCAATCGATTTTGAGTCTGCGACATGGCTTATGATCCTTGCAGGATACAAACTTCGATCACAAAAATCAAGCATAAATAATTGTTCTGCAAGATATTTTGCTGTTTTCTACCAGGCACTACATTACGGCGGCCATGGCCAAGAGAACCACGGCGGCTTATCAACGTGATCTCCTCCGGTTCTTGGACTGGGGCGGCCAGATACCGGCGGCACCAGAGACACTCGCCACCTACCTCAGTGCCCACGCCGAAAGCCACAAGGCATCCACCTTGATTCGATGGATGGTTTCGATCTCCAAGGCCCACACCACCCAGGGGATGCTGGACTCCACGAAAACAGAATTGGTCAAGGTGGTCATCAAGGGGATCAGGCGCACCCATGGCTCCCAACAGAGGCAAGTCACCCCTGCCATCCGGGAGGACATCATCGCCATGGTGAAACACGCCACGGGGGCTGGCCCGAAGGAGACAAGGGACCGGGCATTACTGCTGCTGGGTTTTGCTGGGGCATTCCGCAGATCAGAACTGGTTGCCCTGAACGTGGAAGACATCCAGGAGGTACGCGAGGGGCTGACCATCACCCTCCAACGGAGCAAAACCGACCAGGAAGGTTGTGGACGGAAGATCGGCATCCCTTTCGCCCGTGGGGCGCATTGCCCGGTCAAGGCCGTCCAATCCTGACTTCAGGTTGCTGACATCACCGAAGGGCCGATCTTCCGGGGCGTGGACCGTCATGGCAATGTGGGCGAACGCTTATCAAACCATGCCGTGGCCAGGATCATCAAAGCATGGGCTGAAAAAGCGGGTCTTGATCCGCAGGATTATGCGGGGCACAGTCTGCGGTCGGGCTTGGTGACCAGTGCCGCCAACGCCGGGATCGCCAACCACAAAATTAGAGCGCAAACCGGCCACAAAGGTGATACCATGTTGAACCGCTACATCCGGTGACGGCCAGATGTTCGTGGACAATGCCGCCGGTATTCTCTGACCCAGGGGGCTGGCTGAGTGTGGCGCATCAAACGTTGTCTTGATGCAATGAATGCAGGCATGGGTATCGTGGTGGACGGGTGCGTATCGGCCCTGGGGCGTAGTCAAATCGAGATGGTGTGAACATGACAAAAAAATTACTGCTTCTGGCTCTGTTGCCGACAATGATCCTTCTTGATTGGGGGGCACCTCTGCTGGCCGCACCACCACCGGACCATCCCACGGTCGATCAGGCTGCCCGCATTCTGGACATCCCTGCTCAACCGCCTGTGTATCATGGCAAACTGTTGGAAATTTTCGACAGCAACAACTACAGCTTCATGCGTGTTTCCCATCCCCAAGAGCAGGAACGTTGGCTGGCCGCGCCGCGCACGGCGTTGGCGGTCGGAACCCTGATCCGCTACGGAGATGGGAAGCGCATGGAAAATTTCTACAGCAAAGTGTGGCAACGGACGTTCCCGGTGATCTATTTTGTCGGCGAGGTGGTGATCGATTCCAACCCGTAAGGATGTTCGTCATGGATCCGGTTTCACATGCCCTGTTGGGCGCAACTGTTGCCGCTGTGTTTCAGCCCCGTGAGCGATTGCGGCTGGCTGCGGTGGTCGGAGGGTTGGCCGCGCTGCTTGCGGATCTGGATGTACTGATCCAGTCCGCCGAAGATCCTCTGCTGCAATTGGAGTATCACCGTCAGTTCACCCATGCGCTTCTGTTTACTCCAGTGGGCGGGCTGGTGGCGACTCTGCTGCTTTACGGATGGACCCGGTCACGTTTGACATTTCGTCAGAGTTGGGCTATGGCCTCGCTGGGATATTTGACCGCAGGTCCATTGGATGCCTGTACCAGCTATGGCACGCAACTGCTCTGGCCGTTTTCTGATTCCCGCTTTGCCTGGAGCATTCTTCCAGTGGTCGAGCCGATTACCACCTTGCTGTTGATGGTGCTGCTCTACCGGGCCGTGCGCAGCCGACAGCGTCGCTGGCTGGTGATTGCTGTGGCCGGTTTGGGTTGTTGGTTCAGCGTGGCGGCATGGCAGCAGCAGCGCGCTGTCACCTTGGCACAGGCGTGGGCGCAAGAACGCGGAGATGCGCCTATTGATCTGCGGATCAAACCCACCATGATGAATCTGGTGTTGTGGCGTGGGGTCTACCGAACTGGTGACCGGATTCAGGCCGTGGCCGTGCGACCGGGTGTGTGGGGAACACCTACGCTCTATCCTGGCGAGAGCGCACCTTGGATTCGGACTGATCGGCCTCTGCCCGGTATCCCGGAAGCATCCCGGCTGGCGCAGGATCTGCGCCGTTTTGATCGGTTGTCCGATCGGTTCGTGGTGGTGCATCCACAACGACCTGATCTGTTCGGGGATGGACGGTACGCTTTGCTGCCCCATGCGATCGCACCGCTTTGGGGCATCGTCGTTGATCCCGGAAAACCAGATCGTCCGGCTCCGTTCAACGAGTACCGGATGTGGCAGCCGGACACAACGCGGATCTTTTGGGCCATGCTGATGGGACGGCCCGTGACATTCGGATCTGGTTGACCAAGTTCCGGTCGCGCATCAGAGGTTTTGCAAGGCGAGCAGCATGGTACAAGGGAGCTGTTGCTCGCTCGGCAAAGTACGTTGTGAATTAATCCGGTACGGGGTGCACTGAACCGTCCGTGCGACTGGCGGCGGATTCAAGAATGGTCTGTTGTGCGGGGGTCAGTGCGTTTATGGTAAGGTTGGTCATGTGCGTTGCTCCTGTTTGGGTGGTTTGCGATGACCACATACAGCCATTGCTCCAACAGGGTATCAAGCACAATATTATGTTTTTTATATGATTTTTTGGGATTGTTTAATATCGTGGGTCTGAACGGCTTTGCATGTAACGTTGTACGGTTGGAGACCCACCCAGGAGTCGTTCTCGCGCACCAGATCCCATGTATAGGCCAGTTTGCGTTGCGGGTTAATTTTTGATCAAGATCTGAACATGAAAAGTAAAAAAAGTGAGATGAAACCAAAATAGAAATAATTCTTTAAGAGCAAACAGGTAAAAATGCTACATTTAGGTAAAGATAAGTTACGTCTATTCCTTTTGCTTGGCATCATGGTGGCGGTGGTCGCTATGAGTACGAGCAGCACGTTGTATGTGCTGTATCAGGAACTCCTGAACAGCGAAAAAATACGTCTCAGAGCACTAGCCGCCAGTCAAGTTCGGCTGATCAATACGTTCTATGAATCTGCGCTACAAGATCCGACTTCCCCACCCAGCAACGACAAAGCACTCATTGATGATTTGCTGACCCGCGCCTACCAGAATTGGCACATCGGACTGGGCAGCACGGGCGAAATCATCTTTGCCCGCCGGCATGGAGAACATATCGAATTTCTGTTCCGTCAGCGTCATGCCGAGCATATAGGCAGCTTTCCGCAACGCATCCCATGGCAGGAGAAAAACCGGGCAATTCCGATCCATCGCGCCCTGGAGGAACGATCTGGTGGCGTGTTGATCGGTCTGGATTACCGAGGCGTGGAGGTGCTGGCTGCTTATGAATATATCGTCCCTCTTGAGATCGGCCTGACGATCAAAATCGATATCGCCGAACTGCGTTCCCTGGTTTGGACATCGATCAGCAAAACGGTCATCCTGACAGTGGTGTTGCTGCTGGTCGGCGGCGTAGCCTTTATCCGGATTGGCGATGTGGTAATCCAGCGACTCTATGAAAACCGACTCACACTGCACAGCATATTTGAATACGCCAGTGAAGGCATTGTTCTCATGGCACACAATGCGGGAACGCTACACATGGCCAACAAGCATTTCTGCCAGATGCTGGGCTGCAAGGAAAAAGAGGTTGCCGCCATCCCGGTTGGGGAGATCAACCCGGATGGCAGGCTGCTTCAGTTGTTTGCCGATTTCATGGCTCAGGATCATGAGACCTTTTTTAATCGAAACGACCTGCTTGTGCAACGCCGGGACAACACGCTCTTTTACACAGACATAACGCTGTCAGTGATCGTTTTACACAAACAACCCTATTGGTTGATCCTGTTCCGGGACGCCACCGAACGTCGCAGACTCCATGCCACCAGGATTGTCAACGAGGATCGTCTGCGTCGCATGATGGCTCTCAACCGGTGGGCCATGGAACTCAGCATCCAGGATCTGTGCGATCAAGCGATCGAGATTGCCGCAACCATCACAAACAGCCAGATCGGTTTCTTGAGTCTGCTCGATGAAGACCAGAGCACCCAGATGTTGGTCTCCACAAGCAAGAATACCGTGCAAGGGGGAGACCAGATTCGGCATTATCTGGACGAATCCAATTTATTGGCCGAGGTCATCCGGCAGATGCAGCCGGTGATCTGCAACAACCCTGCGGAAATCATCGCCCAATGCGGATTGCCCAGGGAGCCTCTGCCGGTTGTCCGACTCTTGAGCGTGCCGGTGCTGGTCCAGGGCAAGGTGCACATCGTTTTTACGGTTGGAAACAAACCGGAACTCTACGATGACTCAGACATTCATCAACTGCTGGCGGTGGGCAGTGATGTACTCGATTTCATCATGCGCAAACGTTGGGAAGAAAAATTGCAGCGCAGCAAAGAGGAGGCGGAATCGGCTCATGCGGCCAAGGCGCAGTTCCTCGCCTCCATGAGTCACGAGATTCGCACCCCGATGAATGGGGTGTTGGGCATGGCCGACCTGATCCTGCGCACATCTTTGACGCCGCAACAACGCCATTACATCAACATCATCCATCGTTCCGGACGCACATTATTGCGCATCATCAACGACATCCTGGATCTCTCAAAGATCCAGGCAGGCCGCATGATCCTGGAATTGATCCATTTTGACCTCGATGAACTGATCCGTGACCTGCATGACCTGTTTATGAGTCAGGCGCAAGACAAGGGGTTGGAACTCTCCTGCGTGATCAGCGATGGAGTTCCCGTCCACCTGCTGGGCGACCCGTATCGTCTGAATCAGGTGCTGTTCAATCTGATCGGCAATGCCATCAAGTTTACCGGGCAGGGATCGATTCGGGTGACAGTCGATCTCCTGGAAGAGCGGGAGGCGGATGTCCATCTCCATTTTCAAGTGAGCGATACGGGCATCGGCATCGCCCCGGATCTTGTGTCGCATTTATTTCAGCCATTCTCTCAGGCCGATTCCTCGATAACGCGCAAATTCGGCGGTTCCGGATTGGGTTTGGCCATCACCCGGCAACTGGTCCATATCATGGAAGGGGAACTGTGGGTGGAGAGTGTTCCCGACCAGGGATCAACGTTCGCGTTTTCGCTGCACCTCGGCAAGCAGCAACCGGGAGACCGCCGGGAATTGGCCGCCTGGCAAACGGTTCAACGCCCCCTGTTGCTGGAGAACAGTCGTTTCAAGGGCGATGTCTTGCTGGCAGAGGACCATCCGGTCAATCAGGAGGTGGCAAAGGCGTGCCTGGAATTGTTTGGTTGTCGCGTGACGGTTGTCGATAATGGACAGCAGGTACTGAACCTCATCCAGGATATGGAGAACCGCTTTGACATCATTCTCATGGACTGCGAAATGCCGGTCCTGGACGGTTTTGAAGCGACCAGACGTTTGCGTTGTTGGGAGGCACAGACCGGGAGACCCCATACCACCGTTATCGCCCTGACCGCCCATGTACTGCCGGAAAGCCGTCAACGATGCCGCGCAGTCGGGATGGATGATTTTCTGCATAAACCATTCAGCCAGATCAATCTGGGCTGTCTGTTGCAAAAATGGCTGCCCAAGATCGGTGACGTGTTGCCAGAAGAGGTGTCATGCTACGCTCCATCGCCCATGGAGGCTGAACCGGTTGACACCATGGAGGGTCCGACGCCGATCATCCTGGCAACGTCAACCGACGAAGATGCCCCGTTGCAGACAAGCGGTTCATCTTGCGAGACGGTCAGGCAGACGGAACAAAAGGGCAACAGGAAGACACGTTCTCACAAAGACCATCCGGTATCCCTGGGCCTGATGTCCCCGTTGACGGGAGTGGTGCGGATTTATGGTCCAGAGATCAGTCGGGCCGGACAAATCGCTGTCATGGAGATCAACGAGAATGGTGGCGTGTTGGGCAGGCCTTTGCAACTCGTGATCGAAGACGATGGCAGCCTGCCGGACAGCGCGGTGCGGGCGGCTGAAAAACTGCTGGAACAGCATCAGTGCGCGGCACTGATCGGCAACCTCCTTTCCAATGCACGAATCGCTGTGGCCTACCGGGTGGCCGAACCACGCAGGATTCCCTTGTTGAATTTTTCTTTTTATGAAGGGAGCATTCTCAGTCGTTATTTTTTTCATTTCGCGGCCTTGCCTAATCAGCAGATCGACAAGATGATTCCGTACATGCTGGAAAGATACGGTCCGAGAATGTTTTTTGCTGGCAACAACTACGAATGGCCACGCGGTTCCATCAACGCGGCGAAAGAGGCACTGCTGCGGGCAGGCGGCACGGTGGTCGGAGAGGAATATCTGGCTCTTGGTGTTGCCCGGCAACAGATCGATGATTTGCTGGATCAGGTCTCCCGGATGCAACCAGACGTGTTCGTGCCCTATTTCGCCGGAGCAGATCAGATTGAACTCCTGACCCGTTTTGCTGACATGGGCCTGAAAAACCGGATGGCTGTGGTCATGGGCCATTATGATGAAATGATGGCAAGTCATCTGCCACCGGAGGTACGATCTGGCCACTATTCAAGCAATACGTATTTCATGACAGCACCCACCGAGTCCAATCAACAGATTCTCCGGCGTCTGGCCGAGATGCCAGGGATCAGCGGACTGTGGCCGCAGGGAAACGGCATCCTCACCAATTTCGGCGAGGGCACCTATCTGTGCGTGAAGGCCTTCGCCCAGGCGGCGAATCAGGCGGGATCACTGGAACCGGAAGCACTGATTGACGCCTTGAAACACCTTGTCATCACCGCTCCCCAGGGAACCGTCCACATGGACCCGGCCACGCATCACGCCAGGGTGAACACCTTCCTGTCACGTTGCGATGCCGATGGACGATTCAACCTGGTCAGCAGTTTTGGTGCCATCGACCCGGTCATACCGGAGCGCTATGGTTATTTGCGGATTGAAGCGCGGGCCGCGCGGGAAGAGGATATCAGGCTTCAGTCTCGTGTTCTGGAACATATGACGGAGGGTGTCTGTCTCGTGCGCGCAAGCGATGGCGTGATCGTCTTCACGAACCGGGGATTCGAGAACATGTTCTCCTATGACCGGGGGGAACTCATCGGCAAATCGATTGCCATGACACACACCTCGGACGACCAGCACACCGTTCATCACATCATAGAACATTTGTATCGCAAAGGGGTCTGGGAGGGAGATGTCCGCAATATCAAAAAGGATGGCACGTCATTCTGGGGTCACGTCTCCATTTCCACCATGACGCATGCCGAGCATGGCGAGGTTTGGATCGGTATTCACAAGGACATCGACGCCCGCAAACGGGCCGAGGAAGAATTATTCCGCTATCGGGACAACCTGGAGGAGACTGTCCGGCTCAGGACCATGGAATTGGCAACGGCACTGGAGGCCGCCAAGGCAGGCGCGCGGGCCAAGGAGAGCTTTCTGGTCAACATGAGCCATGAGATCCGCACCCCCATGAACGGAGTCCTCGGCATGGCTGACATGATGCTCAGAACCCCTCTGACCGAACAACAGCACCATTATGTCGAGACCATCCAACGTTCCGGCCACACATTGCTGCGCATCATCGATGACATCCTGAACCTCGCCAAGATCCATGCGGGCCAAATGAGTCTGGAGACGCTGCGTTTTGATTTGGATGTGCTGATGCAAGATATCAAAGTCATGTTTTCGCAAAGGGCGCGCAGCAACGGTTTGGAATTCCGGTTGACCATGGCCGAGGGGATCCCGGTGCATCTGGTGGGCGATCCCAGTCGTCTCAACCAGGTGCTGTTCAATCTCCTGGAGAATGCCATCAAATTTACCGAACACGGATCGGTCGCCCTGTCAGTCGATGTGGCGGAAGAGCGACCGGCGGATGTGCTGCTGTGCTTTCAGGTGACGGATACGGGAATCGGGATTTCTGAGGATTATCAGGGCAAGATGTTTCAGATCTTCTCCCAGGAAGATCCTTCGGTGGCGCGCCGTTTTGGCGGGACTGGTCTGGGCCTGCCCATCGCGCGACAACTGGTGATCCTCATGGACGGAGATTTGTGGCTGGAGAGCGCGCCCAACCAGGGAGCGAAATTCTGGTTTACAGCCCGTTTCGGGAAACAACAACCGGGGGATCGACAGGAGATTGCCACCCGGTTGCAAACGCAGACGCCCTTTTCGGCAGACCATTTTCGTTTCGAAGGTCGCCTCCTGCTGGTGGAGGACAATCCGGTCA
Organism: Magnetococcus sp. YQC-5; assembly: GCA_039908085.1. Taxonomy (GTDB): domain Bacteria; phylum Pseudomonadota; class Magnetococcia; order Magnetococcales; family Magnetaquicoccaceae; genus Magnetaquiglobus. Next base: position 8,358 of record JAMOBH010000161.1, read on the forward strand.
ATCGAGAAGTGGCGGTCGCGAATCTGGAACTGTTCGGGTGTCAGGTGACGGTCGCTGAAAATGGTCATCAGGCACTTGCAATCATCTGTGCGGAGGATCGGATGGTCGATGCCATTTTCATGGACTGCGAAATGCCGCTCATGGATGGTTTTGAAACGACCAGACGTTTGCGCATCTGGGAAGAACAGGCTGGCAAGGCACAGACCCCTGTGATTGCCCTGACTGCTCATGTGCTGCCGGAAAGCCGTCAACAATGTCGTGCAGCCGGGATGGACGATTATCTGCACAAGCCGTTCAGTCAGACCGATCTGGGTGGGGTATTGTATCGCTGGCTGCCCCTGGCCAAAAATACCGTGCCAGGAGAAAATCCTTTTCTTCAGCCCGTTCATTGCGCACCGGTTCCGGCAGAGGTCATCCGAGAAGAGCCGCCCCTGACGGTTCTGGATCAGGTGGCCGTGGGACGCATCCTGGATTTGGCCCGCAAGAGTGGGACCGGACTGTTGAACCGGATGGTCGAACATTATCTGTCGCGCACGCCGGAACTGCTGGCCGAACTGGAGCAGGCTTTGGAGCATGCCGATTCCGAGGGGGTGCGTGTTGCCGCGCATACCTTGAAATCCTCCAGCCTCACCATGGGGGCTGCCCGTTTGGCGGAAATCGGGCGTGCCATGGAGTTGGAGTGTGCCGATTTGGCCTCGGTGCGCGAATATTTTTCAAAAAGTGCCCTCCTGTTTGACGAAGCCAGAGAGGCATTGCAGGCATTGTGTGCTTCGTGGCCATCGGGTGATCCTCATGAGTGAACTGGCGGACGAGTTGCAGAAAGCTGTGATATTGATTGTGGACGACGAGTTTCTGCAACGTTTGCCCATGCGCACGGCACTGGAGCAGGCCGGTTTTCGCGTGACTGAGGCGGAAGACGGCATGCATGCCTGGGAGTTGTTGCAGAAGGAACCGCCCGATCTGGTGATTTCAGATGTGGTCATGCCCAGGATGAACGGGTTTGCCTTGTGTGAGACGGTCCGCCGGGTGGATCGGCTGCAACACATGCCGTTCGTGCTGGCCACCTCGTTGGAAGATGTGGCATCCATCCAGCACGCTTATCAGGCGGGAGCGACGGATTTCATCACCAAGCCCATCAACTGGGATTTGCTGGGCCACCGGGTGCGATACATCTTGCGCGCTGCGCGCACGGCCCAGGCTCTGGCTGACCGGGAACTGGAACTGCTGCGCACCCGCATGGAGATCATCCGCCGTCTGGGTCAGGCTGCGGAATATCGGGACAATGAAACAGGCATGCACATTCAGCGCATGAGCCACTATGCCGCCTTGATCGGTCGGGGGGTCGGTTTTGCCGCGCACGAAGAGGAGTTGCTGCTGCATGCCGCGCCGATGCATGATGTGGGCAAGATCGGCATCCCGGACAGCATTCTCCTGAAACCGGGGAAACTGACCGATGCGGAGTTTTCGATCATGAAGACTCATACCAGCCTGGGAGGCGAACTGCTGGACAAGGAACCGTCGCTGTTGCTGCAAACCGCTCACATGATTGCGTTGACCCATCACGAACGTTGGGACGGCAAGGGATATCCCCATGGCCTGGCGAGGGAGGCCATTCCCCTGATGGGCCGCATTTGCAGTTTGGCGGATGTGTTCGATGCCTTGACTTCCAGGCGTCCCTACAAGGATCCCTGGAGCGTGGAACAGGCTTTGGCGGAAATCCGGCGCAACGCGGGATCGGCGTTCGACCCCCGTGTGGTCGAGATGTTTTTTTCGATACTGCCGGAGATCCTGGCCATCAAGGAGACATTTGTCGACCCGCCACCGCGCCAGCCAAAGGATGCGGAATGTTCACTCCAGACCGAATAGAGGTTTGCCATGGCCACCATTTTGGTTACGGATGATGACCCGGTAACACGCATTTTTATGGAGGAGTTGCTTCGTCAAGAGGGCCATCACGTGCTGTTGGCCGCAGATGGCCAGGAAGCACTCGTCCTCTTGGAAGAGCAGGATTGCGATTTGATCTTTATGGATATCCAAATGCCGGTTCTGGACGGCTATCTGGCTACCCGGAGGATCAAGGCCATGAGGCCGCAGTGGTTCGTCCCAGTGATTTTTTTAACCTCCGTGCAGACCGACCGGGAACTGGCCCACTGTCTGGAATGTGGTGGCGATGATTTCATCAACAAGCCCCCCAGTCCCATTATTCTGAAGGCAAGGATTCAAGTATGGCTGCAACGAGCCAAATTGGCTAACCGTTTGGCCATGGACCGGCAGGATGTGGAAAACGTGATTCTCAAGATGCGTCAGGACACCCAGTTCGACCCTCGCGGATTGCGCGTCATGATGACTTCCCTGGAAAAAACCAATGGTGATATCGTCCTCTCCACTTGCCGGTCCGATGGCGTGCAATATCTCATGGTGGGAGATTTCACTGGGCATGGATTGGCAGCAGCCGTTTGTGGTCCCCTGGTGGCCGACATCTTCTACCGCCTGACGCGTCAAGATTTTCCATTGCAAGCGATTATTGATCAGTTGAATGATGTCATTTATCATAGACTGCCAGCGAATATGTTCATGGCCGCCACTTTTCTGGAACTGGACCGACCGGGTGGCGGCATGCGTGTCTGGAATGCCGCTTTGCCATCCGGGGTGCTGATCCGCGCCGGTATGGCCGTGCAACGTTTTCCATCCACACGATCACCTTTGGGAATCACGCCGCATCTGGGCGGGAACGATACATCTGAGTGGTATCCATTGTCGTGGGGAGATCGTATCTTCCTGTTTTCTGACGGAAGTGTGGAGACCCGTTCCGCCACCGGAGAATTCTTTGGAGATGAGCGCTTGGTGCGTTTTTTGGAAACGCTCGTTACTTCCGGGGCAGAGTTGGATTCGCTGCTGGTGGAACTGGACGCTTTTCGTGCCGGGCGAGATCCGATTGATGATATTACTTTAATCGAGGTCCAATGGGTGCAACAATAAAACAAAATTTTTCCAGATAAAGGATCGAAAATGATCGTTACCCAAGAATCCGAAGGTCGGATAACCTTACGATTGCCAGAGGAATTCAATTTCAAGCAACATAAGCTGTTCCGAGAGTGTTATCATCGTCATTCACCCCGGCTGCTTTATACTATCGATTTTCAAGATGTGACCAGTTTCGACAGCTCTGCATTGGGCATGCTGCTTCTGATGAGGAGTTATTGCGGAGACGCCGAGGCGCGTATTCGGTTGATCAACTGTAACCAGAGAATCCGGGGTATTTTACTGACCGCCACATTTGATCATTACTTTCAAATTTTATGATTTTACTGGACTTTAGACTCGCATACCTCCTGCCCAGATCGTTGGATTCGTGGGAAGCATGGGATGCAAGCGGGAAAAGATTGATTTTGGACCGTGTTGTGTAAGGTGGAAGCTCAACCGGTCAGTAGGATGCCGTTTGGGGGCATGAATTTCCGGGACTTTGAGTCCCACCAATCGCGAACCCGGATGTGCGAGAAATGTTTCTGGAGTCTGGTTCGTACCAAGCCAGTAGTAACGGTGCGGTTGACGCGCCAAGGTGTGAGGTTGGCCAGTTGTCTGATTTGATCGCCACCCAAGATGCTCAGGAGTTGTGGAAGTGCATAAGCAGCAAAGAGGATATGCACCCATCGGTGAAGAACCTGTCTGGACTGCTGTCATGTTTCTTTCCAACCCCATCCATTTTTGGTTTGCCCGAATATGGGTTCAATGCTCCAACGTCTAGCATTGATGTTCGCTTCGTCAAGGCTTAAAGCCACAAAAGAAGAGTTGCTGGATGCTCTTGATGGTGAATTGACAGACATCCATCGCTTTGTTTTAAACGAAATTATG
>JAMOBH010000162.1:0-12190 GCA_039908085.1 Magnetococcus sp. YQC-5
CCCTGACGACCTGCTGTGTACCATTGTTGCCCTTTTTCAAGTCTCGACGACTGGGGAGATCCCCCAGTCGGATTCCGGTTGACAAGTTTGCCCAAACGGCATAGATTCGGGCATTGTTCGCCAGACTGGCGACACTCCCCAGTCTGGAGACCACGATACCTGTCGTATGGTAAAAATTCAACCGATTTTCTTTTTCCTGGAACTGCCATGGCGCGTAGCCTACTCGATGATGAGCGATTCAAGCTTCAATTTGCCGGACATGAAACATTTCCCCTGAGATACGGATGGTTAAAAAAGTCATTCGATCAAGTAAAATGCGTAATGCGCAAGGATGGTGGAGACGCCAAGTCTGTATTTACTGATGAATCGGCGATCGCAACCTTTGGTGTTGGAAAAAACATGGTGTCTTCCATGCGTCACTGGTCATTGGCTGCCGGTATCTTGGCACTTGAAGACGATGATGGATCTCGGCAGGGTCGTCTGGTCACTACTCCTTTTGGAGACGCCCTGTTTGGAGAAAAAGGAGACCCCTATCTTGAGCATCCTGCATCGCTTTGGCTTATTCATTGGTGCCTTGCCTCCACTCCCGGTCGCTCGACCACATGGTACTGGGCATTTAATGAGTTTAATGAACCTGTAATGGACCGAGACCTTATTACTGAGCGGCTTCTGCGTCGAATAAAAATGCTCAGGGAGTCTGGACGTATCAAAGATTCTCGCATTGCCGATATCACTATAAAACGTGATGTGGAATGCTTCGTTCGTACTTATCTTGCCAAACGTCCGTCGAACAAAGAATCTCATGAAGATAATCTTGAATCACCGCTATGCGAGCTGGGATTGTTACAGGCTTTAGGGGTCGGATCGGCCTTTAGCTTCCGTCGTGGTCCCAAACCAACACTGCCTGACGAAGTCTTCCTGTTCGGATTGCATTCCTTTTGGACGCGTATGTACCCTTCTCGTCGTGAGTTTACCGTTGAGGCGGTGACACACGAACCGGGATCACCTGGGAGAGTTTTCATGCTTGACGAGGAATCAGTCGCGGACCGGTTGGCGGCATTGGCAGATTTGTCCAAGGGTGCCATCCGTTGGGATGAGAGTACTGGGATGCGGCAGGTTTACGCCTATGATCTTCCTTCTCTCAATCCTCTGACGATGGCCGTCGATCTCATCAGTAGATCATTACACATGAGGGCAGCATGAAGAAACTGGTTGATATTATCTCGGTGGAGCGTCGTTTTCGACGATCTGTCCGTATTGACGCTGATATGGAAGATTCTACCACCTTGGACGGTTTTATATGTGCACCATCTATTGCCGACGCGATGCTGTCAATGGGACGCCAATTTGCCGAGACGGGACACGGTGCATTTACCTGGACAGGCCCATATGGAAGTGGAAAATCCAGTCTTGCTGTCGTACTTGCGGCACTGCTTGGTTCAAATACGGCAATGAGAGACACTGCCAGAAGAGCGATTGGAGCGGAAACTGCCGACCGACTTGTGGCGTTGATGGGTGCCGTTGAAGGGGGGTGGACCGTCCTGCCGGTCGTAGGACGGCGCGGTGATCCAGAAAAAATCATAGTTGATCTCTTGGATGCAAAGGAGCTTGGAGTAGGGGTTGCGGAATCTGATCTCTCCTCGCGATTGTTGCATGTCTCACGCTCACTTACTGGTGCTGGCTTGCTGCTTCTTGTGGACGAAATGGGCAAGTTTTTGGACAACTCAGCGATGGACGGGTCTGATGTATACCTGTTCCAACAACTGGCCGAGGCCGCCAACCGTAGTGATCAAAAATTTATTGTTATTGGTATTCTTCATCAAGCATTCGATGATTACGCCAACAAATTATCGCGAGAGGCTCGAGACGAATGGCTCAAAATCCAAGGTCGTTTTGTTGATATTCCAATCAATGTTGCTGGCGAGGAACAGGTATCCCTCATCGCCCGTGCCATTCGCAGTCCCGATTCCGCTTCCCCAGGTTTCGCCTGTGATGGTATTGCCAATGCCATCAGACGAAACCGCCCTGGAACCGCAGTATCGCTTGGAAAAGAGTTGCTCTCTTGTTGGCCACTCCATCCCGTGGTTGCAATTTTGCTCGGCCCCATGTCTCGCCGCAGGTTTGGCCAGAATCAACGAAGTATTTTCGGGTTCCTGAATTCGTCGGAGCCGCTTGGCTTTCAGGACTTCCTGCGCTCAACGCCAGCGGATACGTTTGTTGAATATTGTCCAGAACTTCTTTGGGATTATCTTAGGGCCAATCTGGAGTTTTCCATCCTGGCCTCTCCAGACGGCCATCGGTGGTCGCTCGCGGTTGATGCAATTGAGAGGTGTGAGGCCGCGGGCGGAGATGCTGATCACCTTAATCTGATCAAGACTATTGCAGTAATTGACCTTTTTAAAGAGCGATCGGGACTATTCCCGACTATGGAGGTTCTTGCACTGTCTATGCCCAAGATGGATGTCGGGCATCTTGAGAGTATGTTGAATCAGCTTTGCAGTTGGTCGGTGATCATCTTTAAGAGGCATTTAGGTGCCTATGCCATCTATGCCGGTAGTGATTTCGATATCGGGGCTGCAGTCGATCAGGCAATCGCACGAATGACCGGTGTTGACTTTAATCGGCTCCGAAGCCTGGCGGTTCTCCAGCCCATTTTGGCCAAAAGACACTATCACGAGACTGGCGCATTGAGATGGTTCGAGGTCGATATTGCCCCTCTAATCGATGGCGAGGATTATGTTCGCAAATACCAACTCCGGAATGGAGCGGATGGTCTTTTCCTGTTGTTGGTGGAAATAGAAAATGAGTCTGAATCTAGAGCACAAGACTTGTTGAGTGCCGCTACGCTTGCGGGGGAGGACACCCCGGTCGTCATAGGATGGACAAAAAATAGTGTATCCATACCGAGACTGGCATCCGAGTTGTTGGCTCTGGAATCTGTGCGATCTGAAAGAGCAGAGTTGCACGGAGATGCTGTGGCCAGACGTGAGGTTGAAGCGCGGATTGCCCAAGCCACCGCCAATCTTGAGGAGCAGGTGCGTCAGGCATTTCTTTCAGCTGATTGGACGGCAAGAATTGGGCCTGGGGAAAATGGTCTCTTGACGGTATCTGGGCACACTGGCTTGGCAGGTCTCAACGCGATTGCATCGCAGATAGCCTATTCTCGATTCGCTGATGCGCCGAGGATTAGGAACGAACTCCTGAATAGACTGAAACCCTCTAGCAACGCGATCGCAGCCCAGAAGGCTTTGCTGAAAGCGATGATCGAAAAACCGACAGAGCCGCGAGTTGGTATCAATGGGTACCCAGCGGAAGGTGGGCTTTTTGCCTCCCTGCTTGAGGTGACTGGTCTGCATGGGGTAACCCTGAACGGGGTTGAGTACGGATTTCGTGAGCCTGATGAAAGTGACCCTGCCCGACTTGGCCCGATGTGGATGGCGGCTGAACAACTGCTTCTTGACGCGGGTGCGGCAGGCAGTACCATTGGAAAACTGTATGACTTGTGGCAAGCACCCCCGTTTGGTGTTCGAGATGGTCTTTTGCCGATTCTGGCCGTGGCATTCATGCTTTCCAAATTGGAAAATCTAGCAGTTTATCTGGATGGTTCGTTCCAACACACACTGGCTACCCTGCTGGTTGATCGACTCACACAGGATCCTGCGTCTGTGCGCCTGCGATGGATCGACCTTTATGATTTTCATAGAGAAATTCTGTCAGGAGTTGCCGAAGTGCTCGCAGAGCAATGCGGGGATACCGACAATACAGTCTCGTTTCATCCTCTGGATATAGCCCGGAAATTGGTTGGCGTGGTGCTTGGACTGAAGCCTTGGGTACTCAAGACGACAACCCTTTCTGCGACAGCCACCAGGGTTCGAGATTTTGCAAAGCTGGCGAACGACCCAAATAAATTCCTGTTGGACGATCTTCCCCACATCGTTGTTGAGGGTGGCGGAGTATCCAAACCAAACAAGGTTGTGTCCGCAGTGCGTAAGGGGCTTGCAGAGTTGGTGGATGCATATTCTTGCATGCTTCGTGAGCTTGCAGCCTCGATGCTGAAAGAGTTGCGCGTTCAATCTGCCGATCCCGAAGCTCTGGCCGAACTTCATCGCCGGGCTGAAACCGTTAAAGGACTCACGGGTAACTTTCGTCTTGATGCTCTCTCGATTCGCTTGGGAACCTACTCAGGAGCTGCTGAAGAAATTGAGGCCATCGCAAGCTTTGCGGTCAATCGTCCTCCGCGCGATTGGGTTGATCGCGATGTCGACCGTGCTCGTGTCGAGATTGCGTCTTTGGCTCAGGAGTTTCTTAAGGCTGAGGCTCTGGCGCACATCAAGGGACGGAATGACAGACGGACGCAAATGGCGATCTATACCAGCGACCCAAATCGTCCTACCCCTCTTGCTCCTGACTTCAGCGTGAGTGCAGGTCAACGCTCTGAGGTCAACAGGCTGGTAAACCGACTACTTGACGTGCTGAAAAAGGAGGGGGTGGAAAGGGATGTGGCCCTGGCGGTCGTAGCTGAGATGGGCTCTCGTCTCACAGAGGTCTCTGCCGAGAGAGTTGATTACGGCGCGAGGGAAAAAAGGAGGAAGCACGCTTGAAAGCTGTTCGCCATCTGCTCGGACTTTCAGGGGGAAGAGATAGTGCCGCTCTGGCCATTTACATGCACCAGAACCATCCTGGACTCAACATTGAATATTTCTTTACCGATACTGGGAAAGAGTTGCCTGAGGTCTATGAGTTTCTTGGCCATCTGGAAGGATTTTTGGGAAAGCCGATTGAACGGCTGAATCCGGATAGGGACTTTGACTTCTGGCTTGCGCAGTATAAACATTTCCTTCCTTCACCAAAAACAAGGTGGTGTACCCGACAGCTTAAGATTCGTCCTTTCGAGATCTGGGTGCGGCCATATCTTGAAATGGGAGGTAAGGTGGTAAGCTACGTCGCAATCCGATCGGATGAGGAATACCGTACAGGCTATTCTCCTACCAACCCTAACTTATCGGTAAAATTTCCTTTTCGTGAAGCGGGTATCGATAAGGTCATGGTCTTGGATATCCTAGAGGCATCTGGTGTGGGCCTGCCTGAGTATTACCGTTGGCGATCCAGGAGCGGCTGTACTTTTTGCTTCTTTCAGCAGAAGATCGAGTGGGTCAGACTGATGGAAGAGCATCCAGACGCTTTTGACGAAGCAAAGGCTTATGAAAAAAAGGCCGTCGAACACGGTTCTCCCTTCACATGGAATCAAGGGGAGTCGTTAGAGGATCTCGCTCGCCCCGACCGTATCACTCAGATCAAGGAAGAGCATGAAAAGAGGTTGGTGCGCCTGAGGGAAAGGCTAGTGAGTAATCCTTTGCGCCCAGGGAATGAGCCCATGGACCTAGATGCTCTGTATGGGTCAGAGAAAGTCTGCATTAATTGTCATAAGTGATTGTCAGAACGTATTGCCTCGACTGCCAGCGCGAGATCGTCGTCAGACAGAAAAGGAGCTTGAGCGAAAACAAGTCCCTGTTCCCCATTAAGTTTTGCGGCCAAGTGTCCCTTGCCAAGCAGTAACTCGGCTCCAGAACGGTCCATGGCGATCTTCGATGTCGCTTCGCTTGCAACTTTCAGGATCAACCGGTTTCCGAGGTTCTCCCGCAACTGCATCGGCATGACATCCTTATCCGGGCGTTGTGCCGCGAAAATCAGGTGGATGCCAGCCGCCCGGGCTTTCACTCCCAGACGCTGAACCGCCCGCCCGACAGCCGCCTTGTATTCGTCGTCAAGCATCCAGTCGGCGAATTCGTCGTGGATCAAAAAAACCATCGGGAGTCGGCTTTCTTTAGGAGCCTTCGAGTTGTAGGTCGGAAGATCCCGCGCCCTGGCTGCGGCGAAGAGCCGGTATCGTCCCTCCATCTCCTCGACAAGCCCCTCAAGGATCTCGCGCGAACGCTCCTTGGTGGTAACGATCTTCTCGCGCATGTGCGGAAGATCCTCTAACGCCGCGTAATCGACACCCATCTTAGGGTCGATGAGAACCATCTGAGCCAAATCGTGTGGATTGGTCGCAGCGATGTCCAAAAGCATCGCCTGTATCAGAACAGACTTACCGCTTCCGGTAGTTCCAGCCACGAGCGAATGCGGATCGTGTGCCGAAAGCCCGCCGAACTCAGAACCCAAATTCAGGTAGAGCAAGGCACCGTTGATCTCCTGAACCCCAAGTAGAATCGAGGTGTTGATCTCGGCTATATTACGGTTGAGCGAGCGACGCGCCCATAGATCCCAAAGCGAGACGGATTGTCGCTTGCTCCCCGCCATCGTGACCACGATCTCGCCTGGCTTGGGTTGAACAGTGACCAGATTGATTGCGTGCGTGGTCAAAAGTTGAGTGCGCTTGGCCTCGACGTCCTCGACGCGCAGACGGTCGGAACCAGCGAGTCTTACGAGGCACCCATTCGGGGTCAGGCGAGTTCCGAGAACTGCGGCCTGAAACCCGTATCCGTTGAGCGCGGATTTGAGCTTTTTGGTCGTCTCTTCGACCCAAGCCTGTCGCTCGTCATCGACAGCACTCAATGCCTCAGCCTTCATAGCAACAAGAGCATTAAACGATGAGATGGTAGTAGCAGAGGAGCTTTGCTTTCCAGAGGAGTCTGCCGGAATAGGCACTGTGGTTGAGGTGGAAACTGATTCCGATGGGGACGTTTCAGTGGAATCTGAGTGAGTCATCCTGGCAAGCTCTGGCTGCGGAGTCTTCCCACCGCCAACTGGAACCTCAGCTCCGCTAGATTCCTCCGTTTGCCCGAGCATACCCACCAACGCCCCCCAAACCACGCGGGCCGCCGGAAACTTTGGGGCTGCCTTCGTCCACGGTCTGGCATCCCCGAGAGTTTCCCGGATCGAGGCGCAATCGGAACCTTTTGCGTAAGCCTCTGCAAGCAAACGGACATCGGGTCGCTCGAACACTTCCTGCCACGCTTCGATTCCATCGGTGTCGTCTAGGAGAATCTGTTCCGATTCGGTGGGACCTGCGGACGGATCTGTCGAATGGACGAATATATGAGAGTAGCCACGCAGGGAAATCCTTGCTTCCCCGTCGCGCAGTTTCGCTCTCGCCCGCTCAAGCAATCCTGAGCACCCAGGCGGAATGTCGGCATCGACCATAAGGTCGGCAAGGCGAGCGAGCCAGACATCTCGGTCCAGGCGCCCCGGATCGCCGAAGAGAGCAGCGCGGAACGTCGAGAGGGTGGCCATTAGTTGGGCCTTAGAGGATCGCTTGGCCTTGGCCGCCCCGCCTGGGGCAACGTATTTGGATTCGACCACAGCTACATGCAGGGTCGGACCGGCATCGCTCTCCTCTACGCACAGTCCTAAGATGTCGGCGATTCGACTTTCCTTATGAGCCAGCCAGTCAGCGTAGTCGTCCAGCAGGAAAAATACGCTGAACGATGGGCGAGTGCCGTTTCCGGTAAGTCCACGGAACTCTTCATCGAGAAGTCGGCGGCTCAACACCAACCCGATCATCTCCCCGGCGGAAACGCCACGTTTGGCGGCACGCAGGACGATATCCCCGGACACATACAGGGCGTCCTTCTTCATCCGGTCAGCCAAGGTCAAGATCTCGTCGGGAGACAGTGGCAGACCGAGTTCGTCCAAACGCCGTTTTGCAAGCACGCCGAGTAAGCGTAATTCGGAGGTGGAGCTGACGATCATGTTGCGTCCGTTTGTCGCAGCTCTACGGTAGCGCACTACCGTCACGCCGTTGGCCTGCAACTGGCGCTTGTCGAGCAACTCGTCGTAGGTGGCGACCCATTCAGCCAAGGCGTGCGCATCGTCGAGCGTCGCCTTGAGTTCCTCGTTTTGAAGTGAGATACGTCGCGCAGGAAGATATTGTTCCCCGGTGGTCGCATCGGTCTGCCGGACCACGGAGGCGACAGCCCCGACGTATGCCCATCCCGATGCTGTTTGGCGTGGGCAGGTCAAAAAGGTGGTCGATTTGAGCTCGTTCTCACCAGAAACGCTCCGGTAAGACCAGCGTGAGGGGGCGTGCTCCAGGGTTGGTCGGTCGTTGGTCCAATCAACCCGAATCCACTCTTCGGCCGCCGTCCTCGACACGACATCGTGCAAGAACGCTACGTCGAATGGGCGGATCCCATCGCTATTCCTCGGAGGGGTGGCAGAGGGTGGAACTACCGAGATACGTAGTTGGGACATGAAGTTCTCTGAGGTTCCGCTGACCACCTGCATGTCAGGGTCGTCGCCCGTCTTGCTCACCAACTCCGCATACACACAACGCAGTTTTGTCTGATCGCGGTGGCGCACCGAGACATTGCACTGCAAATCGGTTTCAGGCTGCATCCCGGAGAGTTCGCGGACAACGGCCAGAGGTAACTCGGCCGCGTCAGCATTGTAGAGCAGCACACTCAGATTCGCTGCCTCGTGCGGTTGGAGTCCGGAATAGCGCTCCAAGAGCTCACGGACCTGCTTGGAAGCCTCCGTCGGATCGGCGTCGGTGAGCTCGTCGTCTCCCGCTCGTACCGGGCGCTCGAAAAGACTGTACCCGTTAACTGTACTGCTTTCGCTGACCAGAACGGGAGCCCCACCCTTGAAGGCCACTGCTATCTCTGGATAGAACGGATGGGCCAGCTCTGCCGAGAACTCGCGGAAGAAGATATCCCGGTCCCCGAAGAGAACATTCTTGCCAGTAAGGACATGGGCGACAAGGCCCGCCACGCGCCGTGTCTTCACTGCCAGTGCCTTCATTCTCTCGGGATGCCACGGTGGGATGATTAGCGAGGGATGATCGCCAACCACCCGAACGGTGCCGATAGTCGAGACTTCGGAGACAAGCCGGGCGCGGCAGATGTCACCGCGGGCGTGGGTTGCCATGGTCCGCAACACTGCGGCGAACGAGTCGGCCTGGCGCAGGACAGCCTCACCGTGCAGACCCACTTTGATGAAATCATCAACGGACTTCGCGTAGTCGGTCTCGAAGGTATTCCAAACGGCGCGGATTTCCGTTTTCTGCTCGAGAGTGATCCGCTTCTCACCCGCCAACTCGTCGATACGTCGTTTGATCTCAGCGCGTAAACTGCGCAACTTGGTCGATGGCGGCACCAGGGATCCGGCATCGCGTGAGAACGTTGCCTCCAGCGTGGAGGTGTCCAATAAAGAGACACTTTGAATGCCGCCCTTCTTACTGACGAGGCGACGATAAACCTCTGTGCAGCCGACCGCCCCCTTCTCTTGGAGACGTATCATGTCGTCGACCAGGGATAGACCGATCGATTCGGGCCTGAAACTCCACACGAGCTGAGTTCTTGCGAGAATGGTCTCGGCACCACTGGAAACGATCTTTTCGACCAGGGCGACGTCAAATTTGATCTGCATCGCAGTTTTTGCAAATGACGTGCATCCCTTGAACTTTTGTCCACGAATTTCCTTTTCGCGGGTAATGAAAGCCGGATGGTCGAACAAGGGGTCTGGCAAGTCTCCTGTCCCCATCCTTGTCACGCGCCACTCGACGTGCGACCCCATCAGTTCCTTGAGACCACGATACATCGACGAAAAAAAGGCTCCGACGTCACCGTTGAATCGCTCGCGCCACTCAGTACGTCCCTTGGTGACAGTGAAACGCAGAATCCGTTCTCCCTTGGGCACCACTGTCCCAACGGTCAGCCCGTGCGCCACTTCTGCGAACCCATCAAAAAAGTCGTGGCATTCGATAGGTTTGCCGAAGATGACCTTTTCCCAACGGGCATACAGTTGTCTGTTTGCCTCGATGTGGTGTCTGTGCAGATCGAAGAATGTCTTATCGTCTTCGTTCCGCTCCGAACGTTTCTCTCTAGTGCGCAGTTCTTCGAGATGCTTGCGCCAAAAGGCATCAAGGATATCTGAGTCGTCGCAATCGTTGTCGAAGAAAGACAGGGTCGAGTCTGCGAGGCCCTGTAGGCGTTCGCGCGGTTTGTCGAACACTAGATGGACCCCGTCCGTCTCCCATTCAAGCTGGGCGACCTCGGCGGATGCCTCCGAGTCGCCCGGTTGCGCTGCGATGAACGCTTCGAGGGCAACACGTGCGTGGTCGGGGATGGTCTCGGCGTTGTCTTCAAGGCGCTGTCTTAACTCCTCCGGGTCAATCGGCTGACCGTTCGGCCATATCTTCGACAGGAGCGGAGCGCGGTTGGTGTAGAGTTTTCCGAAACTCGTGCGCCAAGGCCCGATGGCCTGCTTGTAAGTTCTTGCACTTGAAAACAGAGAAGTGTCCCTTGGAAGTCCGGCGCAAGGGAGTGCCCAGCCGATGGCCTCGCGTATAGGATGACCTCGGTCGTTAGTCGCCTTGCTGACCAAAGCGCAGAATTCTCCAAGTTGGTTGAGAGAAAGCTCGGCAGCGGACATCAGGCCCATGATTGCGGCGCGAAATACCGCACGGTCATCTGGTGTCGGTGCGATCCCGGCCACGTGGCAAGTCGCTTCCACCCATGCGTCCTCGTAAGAGCGGAACTCCTTTGCTCCCAGAGCCGTGACGTGTCCGAGCGTATCGGCAAGGTTGTGTTCATTGCCGTTAGCGGTCAGCAGCGCCTCGCGGTCTGTTCCCACGTTGCGTACCGCCCCGGCGTTGAGATGGGTCACTGTCCCAGGAGGAAGCTCCTCCCCCCCGACCAGGGAGGCTGGGATCTTCAAGTCAACCCGGGAGACAAGGTCAGGGTTGGCCAGGATTTCGCGGACAACGGCTGCGATTTGCGCCGGGGCAAGTTTGTCGAGACGAAACATGGCCGCCGAATCAGGCGGGGATCCGTCGCCTTGGCGTGAGTCGGCCAGTCTGCGTTGGAGAATAACGGCGCCGACGCGCCCTACGATGCGGTCAGCGATCATTCTGCCTCCACTTTGGTGACAAACGGATTCTCGACGAATGAACACGAGTCGGAGAGCATCCGAACAAGACCGAGGGCGACAAGTCGCGCCTCAAGATTCGCACGGTTCTCGCTTAACGTCCCCTGGTCGACAAGCTTGTTCTTGACCAAGTGAGCCCCTTCGACGTTGCCGATCACGAACCCGTAGCGGGTTCGGAGTTCAAGGAGGAATTCGTCAAACTGCATGCGTTCGTCAACGACGGAAACTACAAGCGTTTTGAGTAGACGGTCGTTTGGAGCATAACGGGTCCGTCGGGAGAAGAGTCGGGAACTCAACCCAATGGCACGCGCCCATGATACATGGATTTTACCGACATGCTGATCATGGCGAGACAATGCCTTTTCGGAGAGCCGTTCGACCAGTTCATCCCCAGACATCTTCGAGTAGTCCGATTCGTCATCCGGGGTCTCTGGCGGCCACTGGAAGTGCCTTTGCATGAGGCGCGCGCATTCGCCTGACGGATCGTCAGAGGCCAGAGCAGCAGCCCACTCGGGGAGTAAGCGCACGCCTTCGACTTCAGAACGTACCGCCCTCACAGAAAGAGCTTGGTTCGCCTGATAGGACTCGCCGGAGAGGGCCCTGACCTTCGTGCGTTCGCGCGAGACGATCTCACAGACGATCTCAATGGGGTCAGTGTCACCGACCCGCTCTTTGCCGCGCTCGAGAAAGTAGAGCAAAAGATTCAGGCCAGCGTTGGTAATTAAGTGCTCAAGAGCATCGTAGATCGGCATATCTCGGGAAAGAATTGCCGTCCAGTCGGCGCAAAGCCGGTCGAAACGCGGATGCGAAACCGTCGGAAGATATCCAGTGTCGCGCTCGGTATCGGCATTCTGCGGCTGGTTCTGCAGAACTCTCACGAGGCGGTTCATTGGAGACGAGGGATTGAGCAACCGCGAAACCAGCAACTGCCCAAGCTCCGGGCCACCCCTGGCGCGGCTAAGCATCAAATAAAGCAATTCACCGGTGCGGGCAAAAAAACGCCGGTCGTTTGATACGCTGTTGTTCGCCCCGAAACGCAGATCCTCGTAGAGGGCATCAGGCCCGAAAGGGAACACAAACTTCGAGCTCCATCTCTTGTTGCTCTGGGCCTCAAACGCAGAAGAACGCAATAGTTCTATCGCTTTGGCGAAATCATCAAAGCACGAAAATGCCGCACGCAGGTACTCGAAATCGCTCCTTTCGAGGCCAGTAGCGTTGACGTCGGCAACGAACAGCTTCTTCCACTCGGACCATTTGTCCGCGTCGGGGACAGCGCGCGCCCGGATAGCCTCAACGTATGGGTTGTTGAACAACAAGGATC
>JAMOBH010000163.1:0-12050 GCA_039908085.1 Magnetococcus sp. YQC-5
GTTTCCGCCAACATGGTATGTACCTCCTTCAAGTCATTCATCTCTGGAATGGATTCCGGGATGGCAGGATTCTGTTTGGACAATCTTGGCAACAGGATACGGCCCAACCAGTTGGCAAAAGCCCGACGCAAATCCCGCTGTTCTGGAGTCTGCAACCAGAGATCCAATTCCTGCACCACCTGCCGCACATCGGCCAAAGTGCGGCTCTTCTCCAGACGGAACAAGGCCGCCACGACATTTTGCATCGACTTCAGCCCGTCGATCTGATATCGATGTTCATCCACCAACATGTAACGCATGCGTGGACAATAGACTTCCAGACCGGGCGGGAACGCCTCAATCAAGTCAGCGATATCCATGGCCGCAGTCCACGGACTTTTGCCATTATACAACACGATTGAAACCACTGGGGGGAATTTTTGACCCACCGGGATCTTCCCAGACTGGCGCAAATCCTGATAGAATAGTTTCAAGTACAAGTCATTGCGCAAAGCCATGATATCATCCACTGAGGATTGCGGCTCCAGGATCAAATAAATGTATAACCACAAACCCATTCCGTGCCAACGGATTTTCCACACCAGATCATCCAACCGCTTGCGAAAGTCATCGGTCACATAGACCTGATTGACCTTCTCCAGTGTGGAGAAATCCAACCCATTCACCCAATCCTCTCGCACAAACCCAACCAGCAGGTCTCGCACCATGCGAGCATGCGAAAAAAGTTTGGCGTAACCAAGGTCATGCTCATTCATGTTCTGCTCTCGGAAATTGGAGATGATTGCAAAAAGTATCGTTCATCTTCATTCTGACACACTCTTTCCTTCCCAATCAACCCTTGGACCTTGATCATCATGGACAACCCTCAAGCATCTTCGGCGCGATTCTTGCATTAATTCAGAACCGTCAAGATACCAAAATGCATCAGGAGTGCCGGGCATGTTCGAATGGATTTTTCAATTAATCAATCACCCCATCACACCATGGGTCACAGCCGCCTCCATCCCTGTATGGGGCCTGATACTCTGGTACACCCTGCTTGACCAATTCCTCCGCCCCTTGCGCAAGGAACTCTCGGATACCTTGTTCCTGCTGGACGAAACCCCTCATGCTCCAAAAGAATTCACCCCCAGTTTCAACCAGATCGATGCCCATCTCAACACCTTGCCTCTGCTCTCCCAACCATGGACGGCTTTCAAAGGCACTTTGATTCATGCCCATACCCCAGACCAGGCCATTCTCTCCGGGCAACGCCCCGAAGCCTTCTTCAACCCTTCCCTCATGGACGAACACCATTATCAGGCCCGGCTGATCCATACCGCTCCCACCCTGTTGGCAGGTGCTGGCCTGTTGTTCACCTTCCTCGGACTGGTGGGTGCCCTGTATTATACATCTCAAGGATTATTATCCGATGATTTGAATTCATCACAAAAAGCCCTTCAGGGATTACTCGGCACAGCGGCATTCAAATTTCTCTCCTCCATCGCCGGTTTCCTTTCTGCCGCGCTGTTTACCCAACAAACACGTCATTGGCACCAACGCCTGGCCCTGGAGCTGGAATCCCTCTGCCGCATGCTCTCCTCCCGCCTGGAATTCATCACCGGGGAACGCTTGAGTTACGATCAACTGCATGCCACCCGGCAATTGCAGGCCCACTTGCGCCTGGACATTCCAAACAATAAAATTCATACACCCACATGGTCTTTGGAACCTTTGTCCAAAACCATGCGGGAAGAAAGCGGCAAACTCATCACCCTCATCCAGGAACGACTTCCTCGCCCCGAAGAGACCGCCCATCAGCTCCCCATGCTGACCAAAACCCTCCAGAACACCGGGGAGCAAATGCTGTTCAACCAGGAAAAAATGCTGGACAAAATCATCAACAAACTGTCAGAAATCATGGACCAGCGACAAGCAACCATCGGTCTTCAGGACTCGCAGTTACTGGCCGACATCTCTGCCCATTTGCACCTGGCAGCCGACATCCTGGAACAAAACAACGCATCCAACCAGGGTGATGGACCAAACGCCTCCATGCTTGCCGACATGCTCCGCCATGACGGCACCCAAATGCTCAACGCCAGTCATGCAGCCCTTGAGCAAATGGCGGCCTCCATGGTCTCCCTGGAATACTCGATCCAGAATTCCTTGCAAGCGAACTCCGACAA
This sequence comes from Magnetococcus sp. YQC-5, assembly GCA_039908085.1. Taxonomy (GTDB): domain Bacteria; phylum Pseudomonadota; class Magnetococcia; order Magnetococcales; family Magnetaquicoccaceae; genus Magnetaquiglobus. Next base: position 2,169 of record JAMOBH010000163.1, read on the forward strand.
TCTGGCCAACGCCCTGCAGACAGCCTGGCAGGAACAAGCCTCTCTGCTTTCCTCCATCATCCACCAGGTACAAACCCTGGTCCCAGTCACTCCCGCAGAACGCACCCAGCACGAAATCACATTCTTGCGGGATGCCTCCCAACACATGGCCCAGGCAGCGGAAGCCATGACGACTCTGTCTGCTTCCATGAACATGGAAACCATGCTGGAGATCTTGCGTGAAGAGGCCACACACTGGAACACCGCCAACAACACCGCCAACAACACCGCCCTGATCAAGGCTCTGGAAGGCATGGGACTCGCATCCCTTCCGCTCGCCATGGAACGTGCCATGCAACACTCCACCGAGGCATTGGAAGAGGCGATCAAACAAGAGAGCCAACGTTTTGCCGGTGAACATCCTGAAATCCTGGAACGCCTGGAGATCGGGATTCTGCGACATGCCGAAGAGCGGGCCGGGGCAGAAACCGAACTGTTGAGCCGCATTGCCCTTCAACTCAACCGGGCTGTGGCGGCGTTGGAACAAAAAGCCGCTGATGGTTCATCGACCACCATGGACCAATTGTTACATGAAATGCAGCAGCACAACGAACAGTGGAGTGAATCCCTTGGCGACCGCCTCGCGGAAATTCAACGCACCAGCATCGAAGACCTCCGGGGCACGATGGAAGAACTGATGCATTGGAACCTTACCCATAGGACACAAAGTGACGGAAGTGGCTTGTCCAATGAAGGGATCCAAGCCCTGATCTCCGGGTTGCGCGAAGAAGGGGAAGCCTTGGCAACTCTGCATCGGCAGGGCCTGGAAGAGGTACTGATCGGCATGGATGCTGTACGTTCTGCCATGTCCGGGGCCTTTGAACTCTCCACGACCTCTCTGACCAGGGCACTGCAAGCCGAAGGGGAACGGGTGATCGAGGCCCGTCCGGAAATCCTGGAACACCTGGAAAGCAGCATACTCATGCAGGCCGAGGCACGAGCCGATGCCCAAAGCGTATTGCTGGCACGCATGACCATGCAACTCGGACAGGCTGTGGAAGCCTTGGAGGAACAGGCGCGTCATGGTCCACCTGTGCTGGAAATGGCCCCCCTCATTGAGAGTTTCCGCGCGGAGATTGGTCATTGGGCAGCCCTCCAACAGGAGGGATTGGAACGATTGATGACCCACGCCCAGGAACAGCAGGTTCGTCAAGTCCATGATACCATGGCATTATTGACATCTGCGCAACAGAGTGACGCACACAATGCTCTCATGTTGCCCTCCCAACAGTCATCCAACCTGGACCGCATGACCCTGCTGCTGGAACGCACGGTCATGGCCCTGGAAGAGCTTCCCCATGGACACCAAATCATGACCCAGGTGATGGATGCCTTGCGCACTGAGCAGGAGACTTTGTCGCAATGGGTGCAGGAGATGCGATCCAGCCCCCATTCCGGTGCCATGGAAACTCTGATCGAGGGATTGCGCGACGAAGGCAACAGAATGACCATGGCCAATGAGACCGCCATGGAACGGGTGGTATCGGGATTGCTTACGGTAGCGGAAAAAATCGATCATGCATTTGATCTCTCATCGGCGACACTGACCGCAGCCGTGGAACAGGAAAGCACACGCCTGTTGGATGCCCGCCCGGAAATTCTGGAGCGGCTGGAGGCAGGCATACTCCAACAGGCTGAAGCGCGCATGGGGGCAGAATGCGCCATGCTGGACCGTATTGCCCTGCAACTGGCCCGCACCACCGAGGCTTTGGAAGCACGTGCTGTGGAATCCAACACCCTGGCCATGATGCTCGACTCTGTACGACACGAGGGAGAAATCTGGACCAAGGTACTGGCCGACCGTCTGGCCCAAGGTCAACAGGAACTGTTTGCCAGACTGCAAGAGAGCCTTGGCAGAGTGCTGACCACCGACCATGCATCTGCTCCACCTGCACCAGTCGTGACCCCGGACCTGTTGAGTGAACTGGAAAGCCGTACCTCAGAAGGTGTGGTAGCGGCTCTCACCCCACTGGTCCAACAGATGCACGACGAAAACACCAGGATGATTTCCTGGCAGCAGCAGACACTGAACCATTTAAGTAATGTGTTCACCACTCTGGAGAACCGTCTGAACGAACCATTGAATCTGTCAAGCGGGACCATTCCGGTCTCAATCCAGAACCCGACACAAGACGAGACAACCCTTTCTTTGGATCCGACCTCGCTGGAACCGTTTCTGGAGGGATTGCGCCTGGAGGGTCAAGCCTTGGCCCGTGAACTTGGCCAATACATGCTCACCATGCAACCCAAAGAAAGGGGGCTTGAGGAGATCCCCAGAGTGACCCGTTCAGAACAGGATTCCTGGATGCGCATCATCGACCGCATGGAATTGGCGGCCCAGGCACTGGAACAACAGGCTGTGGGTCTGAACGGATTGGGTTCTTTGTCAGGAGATTTGCGCCAGGCTGGTTATGATCTGATCCAATCCGGCCAGGAAGCATTGGATACGGTGCTGACATCGGTAGCGGATTTCAATGTCAAAATGGAAGGGATGTTTGCCAACTCGGCAGATGCCCTGTTGGATCGTCTTGCGCAAAGCCACCAGGAGATCATCACCCACATTCTTCAAGGTCTTGGTACTGATCGAGATGCCGATGTCGGGATGTTTTTGCAAGGTGTGGCCAGCCAATTGGAAACAGCGATTACCGACAATCGGGAGATGCAACAAGCCACGGCTCAGGTTTTGGCACCGGTCATGACGGGATTGCGACAGGAGGGGGAACGCTTGCTGGAGGCTGGGGATGCTGCCATGCGTCAAACCCTGAATGCTGTGACCCAGTTTCATCAGCAGCTGGAGCAGAGCTTGCAGGAATCGATTCATCAACTGGCCAATCGTCTGACCGACAACCAGCAAGAGCTGGGTGAACGTCTGACCACGGCTCTGACCCAGGCACTGCCTCCCCCCTCCCCGCCCACTCTGATGGAAGTCAGTGATCCTGACATCCTTGCTGCAATCAAACATTTAAAAGAAAAGGGTGGAGGGGTCTGGGGAGGCCGTGAGCCGCCTCCCCAGGAAATGTCTCCTGAGGCCATGCCTGAACGTTTACCTGATCCTTTGTGGCATGAGGCAGCCCAACGTCTGGAACAGGCAGCCAGGGCATTGGAGGCATGGAGCCAAAACCCACCACCACCGGTGGTCATACCCCTGCCCCCGACCCCGGCTCCGGCCCCCGCAGCTCCTCCCCCTGCTTCGTCCACCAACGACCACGAAGCGGCTCTGGAAGAGATGCTGATGGCCCTCAAAAAGCACTTTCCCAAACTCGCCTATCTGGATTCCAATGCGATCATCCGGGAAGCGATTGAGCGATTGAATGCCCTGCTGGGACATGATGACCGGCCCTGCGCCATTGAGGCCTATCCGGCCCTGATGGCTTTGCGCCAGGAAGTTGCCCGGATTCTGCAATCCGAGCAGTTTGAAGCCCTGGATCCCCACAGCGTGGAATTGCCGAAACGCATTGCGGCCCTGATCCAGTCCTGGGAGGAACCGCTTGTCCAACAAACCACGGTGGACCCAGCCAAGCCCGCTGCTCTCCCAGTGCCGACAGTCAAAACCATGACCACACCAGTCATTGCGCCAACACGGCCCGCCCCCATCACAAAACCACTCCAACCCAGCACAGACAACCTGACAGGCATTCAGGCTGAACCAAATGCATCAAACGAAACCAAAGAAACCAACGCACCCATGGAACCCATGGAACCAAAAACATCCAGCACGCCGGTGATGCCAGCCACGCCCCAAGCCCTCTCCACTCCCATTGCGCCAAAACATGACAAAATCATTACAAAAACATCCAAAACCATGGCAGGTCTGAAAATTATCTGTTTCAAACCCCATGAAACGATACCATCCGCCATTCCGATAATGCACGCCACGCCAACAATCCTGGAAGTCCTGTCAGAATTTCCAACCGGCGACAAGAACTATGCACAGATGGTGGCTCGCTATTTGCGCAAGCGTCAGCGTCCGCCTTTTTATTTGGTGAAAGAGATCTGGTCCTCTGTCATGATTTAACATGACATCATCCAGACACGACAAACAGTTAAAGCATCAAAAGGAACCGTGCCGACAGGCTGGATCCAAGGTCAACGGCCCTGGTGGCAGTTGTGGCGAGAGTCCTTATTCATAACAGAAGGATCGACACCAAAAGGCCGGTTATTGTTTTTGCCCATCCTATCCATAACGATCCACAACAAACTGGAGCAACCCATGCCTGGAATCGACAAGACGACCACCAACTCATGTCCCGTGATACACGGAGGGAACACCCATGCAGGCCAGTCGTCCATGGCGTGGTGGCCCAAGACGCTGAATCTCGACATTCTGCATCAGCATGATACCAAGACCAATCCGATGGGACCGGATTTCAACTATCGTGAGGCAGTCAAGAGACTTGACATTGAAGCCGTCAAGAAAGACCTGTACGCCCTCATGACCGACAGTCAAGCGTGGTGGCCGGCGGATTGGGGACACTATGGTGGTCTTATGATCAGAATGGCCTGGCATGCTGCTGGCACCTATCGCATGGCTGATGGACGTGGAGGTGCTGCAACTGGCAACCTGCGTTTTGCCCCGCTGAATTCCTGGCCCGACAATACCAACCTGGACAAGGCACGTCGTCTGCTGTGGCCAATCAAAAAGAAATACGGCAACAAGATCAGTTGGGCTGATTTGATCATTCTGGCTGGAACCATGGCCTACGAGTCCATGGGACTCAAGACGTTTGGCTTTGTCTTTGGCCGTGAAGATATCTGGCATCCAGAGAAGGACATTTACTGGGGTTCCGAAAAGGAGTGGCTGGCCCCCAGTGGCAGCGCGAACAGCCGCTATTCTGGTGAGCGCGATCTGGAAAATCCGCTGGCTGCCGTGATGATGGGGTTGATTTACGTCAACCCGGAAGGTGTGGACGGCCAACCTGATCCGCTGAAGACTGCCCGCGATATGCGCGTGACGTTTGGCCGCATGGCCATGAACGACGAGGAGACCGTAGCCCTGACTGCGGGGGGTCATACTGTTGGCAAGGCGCACGGTAACGGCAATGCGGCCAACCTGGGGCCAGCACCGGAAGGGGCTGAACTGGAAGAACAAGGGTTGGGCTGGATGAACCACACCAGTCGTGGGATTGGCCGGGATAGCGTGACCAGCGGCCTGGAAGGTGCCTGGACCACCCATCCCACCCAGTGGGACAATGGATATTTCAACCTGCTTTTTGGTTATGACTGGTGGTTGCAGAAATCGCCTGCCGGAGCCTGGCAGTGGGAACCGGTCAATATCAAAGAAGCGGATATGCCGATTGATGTCGAGGATCCGTCGATTCGATGCAAGCCGATCATGACGGATGCAGACATGGCCCTGAAATTCGATTCGGAATACCGCACAATCGCGGAACGCTTCCACAAGGATCCAGCCAACTTCTCAGAAGTTTTTGCGCGCGCCTGGTTCAAGCTGACCCACCGGGACATGGGACCGAAATCCCGGTACATTGGCCCGGACGCGCCCCAGGAGGATCTGATCTGGCAAGACCCGATTCCCGCTGGACGCAGAGATTACGACCTGTCCGCCGTGAAGGCACGGATTGCAACCAGTGGTCTGAGCATCCAGGAAATGGTGGCAACAGCCTGGGACAGTGCCCGTACGTTTCGCGGATCAGACAATCGTGGCGGAGCCAACGGAGCGCGCATTCGTTTGGCACCTCAGAAGGATTGGGAAGGCAATGAACCCATACGACTGTCGAAAGTTCTGAACGTGCTGGAGAAAATCGCTACCGACACCGGGTGTAGCGTAGCCGATGTGATCGTGTTGGCCGGCAACCTTGGCGTCGAACAGGCGGCCAAGGCGGCAGGTTTTGAGGTGAGCGTGCCCTTCGCGCCTGGACGCGGCGATGCCAGCCAGGAACAGACGGATGTGCCGTCGTTTGCGGTATTGGAACCCTTGGCAGATGGATTCCGCAACTGGATGAAAAAGGATTATCGTGTCAATGCCGAGGAGTTGCTGCTGGACCGTGCCCAGTTGATGGGTCTGACCGCGCATGAAATGACCGTCCTGACAGGTGGCATGCGGGTGATGAACCTCAATCACGGCACCACGCAGCATGGCGTGTTTACGGACCGTGCGGGTGCATTGACCACGGACTTTTTTGTCAACCTTACGGACATGGCCTATGAATGGAAGCCGGCTGGCAAGAACCTGTATGAAATCCTTGACCGTAAGACCGGGGTTCTCAAGTGGACGGCTACGCGGGCGGATCTGGTTTTCGGGTCGAATTCGATTCTGCGCGCTTATGCCGAACTCTATGCTCAGGACGATAACCAGGAGAAATTTGTACATGACTTCGTAGCGGCCTGGACCAAGGTCATGAATGCTGATCGTTTTGATCTCGTCTGATTTTGATGACAGGGTACTGTTGAGTCAACCGGACTGCTTTTTCTGGGGAGACGGTGAACCGCCTCCCCAGACCCCTCCACCCTTTTTTTTTAATCGTTTTTTGAAAGAATTTCCCAATCTTCAGCACACCTAACCTCCACAGGACACTATGATCAACTGGTCTCCCAATCTTTTGCTGCAAGATATTGGCAAACAGATGGACGAATGGATCCATCTGACCATGGACCGCACCGTGCGCCTGGCGGTGACGGGTCTGAATCAAAGCGGCAAAACCGTCTTCACCACCTCCCTGATCCACCACCTGCTCCATGCCTTGCAAAGTACCAACCTCCCCTTTTTCCAGGTCACAGCGGAAAATCGACTGCAAGGGACCAAAATCATGCTCCAACCAGACATGGATGTCCCGACCTTTCAATATGACCGCTATATCCGCGCCCTGCTGGGAGCCAAACCAAGCTGGCCCACCCCCACCGACGCCTTGAGCGAAATCCGTCTGGCCATACGTTTCAAACCATCTGGATTCTTGAGCAAAAAACTCTCCCAAAGCAGTACGTTATATCTCGATATCATCGACTATCCAGGAGAATGGCTGCTGGATCTGCCCCTGTTGAACCTCTCGTTCGAAGAGTGGTCTGCCCAGACCTTTCAACTCTGCGAGGAAGAACCCAGACGCACCCTGGCCGAACCCTGGAAGGCGTGTCTGGCAGGCATGCAGCTCTCCCGTCCTGCCCAGGAAGATACCCTGCGCCAAACCAGCGAAGCCTTCACACACTTTCTTTTGGCCTGCAAGCGACCGGAAGTCGGTTTAAGTTTTCTCCAACCCGGACGCTTCACCATACCTGGTGATCTCAAGGGTGCCCCTTTGCTGACCTTTTGTCCCCTGCCCCCTCCCGGTTCCGATGGGATCCCGTCTGGCTCGGTGCGGGAGGAAATGACCAAACGATTTGAATCCTATAAAAAAATGGTGGTTGAAACCTTTTTTAAACGCCATTTTTCCCATTTCGACCGTCAGATCGTGCTGTTGGACATCCTCAACGCCTTGAACCGTGGCCCAGGAGGCTTTGGCGACATGCAGACCGCCCTGGAAGCCATTCTGGAAAGTTTTCGTTATGGTCCATCCAACCTATTGACCCGTTTGTTTCGCCCGCGCATCGACAAACTTCTGTTTGCCGCCACCAAAGCCGATTTCGTGGCCGCCAACCAGCATCACAACATGGAACGCCTGTTGCGCCGTCTAGTGGCCCGTCCTGCCAATGATGCCGCATTTTCCGGCGTGGAGATCAAAACCCAAGCCCTCTCGTCATTGCGTTGCACCCGCACTGTGGTACGGGACCATGAGGGACGCCGCCTCTCTTTTGTGCAGGGCACCCCTCGTGGCCGCAACCAGGAATCCCTGATTTTTCCTGGAGAAATTCCAGAAAACGTCCCGGATGCCCATGAATGGGACGCCAACCGTTTCAACTTCATGGAATTCGAACCACGTCGCCCCCTGGATGCCGAAGGATCCACACCGCCACATATCCGACTGGACCAGGCCATGGAATTTTTACTGGGAGACAAACTCTCATGACATCCAACAACCCCACCTGGATTTTACCGATAGAACTGCCCCTGGATGCCCCACCCCAGGCCAAAGTGATCTCTTCTGCTCCGGTTTTTCTTCCGGTCACGCCCAAATCCACGGAGAGGATCCCGACATCCCATGGATCCATACAAGAGGAGGATCTGGAAGATGACGACGACATCCCGGACCACGATTCTCCTCATGGAACACTCTGGCGTTGGTTTTTCTGGTCCGCATCTTTTTTGCTGGGGGGACTCATCATTGAAGAGATGTGGACCTTTTTGCTGGCTCAGTATCACATGCATCCGGCGATGGGGATTTTTTTTGCTCTGTCGCTGCTGTTTCTCTCTGCGGCGTTGATTACGGCGATTGCACAGGAAATCATGGCCCTGCGGGCCATCAAAAAACGGAATTTCCTGCGTCATGAAGCTGAGCGACTGATTGCGGAAGATACGTTTGGCCAAGCCATGCCCCTGCTTGGCGAAGTGACGGATCTCTATCGGGATCGCCAGGAAACCCGTGAATCCTTGATCCATTTTCGCAGTTTGACCAGGGATCATCTGGGAGACCAGGAACTGTTGGCCTTGTTTTCCTCCAAGGCACTTCAGCCTCTGGATGAAGCGGTATTGCGCATCATTGGTCGTCATGCTGCGGCTGCGGCCTTATTTTCGGTCATCAGTCCGCTGGCGATCCTGGACGTGCTGGTATTTTTCTGGCGTAATATTCGTATGGTGCGTGAAATTTCCCGCATCTATGGTTTGCGTCCAGGCATGGTTGGGTCGATCCTTTTGATGCGCAATGTGGCGGAAGGCATGGTGGCGGCTGGAGTTGGGGAACTCATCACCGACTCGATGACCGACACCCTGGGGGATGCCCTGACCGAAGCGGCTTTGTCCGGGGCAGGACAGGCCGCAACCAATGCCTTGTTTACCATGCGCACCGGATTGCAAACCATGATACAGTGTCGGCCCATTCCGTTTCCGGCTGCACAAAAACCGGGTTTGAATCAGATCCGTCAGGCATTCAAGGCAGCCATCTCCTCGGCCAAGTCTGCCACTTGACGTTTACGTTTCTGAAGACCAAGTATCCACTTCGCTGAAGTGAAATTGATTAACTGTTTGAAAATCATGCAAATTCCCCATGTCGAGAAAAATGCGGAATTGTCGCTCAATATCCATGCATTGCCTCAGTTTCGCCAAATTTTTACTTAAGCGAAGTGGATACCTGATTGTTGGAATAATGGAATTTGTTCCCCATATGTGCTACAGTGGAAAAAAGTCTCAACAAGCAGCCAAGGAGGACAACCATGTCCAAAACCGGAATGATCCGGGCGCGTATCGAGCCGTCCGTCAAACAGGATGCCGAAGAGATCCTGAAAGATTTGGGATTGTCTGTAACCGAAGCGATTACCTTGTTTTATCGACAGATCGTGATGCATCGGGGACTTCCGTTCCAGGTGCGCATCCCCAACGAAACCACACGGGCAGCCATGCAGGATGCCCTTGATGGCATCAATCTTGCAGAATGGACGGATCTGGACGCTCTCAAGGCTGGGCACCGATGATGGCGACAGCCGCCCTCAAGACAACCCGGCAGTTCGAAAAGGATCTCCGGAAAGCCGGGGAACGCGGAAAGCAACTCGACAATCTGTGGGCACTGGTCAAACTCATTCAGGAACACGAACCGCTTCCAGCCCGCCATCGGCCTCATAAACTGACCGGGCAATGGAAGGGATTCTGGGAATGTCACATCGAACCGGATTGGCTGTTGATCTGGTTGGATCAGGTACATAGTGCCTGGCAGAAAAAGCCGATTTTTTTGACATCTCCCATCCTAATACATGCTCGCGGATGCAAAATTGAGACAAATCTCGTCAAAGAGAGTCAGCGAGAAC
>JAMOBH010000164.1:0-12030 GCA_039908085.1 Magnetococcus sp. YQC-5
GGTGAACCGCCCCCCAACACCCCCCACCCTTCTTTTTTAATTTTTAAAATATTAAAAAAAAAGAGGGGGTCTGGGGGATTCATCCCCCAGGGTTTTGCCTTTGATTTTTCATGATGATATTATATTTTTAATTGGATTGCAACTGGTTGAGCCAAGTGGTTAAGATCGCATGGATGGGGGCGAAGAGTATTCTGGTTTGGGTGAGATGCTGGAGGGCTTCATGCCAAAGCTGTTTTCGCACCGAGTCATGCAACGCTTTGGTGAGTTGCTGCATTTCTGGAAAAATGATGTTGATCATGGAACCTTGAATGACATGGGCAGTGGCACGGGCCTGATCAAGGTGCGCATTCAGGAGATGTCGTTCCATGGTATTCATCAACTCTGGAAATTGCGTGGTGATCAGTCTGGCGATGTTCGTCCAGTCATTTTCTTCCAATCCAATGGCTTGCAAGGCTGCGATGATGGTGTTGATATTGGTGGAGTGGGCGGGTTGTGAAGTGGAAGGGGAGGGTGTGCATATTGGGCAATACCGGTCCAGCATGCGTCGCAAATCATTCATGCTGACTGGTTTGTCCAGGAAATCGTTCATGCCAGACTCTTTTCCTTTTTGTTGGTTCGCAAGGGTGACATCGGCGGTCAGGGCGATAATGGGAACGGGATGACGCCCATTGAGTTGTTCCCATTCCCGGATGGCGCGTGTGGCATGGTAGCCGTCCATGACCGGCATTTGGCAATCCATGAAGATCAAATCGAAAGGGGTTTTCTTGAACTGATCCACGGCTTGTTGCCCGTCTGTGGCTGTGACACAACGGTGGCGGTCGCATCCTATTTTGGAGAGCATCCCAAGTGTGACCATCAAATTGGCGGTTTGGTCATCGACAAGCAGAATGCTGGCTGAATAGCTGGTGGGCTGGGGTTGGGGCAGGGAGTCATGAGTCCATTTTTGGGGAGAGTGTGTCTGGATTTGTAAAAGTTTAATAATTGTGGTGTAGAGTTGTTGCAAACTGAATGGTTTTTTCAGGCACAAGGTATCTCCAGGGAGTTCCATGGCTTGCTCCATGGCTTGGTCTAAACGATCCATAAGGAGCAAAAAACGTGCGTCTGAATAGGTTCCTCGCAACTCGTGCCATTCCGGGGGTCTGTTTTGGCCCGGCCATTGATTGATGATCACCACCTGATAGGGCTTGTGGGTTGCTTGGTTTATCGTCGCCAAGGTGGTCTGTAGTTCTGATATTTCCTCGAATTGGGCTTTCCATGCTTGGAGGGCATTGCGCAACAGTGCCAATTGCAGGCCATGGCAGCCCACGATCAAGACACGCAAGTCGCTTGGAACCTCCTGAATTAAATCAACGGGTTGATGAATCTGTTCCAGTAATTGGACCGTGAAGTGGAAAATACTTCCTGACTGGGCGAAGGGATTGCTGTCCACTTCAATGGTGCCATTCATCATGTGTACCAGACGCTGACAAATCGCCAAACCCAGGCCGGTTCCGCCATACTGACGGGTGGTGGAGGTATTGGCCTGGACAAAGCGTTCGAAAATCTGTTCGCGATTGCGGATTGGGATGCCGATGCCAGTATCCCGAATTTCGAACAGGTATTCGATCACATCCCCATCCCGGTGGACCGGGCCGCCGTGAAATTCCACAACGCCTCCTTCTGGGGTGAATTTGATGGCATTGCTGATGAGATTGGTAAATATCTGCCGTAGCCGGTTTGGGTCGCCACGGACCAGGACCGGGCATTCTCGTGGGAAAAAAACAGTCAATTCCACATGTTTTGTATGGGCCAAGGGGGCCATGCCCATGGCGATATCATCCAACAGGGTACGCAGATTGAACGGGATGGTATCCAAAACCAACTGGTTGGCTTCGATTTTGGAGTAGTCCAGGATGTCGTTGATCAGGTACAGCAGCATTTTTCCAGCACCCTGGGCGAGTTGGATCTGTTCCTGGCTGGAGGGTTCCAGATTCGATTCCTTGAGCAGTTCGAGTATGCCCAGGACCACATTGAGTGGGGTGCGGATTTCGTGGCTCATGGTTGCCAGGAAATCGCTTTTGGCTTGGCTGGCGGCCTCGGCTTTACGTTTGGCTTCTTGCAATTCCAGTTCTGCCTGGATCCGTTTGGTGACATCCTGCTTGACGGCAATGAATTGGACCACTTGTCCCATGGTGTTGAGAACTGGAGTAATAGTGGCCTCTTCGTGAACCAGGCGTCCGTCTTTGCATTTGTTGATAAATACGCCCTGCCAAACCTGACCTGAGAGAATGGTGGTCCATAAATTTTGATAAAAGCCAACGTCTTGTTCGTTGGATTTGAGAATGCGCGGGTTTTGTCCGATGGCCTCTTCCAGGGTATAGCCGGTGGTTTTGGTAAAGGCCGGATTGACCCATTGAATATTGCCATGGATATCCGTGATGACAATAGTGTTGGCGGCGGCTTTCAAGGCTGTATCCTGCAGAAGCAAATTTTGTTGCGTCTGTTTTTGTTGGGTGATGTCTTGAACAAAGGCCACCAACAAGGGAGTATCCTGGTATTGAATCTGTTGCAGGTTGACGTTTACATCATAGATGGAGCCATCTTTTCTGCGATGAATGGTCTCGAATTGGAGGGATGTTTGGGTACGGTCCAGCAAGGGTTTTAGCAGGTGTTTGAATGGTTCCAGTGAGAATGCGGGCATGATCTGGAGTGGGGTCATCTCCATCAGTTCGTCGGTCTGATATTGGAGATTCCGGAGGGTGGAGTCGTTGGCCATGGTGAAGTGGAAGGAGTCCATGTTAAACAGATAAATTTCGTTAGCTGATTGATCGATAATGCGTGCCAGATAGGCATTATGTTGTTCGGATGTTCTGCGACGCAATTCGTGCGCATGGATCACCAGCCAAGCCAGCAGAGCCAGTACGATCAACAGGCCACCAAGACTCAAGCCAACGAGTTGGTATTGTTGCTCCAGTTGGTCGATTTCCTGTTTGATGACCTTGTGGACCTGGTTGGAGGCTTCAAGGATATGCCAAAACAGATGGTTGAATTCGTCATCACTCTGGCTTCCGATAGTTTGATGATTTTCAAGGCGGTATTTTGCGAGTATTTTGAGTCTTTTTAAATGGTCTGTCGTTGTTTCCAGGAGCAAACGTGCAGAGGGGGCTGTCAGCGGGTAATAGGTTCCATCATCGTTGGTCCCGCCGTTCAACATGGCCTGGACATGCCAGAGAGCCTCTTCGAGGAATTTCCAGACCTGTTTTTCTGGCATGTTGTTGCCATGGATCCGTTCTTCCAAGGCGAGGTGGAAGGAGGTGATTTGGAATTTGATGTCGACGCTGGCATGAGCCAAAGGGACGGTGACTTTGGAGAGCTTGGAACCAATATACCAATGGAGTCCCAGAGTAGACAGGACCAAACAGGTTGAGAACAGAATCCAGAGTGAACTGGTTTTCTGGCGGGCAGGCCAATGGGGTGGGGATGTCGAGTGATGACTGGTCAGCATTCTGCACGAACCTCACCAGATTTGGTTTCGATTTTTAAGTGTGATATTGAAATATATCACATGGTCAGTATCCGTCAGAATGGCACGGGATGCAAGTTCAATTTTTTGGGGGTGGTGTTGAGGTGGCTGGTTTTGATCATTGTTCCTGGGGAGGCGGTGAACCGCCTCCTCAGTTTTTTTAAAAATTATTTAAAAAAAAGAGGGGGTCTGGGGGATTCATCCCCCAGGGTTTTGATTTTTGCCCGAAGGGCATGAAGAATCATGAATGCTGGTTGGGTGGGAGAGGGGAGCGGCGTTTCTGCCAGAGGATATAGCCACCGATCAAGAGCAGTGCCCCGCCGGCTGCGGCCAGCACGACCCAGTGTGTATTTTGTTTGACCCAGGCTTGGTTTTCGCCGATCACGAATCCCAGCACCAACAGTATGACATTCCAGATGGTGGCTCCCAGCAAGGTATAAAAGATGAAGGGGGGCAGTCGCATGCGTCCCACACCGGCAGGCATGGAGATGAGATGTCGTACTCCAGGGATAAATCGACCGGTGAAGATGGAAATTTCGCCATGACGGCTGAAAAACGCTTCGGTTTGTTGCATGTGATGGTCGGTGATGAGGAAATAGCGACCAAAACGGGCGATGACGGGGCGGCCCAACCAGAGGGCGAGATAATAACTGCCGAGGGATCCGGCGATGCTGCCCAGGCTGGAGGCCAGAATGGAGCCGGTCCAACCCAGTTTGCCTGTGGATACCAGGTACCCGGCGGGAATCATGACCAGTTCCGAGGGGACCGGGAAGATGGAGCTTTCCATTGCCATCAGCACAAAGATGGCCAGGTAGTCCAGTTGGCCCATTAAATCAAGCAGCAAATTGGTTATGCGTTCACCCATTTGATTCTCTTGAATGTAAAAAAAAGGGTTGATTGAGATGCGGCGGGAGGGGGTGGATCAGGAAAGATTGGCTGGCGGACTAGGACTTGAACCTAGACTGGAGGAATCAGAATCCTCTATCCTGCCATTAGACGATCCGCCAATTTTTCTGGAAGAAGAATATCTTGCCATATTGGATCGGCGAAGTCAAGGGGATTTTGTGGTCGTTTTGGTGGCGATTTTATCGTGTGATGTTTGTGTGGTGGCTTACTTCTCTTCCGGTTTTTAATGGCATCTTCAGACCCAATGATACATCTTTTCCGCTTTCATGGGCGACTTTTTTTTCATGGGTGACTCTTTTTGGTCCACTCTGCAATCTGTCTGCGCAGGGCCGCATCGCCATCGGCTCCAGATGTGACTTCCACCCATTGGTCATAAAGATGAGTGGTTTTTTTCTCTTTGGTTTTGTTGGCCCATCCCTTCGTCTTGGCAACGGTTTTGATTCCACGCCATACGGTAAAGGCTTCATCTCCGTCTCGTTCTTCCACATGACTGAAATGTTCTCTCAACAGGACTCCATAATCCATGAGCCGATTGCCCACCAACCACAAAACACCACCCGGATTCAGAGCAGCCGCTGCTGCTGGGAGAAACGCCATCGTGGCATCGTGATTGGTACGCACTCCCCGATGAAACGGCGGATTGGTGACAATGGCATCAAAACGCATCTGGGAGACATTTCGACCAATGCCGTCCTCGGTGAAAATTTCACAACGAGGGGCCAATTCGTTGATCTCCACAGTACGGCGGGCACAACGGGTGGCTGTCACCAGATCATCACTCAATACCACATGCAATTCTGGAAAACGATGGGCCAGTCCCGCACCCAGAAAACCAGATCCACACCCCCAATCCAAAATTTTTTCACCGGGAGCGTCATGAATCGCATCCAACAACAACAAACTGGCCGGGTCAATGGCCTGCCAGGAGAAAATGCCGGGCCGGGTCGCGATTTGAATGTCCGCAGCCTTCAAATAGACAAATCCATCCTCTTTTGGGCAAAAAGAGGGGCTGTTTTTCGGTCCAGGCACCTCGGTCGTGATGTCAGACAAGGCCAATAAACGTAAATGACCTTTGCATAAGGCCGTTTCCACCCCGGAATAACGTTTCGCCAGCGAACGAATGCCTGATTCCCGCTCCCCAAACAGCCATAAACGACCCTGCGGCTTCAAGGATGCAAGAGCGGCATCAATGGCGATGCGAGCCGCTTCCTTGCCTTGTGGCAGTTCCATCAGAATGTGATCCGTGACCTCACCACTCGTGGGATGATCATCCAATACAGTGGTCAGATCAGGGTGATGATGTCGGATGGCATCGGCCAATGAGGCCCTGGCAACTACCACCTTGCCGTAAAAACCAGCCTCTTGCAGAGCATCCAAGGGCGATGGCGGATCCGTCGGCCAATGAATCAGATGCACATGACCCAGTTGGCCAACCGGACAAACTTCAGTCAATCCTTGGAAAAATCGATGTATGGAACGGGAATCTGGATGCACGGGCCACGGATCACTTTTGATCAAGAGTAAAATAAACAAAACCTGAATAACAGCTATTCCGTCGTTTCGGATTGGGTGCTTTCTATCCGGACCGGCCTGACAGGGGTGCCGTAAATCAATTCCTGAAAGATGTCGCGGACATGCACCAGACCCGTATGACGCACAGCATTGGAACCGGTGAAAATCAGACCCTGTTCCAGATCCCCTTGCTGGGCACGATGCAGTGCCATGGCAATGCAAAAGGTATCTTTGTTTTCCCGACAACGGCAGGCATCCAGACAGGTGGCAACACAGGTATCGGAAACGTCACCACCACGCAACAAAGTCTTGGTGAAAGCCGTGTTGAGGGCGCGTCCAGGCAGACCGGCTGGAGAATCCACAATCACGACATCCCCCTCTTTGGCATCAATGAAGGCCTGTTTGAAACTGTCATGGGCGTCACATTCATAGGTGCAAATGAAACGACTGGCCATTTGTACCCCTTTGGCCCCCAGAGACAAGGCGTGATCAATATCCGAGCGATCCCAAACACCTCCGGCTGTGACAATGGGGATTTCGTCGCCATATTCGGTACGTGACCATTCCGCCAGTTCTGGAACGACGGTGTCGGCATCGTATTCTTTGGAGAAGAGCTGTTGAATGAATTTGACTCCAAGATGTCCACCAGCCCGGTTGGGGTCTTCAAAGATCATGGCGTCCGGCAGCCGCTTGTAGAGTTTATGCCACCGTTTGGCCAGGAGTTTGGCGGCCCGCAACGAGGAGATGATGGGAATCAAGGCCGCTTTTGGATTGGCAATGGCAAATTCCGGGAGGCGCAAGGGAAGACCAGCACCAGAGACGATGATTTGGGCACCGTGTTCCACCGAGGTGCGCACCATGGCTTCAAAGTCCCGGATGGCCACCATGCAGTTGACCCCGATGATCCCATTGGGACTCAATTCGCGGGCGTCGTTGAGTTCGTCAATGAGTGCGCGGATGTTGGCTCGATAATAGTCCCGGCCTTTTTCATAATATTTCGACGCCAACGAAAGAGCCACTGTGGCAATGATTCCCACGCCCCCTTCATTGGCCACAGCAGATGCCAGGCGATGGGCAGATACCCTTACCCCCATGCCTCCTTGCAGAATGGGAACCGGAATCGTATAGGCTCCGATTTGCAAGGGGGGCAGAGGGGGCAGAAGAGCAGCGGCTTGGGATGTCATGGAAGAGTATCCTGCAAAAAAAAAAGCCAATGAAACGAACAACTCCAAAGAGTATGGCGGCGCGCAAAAATCCTTTTGAGGGTCACACGCTGGTATCACCCCATAATGCCCACTCCGGTTTGCGAGCCGTGACCGGGTGATTGGCAAGGGTCAGGGTATGTCCTTCTTTGGGGGTGGCAGTGGCAACATGGAGGATTCCCAGACCGACCCGTCCACCGGATTCCGGGAGAGGGGAGAGGCTTGTCAGAATGCCACTTTCCTTGCCATTGGGCAACAGAATGGGCGTTCCAGGTGCGACCTCGTCACTGTTCGACAGCATGAGGGAAAACAATCTTTTTTTCAAGGTTCCTCGATGATGGGTCCGGGTCGTGGTCTCCTGGCCAACATAGCACCCCTTGGCAAAGTCCACACCATGCAATTCCAACAGCCCACTCTCCAGGGGCAGGGTCGTTTCAGGAATGAATTCGTTTCCGCCGCGTGGCAGACCCTGACGAATGCGATACGCTTCCCAGGCTGTAAATCCGGCGGGTGGAATCTGTTGTGCCAATCGATCCCACCAGGCAGGCAATGACTCGACCGGAACCAACAGCCGCCAGCCAAAATCGGCATGACGGGGATCCAGCCACAGATGGACCCGGTTTTCCAGTTGCCAGGTGGCACCAAGAGGCGCGTCGGTCAAGGAGAGCGTGGGAAACAGGCTCTGCAAGAGGGGGAGGGCTTTTGGCCCGACAATGCCCAGCAGACCCCATGCGTCGGTCTGCTCCTCAATGCCAACCTTGGCGCGCAGAAGGAACAGGCCAAGGCGTTGCGCCAAGGCGCGCGCCTCAGTGGGTTCCGTGATCAACAGAAGACGGTTTTCTTCTGCGATTATGGTAAAATCCCACAGAAAACGTCCCTGAGGGGTCAGATGCGCTGTATAAATGGACCGGGTCGCGGTGACATTTTTGACCTGATTGGTGACCAGACCACCCAGCAATGAAATCCGTTCCTCGCCGGTGAGGACCAGGCATTCGTAGTGGCTGAAATCCAAAAGCGCGACCTCGGATTGCATGATCGCAACTTCCTTCATCGGGTCACCAAAATGATCTGGAACAGGTTTGGATCGGTCCAAGGTCCAGGCTATGCGATCCCTAAAATGCGATTCAAGACGACTCAATGGGAAAACTCCTTGTGGTACAGGCAAGAGATTAGCACAATTGGAACCAGATGCCCTTCAGGCAAAATCAAAAGCAAAACCCTGGGGGATGAATCCCCCAGACCCACCCTTTTTTTTTTAATAATTATTAAAAAAAAAGGGTGGGGGGGTTGGGGGGCGGTTCACCGCCCCCCAAGGTCTTCTGAACTTTACAAGTGGCGGGCTTGCTTCCGACCAATCAAACGAGGAATTGTGCATGAGTGCTTTTCGTTCCGACTGGATTCACAATCGTACAGGAAACGTTACCCAGATTCATTATGCCCGACAAGGCCAGATCACGCCAGAGATGGAATATGTGGCGCGCATGGAGGGGCTGGATGCGGAATTGATCCGTGCCGAAATCGCACGGGGGCGCATGGTGATTCCCGCCAACATTCGTCATCCTGAGGCCAAACCAGTAGCCATCGGGATTGCCGCCCGATGCAAGGTCAACGCCAATATTGGCAATTCGCAAATCTCCTCAGGTCTGGATGAGGAACTGGATAAACTGCGACTCTCGTTACATCATGGCGCGGATACGGTCATGGATTTGTCCACAGGCAAACGGATCCGGGAGATTCGTGAGGCGATTTTACGCTTTTCCCCGGTGCCAATCGGTACGGTGCCGATTTATGAGGCCGTGGAACAGGTTCCTGATATCAAGGCGTTGACCCCGGAAATCATGTTGGAGGTGATCGAAGCCCAGGCCAGTCAGGGGGTGGATTACATGACGGTCCATTGTGGTGTGACCCTGGAGGTGTTGCCTCTGATTGGCTCCCGCATCACCAAGATCGTCTCCCGTGGCGGGGCGTTGATGGCCCAATGGATGCTCTATCACGAAAAGGAAAATCCCCTGTTTACCCATTTCGATGCCTTGTTGGCGATTTGTCAACGCTATGATGTCACACTTTCATTGGGAGATGGGTTGCGACCAGGATGTCTGCATGACGCCTCGGACGCTGCGCAATTCACGGAGTTGCGCATCCTTGGGGAATTGACTAAACGGGCCTGGGAGCAGGAGGTCCAGGTGATGATCGAAGGGCCGGGTCATGTCCCCTTGGACCAGATCGAGTTCAATATGCAGAAAGAACAGGAGTTGTGTCACGAGGCCCCGTTTTATGTCCTTGGTCCGTTGGTCACAGACATTGCCGCCGGGTATGATCACATCGCCTCGGCCATTGGCGGGGCTGTGGCAGCCTGGAAAGGTGCCTCGATGCTCTGTTATGTCACGCCCAAAGAACATTTGGGACTGCCCAATGCCGAGGATGTCAGAAACGGCATCATTGCCTACAAGATTGCAGCCCATGCTGCGGATATCGCACGTCATCGTCCGGGTGCCAGGGACCGGGATGACGCCATGAGCCGGGCCAGGTATGCCTTTGATTGGAATCGTCAATTCGAATTGGCTCTGGACCCGGAACGGGCCAGGGAATATCACGACGAAACCTTGCCGGAACTGGCCCATAAAAATGCCGAGTTTTGTTCCATGTGCGGTCCCAGGTTTTGCGCGTATAAACTCTCGCAGGAGGTGGCGGAAAAATCCCGCGACCTGGCCACCAGGTTCACCCCGGAGTTTTGTCCGCAGACCGGGAGTCAGAGGGCGGTGTTGCGTCAGACGGATCAGGGGTAGTCATCGCATTGGCCCATTGCATCGTCGCTTCCACCATGGCGGTCATCACCTGTCGACTTGGAGGAGGCGTGTCTGTTGAATGATAGCGCCAAGTTACTGCGCATGGATTCAATTGTTGCAGTTCTGGTGCTGGCAGGGGCCATGGGAGTTGATTTTGGGTCAGGATGTCGGCCAGTTTGAGTAGATCGTGGGTGGGACGGAAAATGATCTGAAAGCTGACCAAAACCGCTTTCATGGTTTTTTCGATGCATTGTTGCGCATGAAAACAGGCACTGGCCAGCGATGCGTTTGGGGCGTCCTTGAGGATATGAAAAGCCGTGCGATCCTGCTCAGCCAAGTCAAGAAGTGAGTTGGCTTCTTGGGTACGCCGTTTTTTACCGGGTGGCATCATACAAGACAATTCCTTCGCGACTGGCCCAATAGATCGGGGATGTACACCAATGGAGCCGGTTTTCGAATTCTGTTGGTGTATACACCAATACATCAACGCCAACTCCGATATCGCCAATGACATCTCGCAAGCGCATCGTTGCTTCCAGACGATTGCGGTCTTCAGATGTGATGACCATCAAATCCAGATCGGAATCCTCATTGGCGGTTCCGGTGGCGTAGGAGCCAAACAGAATGATTTTCAATGGATTGGCGGCTACGGTCATGCGATGTGCTGCCTGCAAGATGACATCCATAGGAATCATGGGGACTGGAACCTTGATGGGTGGATGTTGGGGATTTGTTGAGATATCATTTTATCTTTATACTCCTTTGCCGGTTTTTGGAAGGAAAATGCTTCGGATCTCTTGATCACTTGCTTGAACATGTCTGACCAAGTTAGGTTCAAGCTGAACAGCACGCAGAATCCGTACCGTCTTCCCTTTCGGTCAGGCCATGAAAAGGTTAAAATAAACCCGTCCAGAGTTCTGGACGGGTTTTTTGTCGCCCGTTTTTCAAGGAGGATCAGCCAGGCATGGCCGAAGATACCGACAGTGATACCAAAACCGAGGATCCCACAGGCAAGCGTCTTGGCGATGCCAGGAACAAAGGTCAGGTGGCCAATTCCCGTGAGGTCGGAACGGCGTTCTTGTTGCTGGGGGCAACCGGTTTGTTTTTGTTTCATGGGGGTGCCCTGTGGAGCGCACTTCAGGACAAGCTGCGTTTTTTCCTTGGCGGGGCGATCTCCGATGACATGACCCAGGAGGGAATCGCCATACTGCTGAATGGCATTCTGTTGGGCATGCTGGTCGATCTGGCCCCCTTTTTTCTGGTTTTTATCGTCATGGCCTTGTTTGCCTCGGTGATCCAGAACGGGTTTCTGTTCAGCATGGAACCCCTGATACCAAAATTCTCCAAGCTCAATCCATGGGCTGGGCTGAAACGTCTTTTTTCTGTTCGTTCCCTGGTGGATTTGTTCAAGTCCATTATAAAAATGGCCGTGATTTCATGGGTGGTCTATGAGTCGATCCAGGGGAGCTTGAATCGGATCATGGGATTGACCGCCACCTCTGTCGAACATGTGGTTACCACATTGGGAGAAGATTCCCTGGCCGTGTTGTGGAAGGTCACCATGGTGTTCCTGGCCTTGGCCCTGGCGGATTATCTGTATCAAAAATTTGAACATATCAAAGCCCTGCGCATGACCAAGCAGGAGGTCAAGGACGAATTGAAACAAATGGAGGGCGATCCTCTGGTCAAGAGTCGCATTCGTCAGATTCAGCGCGACATGGCCCAGCGTCGCATGATGGCCGAGGTGCCCAAGGCCGATGTGGTGATCACCAATCCGACTCATTTTGCCGTGGCCTTGTTGTATCAACAGGGGAAAATGGGGGCTCCCAAACTGACCGCCAAGGGACGGGGGCATTTGGCGGCACGTATTCGGGAGGTGGCACGCATGAATGGGGTGCCCATCGTGGAAAATCCCCCCTTGGCCCGTTCATTGTACAAGGATGTGGAACTGGATCGGATGATCCCCCCGGAATTGTTCAAGGCCGTAGCCGAAGTGTTGGCCTATGTCTATGGGTTGCGGCGGCGTTCTTATGGGGTACGTTAAGACCTTGGGGGGCGGTGAACCGCCCCCCCAACACCCCCCACCCTTTTTTTTGTTATTTTTTTTTATTGTTTTTTTAAA
>JAMOBH010000165.1:0-11999 GCA_039908085.1 Magnetococcus sp. YQC-5
GCACCGTTCAGTTATGCTGCTGAACCCAAAATCGACGGCTTGGCCATCAGCCTGATGTATCAAGAGGGTCGTCTGATCCGGGTGGCTACACGGGGGGATGGACGCGAGGGGGAGGATGTGACCCTTCAGGCTCGCACCATCTCATCATTGCCTTTGCGTCTCCTGGGCACGAACCACCCGGAGATCCTGGAAGTGCGGGGAGAGGTTTTCATGACCTTGGCTGATTTTGCGGCCTTCAATGCCACGGCCTTGACGAACGGAGAAAAACTGCTGGTCAATCCCCGCAATGCGGCGGCAGGGAGTTTGCGGCAATTGAATCCGCAGATGACCAAACAACGTCCATTGAAACTCTATTGTCACAGCGTTGGGGAAGTGGTGGCCCAAGAGTGGCCCAGGCAGCATGATGAGGTCATGGCGCAATTACGCGCATGGGGTCTGCCGACCTGCCCGGATGCTGAAGTGGTTGTCGGGGCGGCGGGGTGTGAGGCGTATTATCGGCACCTGGAGGCCAAACGGGATGCATTGGCCTATGAAATCGATGGGGTTGTTTTCAAAGTGAACGAGTTGGCGTTGCGGGAGCGGTTGGGTTTTGTGGCACGGGCACCTCGTTGGGCTGCGGCGTGCAAATTTCCTTCGCGTGAGGCGCAAACCGTGGTTGAAGAGATTGAAGTGCAGGTGGGACGTACCGGGGCATTGACGCCGGTGGCGCGTTTGCGGCCAGTGCAGGTGGGAGGTGTTACCGTAAAGAATGCCACCTTGCACAATTTCGAGGAATTGGGGCGCAAAGAGGTACGGGTTGGCGACACGGTCAGGGTACGAAGGGCCGGAGATGTGATCCCGGAAGTGGTGGAGGTTGTGCTGGAACATCGTTTGTCTTCGGCACTTCCGTTTGTGGTGCCAACCCGATGCCCGGAATGCGGGGCTGAAGTGACACGGGTTGAAGGAGAAACCATTGTGCGTTGTGGTGGTGGTTTTGCCTGTCCGGCGCAACAGAGAGAGGCGGTCAAGCATTTTGCCAGTCGTCGGGCCATGAATATCGAGGGATTGGGTGACAAGCTGGTGGATTTGCTGTTTGCTGAAGGGTTGATTGTGGATGTTGCGGACCTGTATCGTTTGCGTGCGGCCCCGGAAAAAATCGCTGCTTTGGCACGCATGGGAGACAAATCAGCGGAAAATTTGTTATTGGCCATTGAGGCGAGCCGTGAGCGGGATTTGGCGCATTTTTTGTTTGCCTTGGGGATACGTGAAGTGGGAGAAGCCACTGCGGCGAGTCTGGCGCGTCATTTTGGTGATATCAAGGCCATCATGGAGGCCACGGAAGCCGAATTGCAAGGTGCGGCGGATGTGGGGCCTGTGGCAGCCAGACGTGTGTATGCGTTTTTTAATGAATCACGCAATGTGCAGGTAGTGCAACGTTTGCTGGCTGAGGAATCCACCCATTGGCATCATGCGACCAGGATGGAGCATGGGAATCAACCCCTGGCAGGTGCGACGGTGGTTTTGACAGGCACTTTGTCCCTGTCGCGTCAGGAGGCCAAGGCGCGGTTGGAAGGGTTGGGGGCCAAGGTTTCTGGGAGTGTGTCCAAACGCACCCGTTATCTGATTGCCGGTGAGGCCCCTGGCAGCAAGTTGGCTCAGGCACAGGCTCTGGGGGTGGAGATTTTGGATGAAGCCGGTTTGTTGAAACTGCTGCATTCTGTCACGTGAGTCGGAACGATCCATGGGATGGATCCAACAGCTCACGTCCTGGTGTTCAGTCAGAATTCCAACCAGCCAGGGCTTGCTTTAAGACGCTTGAAGAGACTTCGACAAGAAGCGTCAATTAAATCATGATGTTGCAAATAATTTTGGAGTTGACGAGCTGCCAGAATGTGTCCAACAGCAAATTGATCTGCTAATTTTTGTACAACATCTTTAAAATTTTTTTGTGTGATTCCATGGGATATGAATGGTTCAACCTGACTGCGAGGAAGCAATAATTCCGCTGCAAAGGCGTTGGCGCGCTGTTCAGCGTATATCGGCATGCGTCCCCCCAGAATTTCCAGGGATGGCAAGGCATGTCGTGTATCAAGCAACAGATGTGCGATCTCATGGGCCAGGGATGCGCGACGCCCCCATGGATTGGTTGCTCTTAAGCCTTGAGTATTGACTAGAATACCTGCGCGTTTGTCATCCCAACGTGCAATAGCGTCCACATCCCTGGAAACCTGGGTGTTGACAATAGCTACATTCCAGTCAGACAATAACTTTTCAGGTTTAACCAACTGCTCTTCGGTCATTTTGAGATGTGTGCGCAACCATCGCGCCAGGAGATATCCCTGTTTATACATCTTTTGGGTTGTATTTGATATGATATATTGTTCGGCTAACTTTTGCAGTTGGGTTAGTGAGCGATCCACAGGCCACATTTTCATGTTGGCCACACTCTTGAGTATGGCTTGCAACTCTTCATCGAACAGAAGTGCCCCGGTCATGCGCGCGGCTATTTGTATGGTGGAAGGTATTTCAAGTGAAGGTGAGCCAAAAATGTCATCATTCGCGGCGATAGACTTTATTCTTTCCACGGACATTCCAGTCGTGATGGAAAGAATTTGCTCATCGGGTAGTGAATGCCCGCGATGGTGCCATTGATCCAAAATTCTTTTTCCTCGCTCTGAATCTGGGTCAATGGAGTGGGCAATCGCGTTCCCAAGTTCTTCCAATCGATTCATGGTTTCCTTGTGAGGCAGGCGTACATCGTGGTTATCTGCAACGATACGCATATCATTGCCTTCACGTAGCAAAAAAATGGGCGATAAAAAAAGATCTGGAAGACCCGCAGCCAAATTGTGCCGATCAGAAAACGCAATGATTTCTTCTTCTTCGCGGATTAAAATACTTTCTGACTCTTCTCCCCATCGCAATTCACGCAACGCCGCATCCAGGAATTGATCTGGCGACAACGGATTATGGCCTAGCGGATAGGACTCTTCGGCTTGTAAAAAAGGCCAAGCCTTGGCTAAATGATCAACCAGACCATCCCAGAAACCCTCGACACCCTGACCTGCATTGCCCCATAATGGCTCATCTGCAAGTAAAATATGTAAAAATCCCTCTCCAGAAAATGTCGGGACTGTTGCCAATTTCTTTGGGATTGGATTGAACTGAAACACAAAAGATAATGGACTGGTCATAGGGATCTTAAATAAATCTGTAGCTGTTTATAACCCTCTGGAAGATGTTTACACATCCATTGTTTGAATTCCTCCAGTGTATTTTTCTCTTTGGCTATGCGAGCCAGTTGCCTAAGAACCGAGGGAGGTACTCTTCTTATTTTATGCTCCTTTTCAGGGAATCCATGAAAAGATACACCATGTCTGGTTTCAATAGCCCGATAGATCACCCCTTGATGGACATTGTAGATTTTATCTGGAGGTTGTGTTCCTGTTGGATAATAGACTCCAGTATCAAGCAATTCCTTGGCCAATTCAGGATTTCTGGTAATGGAAGTTGGGCATTTCCCTATTGGGTCGTTACCGACCAGAATAAAATCTGGATAATCATGAGACCATTTATGCTTATGGCCCCATTCTCCGGGTTCATAAAGCCAATCTCCTGTTTTTGTGATTGTCTCTTCAGCCATGTCAGATGGCCCCTTAATCGTAATGTTCATCCCTGGTGGTCTGACCGACCTGATTTGAAGGGTTAGCTTTTCCATGTTTCCAGGATTGCCAGAACATGATGCCCTTCGGGCAAAAAGTCAAAGGCAAAACCCTGGGGGATGAATCCCCCAGACCCCCTCTTTTTTTTTAATAATTAAAGAAAAATCGGAAAATAAAAAAATATTAAAAAAAAAGGGTGGGGGGTTTGGGGGGCGGTTCACCGCCCCCCAAGGTTTTAACCGAAGTCTAAGTTCCTCTCCCAAAGGCTGACGCTCGTCCAAAAGCCCGCCACACGCACCCCAACCGTTCCCGTTGTGTCAAAGTGGGGCGTGTGCGAAACGTATTGCCGCCACAAGCCTCGATACAATCCAACAGTGTCATGCCCCGTTCCATGGCTGTAGTCAGTTCCAAACGCAAAGGCCAACCAATTTTGGCCAACAACGGTTCGCCAGATGCAAACAAGATCCGGGTTTCATTGACCAGGGACAAAATCAAATTTCCCAGCATCGGGGTGAAACGGCGTTGCCAGATCATCTCCTCGGTCACACCAAAGCGGGCCATGGCATCTTTGGGGAGATAAATCGGACGACCACTTCGGGAATCCTGTCCCAGATTCTGCCAGAAGACGGTCCACTGCATGGCTGTCCAGAAGGCATCGGAATCAGGGATTTTGTCGGACATCATTCCGACTGTGTTCAAATCCACCTCTTGGCAGACATGCAGGATCATGCGTCCCAGGGAATTGGCGGAAAAATGACAATATTCTTTCAGATCTTCGATTGTTTCATGGTTTTTATTGGTTATATCCATACGAAAGGCAATCAACAACTCCTGCAACAGACTCTCCGGCAAACCGGTCGCAATAAAAGTATAAGCCATGGCACGAAAAATGGGATGATCCGGATGACCCGTTTTGGCCAGACTCAATCGCCGCGACCAGTCGTCCAATAATTGCAATTTGAAGTCATCATCCCGACCCGGAAGACCGGTAAAATCATAGGCCGTCCACATGAAGGCATAAATGGCGTGCAAAAAAGGTCGCACCCCCCGTGTGACAAACTGAAAACGGATCGGTAACGCCTCCTCACGTTGTCGGGCAATGGCGCGACAATACCCGAAATCGTTCGTCAAATAGGCCGGAATAGGATCAGGTGTTTTCATGGATTCCACTGGGCCAGAAAGTTTGAATATCTTGTGATGATGATTGATTAGGGATCTTGTCCCAAACCTGTCAGTTTTTAAAAAAAATTATTAAAAAAAAGAGAGGGTCTGGGGGATTCATCCCCCAGGGTTTTGTCTTTGACTTTGCTTTTGACTCTGACTTTTTGTCCGAAGGGCATACCGTTCCAGATTACTCCGAAAGAGGCTCCCGGACCAAGTGTTTTGTAACCATTCAGACATCTCCTCAGGAGAAACTTCCTGGGGAGGCGGCTCACGGCCTCCCCAGACCCCTCCACCCTTTTTTTTTAAATTTTAAATTTTTTTATTATGAGTGTGTGCGATTGTTTTGTTCTCGCCAAGCCAACAAGGGTTCCTTGTGCACCGCAAACACACCACTGGCCCCGAAATGAAACGGAATCCACTCCAAAGGGAGATCAGGCCAACGATCCATGAGAATGGTCTGCACATCATCCCCGGTTTCACAAATCAACACCCCCCCAGGCGTCAAATAGTCCGGGGCTTGATGCAACATGGGTCCGAGCAGATCCAGACCATCTGCTCCGGCAGCCAAGGCCAGCATGGGTTCGTGTCGATATTCTGGCGGCACTTGTTCAAAATCAGCCTGGGGCACATACGGCGGATTGCTGACAATCAGGTCGTAACTCTGCCCAGCCAAACCGGCAAACACATCCGACCTTACCAGATTCACCCGCTGCTGCAAATCAAATCGTTGTCGATTCACCTCGGCCACCGCCAAAGCCGCCGCCGAGACATCCACGGCATCCACCCTGGCACGAGGAAACATCAAAGCCAAGGTGATGGCCAAACAACCGCTGCCTGTTCCAAGATCCAGAATGCGCCGAACCTGCCGTCTATTCAACCATGGAGAAAATCCTAAAGGATCATCCATGATATTTTCAATCCTGGAACGGGGAATCAGTACCCGTTCATCGACATAAAAGACCCGTCCGGCGAAAAAGGCCTCTCTGGTGACATAAGCCGCAGGCAGACGCTGCCCAATGCGTTGATCAAGCATGGCCTCAATGAGTGTCGCCGCATTGACAGGCGGCTTGGGTCGCCGGGTTCGCGGCGTTGACATGGGTATGGAAAAGGTATGCAATACAAGGTATTCCGCTTCTAGGTATGGTTCTTGCATTCCATTGGCGAAACAGAGTTCAGCCTGTTCCAAACGTTCTGTCGCATAACGTATCCATCCTGCCACACTCTTGGGTTCGTGGTCTGGTTTGGCCTTGCCAGAACAGCCTCCCTTTTCGGGATCTGCTGGATTGGGAACGTTTTTGTCAAAGTCGGTCTTACGGACGATCATGGCAATGATAAAATAATTGGCGGTTACTGGTTGCCACGGCTTGGCACCGAGGGGAATTTGACGTACTCTTGGACGTTAATTTTTTGACACCGTGTTTGTATGCTCACATGCAAGCCAATCAACTTGCGACCCATTCCGAATGTGACCCCTCAGGATGCAGTGATCCACGGGACATTCTAGTTTTGACTCCGACCCATGGTTACAAAAAGGCTGAGTTGACGACATCATGTACGGAATCATAGGCAAATCCCAATGTATGCAAAAACTCTTCAAGATGATCGAACGGGTCTCGGCAGCCAATTCCACTATCTTGATACAGGGAGAAAGCGGAACCGGCAAGGAATTGATCGCCAGAGCCATACATAATACGTCCCCACGCAAGGATCAACCACTCATCCCGGTCAACTGTGGAGCCATCCCGGAAGACCTGCTGGAGTCCGAACTCTTCGGCCATGTGCGGGGTGCCTTCACGGGTGCTGCCCATACCAGAGTTGGTCGCTTTGAACTGGCCAACGGCGGCACCTTGTTCCTCGATGAAATTGGCGACATGAGCCCCAAACTGCAAGTCAAAATGCTGCGTGTCCTGCAAGAAAAAGTCGTGGAACCGGTAGGCTCTGTCAAACCCGTCAAGGTGGATGTCCGGGTCATCGCCGCCACCCACAAGGATCTGGAAAAAGAAGTCGCTGAAAACCGCTTTCGGGAAGACCTGTTTTATCGCTTGAACGTCGTACCTCTCTATGTCCCTCCCTTGCGCGAACGCATCGGCGATATCGCCCTGCTGGTCACTTATTTCCTGGAACGCTGCATCAAGCTTCATGATCGAGCCAAAGTGATCGTGGGGCGGGAGGTGCTTGAACTCTTCCAGAATTATGCCTGGCCGGGCAACGTCCGGGAACTGGAAAACCTGATCGAACGATTGACCATCCTCTCCGAAGGCGAAGTCCTGTTGGAGGATTTGCCACCCAAAATCCGTCTCAATCACAAACCGGTTCCTTTGGTCAACAAACCAAAAGAAGAGATCATCATCGAGCCGGAATCCGAATCTGAACCAGAACCAGAAAAAGAGACTGAAACCGATAACGACCTCGATTCCGACCAGGGTTTGGAAGCGGTCAACCGGATGATCGCGGATTCCACGCGGGAATTGAACCAGAAAATCGAAAACGGACTCGATTTCAATGGGGCCGTGGCCTCCTTTGAAAATCAATTGATCCTTTCCGCCCTGGAATCCACGGGCTGGAACAAAAACAAGGCGGCTCGTCTGCTCAACTTGAACAGAACAACCCTTGTTGAAAAAATAAAGAAAAAAGGGTTGGAACGCCTGGATCGCATGGAGGAATGACGTGGTCAAACCGACTTGGCTGCATCACGGCGACAAAAGGCTCCTGGGGGTGTTGGTGCTGCTGGTGTTGCTTGCGGCAACAGGAACCCCTCATCAGGCACAGGCCTTTTTTTCCAAGCTGAAATATTCCACCGAAGAACAGGGCAAACGGGATGTTTTGACGTTCCAGATCCCGACAGGTGTTCCCCGCCCCAGCATGAAATGGCTTGACAGCATGACCTTGCAAGTCACGGTTCCTGGCATTCTGGCCCTGCCAGCCAACGAGTTGAATCTGGAAAAATCTAAATGGATCAAAAGCTTCCAGATGAATGAAGCCCGCAGTGGCGAGGAAATGGGGCTTTTGTTGCTCCTGGGCCTCAAAGAAGCGAGCCTGAATGTTCGCGACTCTGTGGGTGAATATGACCCGATTGATGGTGCCTTGTATCGTCTGGAACTCGATGCCCCGATTCTGCCTTCGCCATCCGGTCCCTCCCAGCTTCTGGAAGGCCGTGTCCTGACAGGACGCGATGGCACCCTGGTGATGTTTGCTCATACGGGTTCCGGTCCCCAGGAACCGACCCTGGATCTCGGCGCGCATGTCGTGCGTCTCGATTGGCAAGGAACCTCCTTGGGACAAACCTGGCGTCCCGTACTCCCCGGAGGCTTGGCGGAACGGATTCACGCCTACGAATTCAAAGGCAAAGTGGAGATGGAAATCAATCTGCATGACTCCGTCACCCATGTCAACTTTCAACGGGATAATGCCTCTGGCATGTTCATCGCCTCCATTCGCGCCAAAGACGGCATGGGGCGTCAGGAAGAGGCTGAAAAAATTCTCGCTCAACGTCGTCAGGAGATCGCCAAAAAACAGCCCCAACCCCTTCAACGCATTGCCATGCCCATCTATACCACAGACCCTGACAGCAAGGTGGTCTTGAACGGCAAAGAAGTGGATGAACGCCATTTCTTCGACAATGCCAAAAAAGCCGAACAGGATCATCACTACGCCAAGGCACGGGGCTATATTGACCGTCTCCTTGAGCTGTTTCCATTGACCAAAAACCGTCCATTCCTGGATTTTTACAAGCTGGATCTGGCCCGTCAGATGGATTGGAAATCTGGATGGCTGCTTACGGAATTGAATACCCTTATGGCGCGTTATCCCAATACCGCTGATTATCCCAACCTGCGCTTGATGCAATTGCAACTCCTCAATCAATCGAGCCAATTCCAGGAAGCCTCTTCCATCCAGTGGGATCCCAATCTCCCCAAGGAGAGTCATCAGGTCTGGCTGGAACGGGGGAGGACCGCCATGGGACTGGTGCATTCCAAAGTCTCTCCTGATGAAAACTTGATGTCCGGGGAGGATTCTTTGAATAAAGTCATCACCTATACACGCAATCAGGGACCGGCCTCCGCAGAGGCCAAGTTCCTGCTGACCCAGTTGTCGATGGCGCGTGGCCAGAACGACAATGCCATCAAGATGCTCAACGAGATGTCCCCAGAGCAACACGCCCATATCGCCAACAAGCCTGAACGTCTCATGGAAATCGCGGACATCTATTATAAAAATCATCACTACCCGGAGGCGGTTAAATACTACTCCAAAGTGTTGAATCAATATCCCACCCATCCCTCAATCACGCCCTGGGCCATCCTGCGGACTGCGGAATCCAATCACCAGCTGGGACGTGTCGATGACGCTTTGCGTCTGTTCAATCGTCTCAACAAGGATTATCCCTCTTCTGACGCATCGACCTGGGGTCGCATCTTTCAGTTGCAATTGGACAAGGATCGGGATATTCAAGAACGTCTCAATGAATTGGGCAAGATCCTGGAAGCCATTGCCTTGCCCAAGGATCAGGCCGACTCTTTCATGAATCGGGTCAAACAAGTGTTGGTGGAAACCAATCGTCACTGGGACGTCAAACTGACCCTGGATCAATTGGCTGCCTTGAAAAAAGATTATCCGAAAATCGACGCCACGGTTTGGGACCAGATTCCCGTATTGCAAAAAAAATTGGAACAGAATTTCAAAGATCGTATGGCCAAGTTGGACAAGATCATCCAGGAAATCGCCCTGCCTGAAGCTTTGGCCGAAGCCTATATGACCAAGGCCGAAATGCTTGGGGAAGCCGGTCGTCACAAAGAGGTGCTGGAAACCTTGAATCAACTTCTGACCATCAGTTCACGAGGCAAAATGGTGGATCGGGCCAAGGATTTCAAACGCCACTATCTTCAGGAGGGCATGGCCAAGGCGTTGGACGCAGGCAAACCGGAATATGCGATCCTGTTGGGGGAGATTTTCGGGGCAGACTGGCGTGATGATCCTGCGTTTATACCCTCACGTATTCATCTGGCAGAAGCCCTGATGCGTCTGGGTCTGCATGAACCGGCACTGAAATCTTTGGAAGGGATTCATACCGACGCTGCCAAGGAGTTGACCCAATTGGCAACCAATCTGGCCCGTGGCTCCATTTTGAACCTGCCGCTTAAAGGTTCAGGCAAAGAGGCTCCCAATTCACCAAGCATGGCGCGCATTCGTCTCGATGAGGCCGCTCGTCTGGTGCGCAAACAGGATTGGGAAGGTATACTGGTTTTGTTGGACAACATACCAGAATCTCTTTTCAATCCCACGGACCGGTTTGAACGTTTTCGTCTGCTTGCCAAGGCCGAAGCCGGTCTGGAACGTTTCCCCCAGGCTGTGCAGCATATGGAGGATCTCCTGTTTGGCCATCCCATGGGAGATGGCGTGGATTATTTCTGGTATGCCAGTATACTGCATAAATGGAAAGGGGATGCCAAAGCCTTGCCCGCATTCAAACGTGTGGCCCAAGAGGCACAAAACAAGGAGATTCAAGCGTTGGCACGCATTCGTATCGGAGATATCCTGCAACGCAGTGGTGATTTCAAAATGGCCAGGGAGCAATTTTCAGGTATTGATGCCCTTGCGCCCTCCTCGCCTTGGTCGAGGGTTGCCAATGAAAACGATGCCCAACTGGGTATTGCTCAAGGTCTTGATCCAAGTCAGCCACAGACAGGGGTGATCCGCCCATGACCATGACCCAACAACGACAGGAAATCCTGCTGATTGGTGGCAGAAATGATCCTGAACTGGCGGCGTTGGCCGCCCAATTGATGGTGACCGGTGTGACCACCACCCTGGCCATCCATGCCACGGACGCCAAAGAACGCCTCTCACACACCCGTTACAGTCTGGCCATCGTTGCGGTGGAAACCGCACCCAATGCCATGGAATTGATCCGGGAATTGACTTTTCTGTTTCGCGGTTTGCCGGTTCTGGCCGCTGCCTTCAAAGGGAATATCAATGAAGCACGCGAGGTCATCGCGGTTGGGGCTGCTGATTACCTCCTGTTGCCGGTCGATGACGCCAAACTCTTCGGCTTGATTCAACATTACGCTGATCAGTATTTTGATCCTGAATTGGGTCGGGGACGACGCTTCATCACCTCGGATCCGGGCATGCAGCGACTTCTGCATCAGGTCAGGCGCGTGGCACGTTCCATGGCCACGGTCTTGATCCAAGGTGAAAGCGGTACGGGCAAGGAACTCATTGCCCGTTTCGTGCATCAGGTTTCGGATCGGAACAAGGGGCCTTTCATCGCGATCAACTGTGCTGCCTTGCCGGAAAATTTGCTGGAATCCGAATTGTTCGGTCATGCCAAGGGAGCCTTTACCGGTGCCCTGGCCGACCGCAAGGGAAAATTCCTGCAAGCCAATGGTGGGGCCATTTTCCTCGACGAAATCTCGGAAATGTCTCTCAACCTGCAAGCCAAACTCTTGAGGGTGTTGCAAGAACGTGAAGTGGATCAGGTCGGGGGACGCTCAGCCATTCCTCTGGATGTGCGTGTCATCGCCTCCACCAATCGCGATCTCAAAACCTGGGCACAGGCAGGTAAATTTCGTGAGGACTTGTATTATCGACTCAATGTCTTTCCCGTGCAATTGCCCCCCTTGCGTCAGCGTCCCAAGGATATCCTCTTGTTGGCAGAACATTTTCGTGTGCGGTTTGTGGAGGAGTTGGGACGCAATGCCATTCATTTTTCCAAAGAGGTCGTGCATGCATTGAACCACTATTCGTGGCCGGGCAATGTGCGCGAGTTGGAAAATGTCATTCATCGCGCCTTGTTGGTGGCTGAAGGGGAGGAGATCATGGCGCGCGATCTGATGATCGAAGTCGTGCCAATGGCCCATCTGAACGACGACGAACCGGTATCGGACGACGAATACGACGAAGAGATGTCGATGACAGATATCTTGCGTCCTGAGTTGGAAAATAACGATCAAATTCGTCTGCCAGTAGGCACGACCGTGCGTCAAATGGAAGAATTTCTGATTCATCGTACTCTGGACGAGGTGAAGGGGAACCGGACTCGCGCAGCCGAGTTGTTGGGCATTTCCATTCGTACCCTGCGCAACAAGTTGAATGAGTATGCGGCGCGTTGAGACATAGGATCTGCGCTTCTGTCCGACGCCAAAAAGCAAGACCTTGGGGGGCGGTGAACCGCCCCCCAACACCCCCCACCCG
>JAMOBH010000166.1:0-11998 GCA_039908085.1 Magnetococcus sp. YQC-5
CAACAGATTTTACAACGGGGTGGACGCGCTGATGCGGCCATGCATGGGTATGGCATTGGGATGTCTGTGGTCAAGGAGATTGTTGATGAATATGGGGGAGGGCTTGTACTAGGCAGCTCCAAAGATTTGGGCGGATTTTGTGTGCAGGTCACTCTGCCGTTGAAGGGTCTCTTGTGTGTGCAAGAGAACCATGCCGACTCTTTCAAGACGGTTTGTTGAAGGCCAACAAAGAAAGTTTGATGCGGGTATACAATTCTTTGGTCCAGGGAATTTCA
This sequence comes from Magnetococcus sp. YQC-5, assembly GCA_039908085.1. Classification (GTDB taxonomy): domain Bacteria; phylum Pseudomonadota; class Magnetococcia; order Magnetococcales; family Magnetaquicoccaceae; genus Magnetaquiglobus. The sequence continues at coordinate 276 of JAMOBH010000166.1, forward strand.
TCCAGGGGCTTGATCTCTTTGTGGCGACGCAGATCATAGGGAGCGACAATGACCTGGACATTCTCCATCCCAGCCCAGGCTGTCAGTACGAACAACTCTTCTATGGCTCTGTTGCCCAGGGCGATGCAGCCAATGGAATACTCTTCCCCATGAATAAAAATGTCTCCTCCCAAATCGGCCCTGTGGTCCATTAGGGCCACGGCCCGATCAAATTCGTTGGGATAGTCCAGTTTCATGGATAAATGATAAGAGCTGTTCGGATTGAGAAATGTGATGCGATAGATGCCTTCCGGGATTTGACGATCTCCCTGCATGCGTTTGGGGCCTAACTCCCCACTGAAAGCGGTAAAAGGGTAGCGTTTGATCCATTTCATGGGTCCGGTATGTGTGCCGCCCCACAACTCCAATCGGCGTTCTTTTTTGAAGGCCAACAAAGCCAGTCGGGCCGGGGGATAGGGGAGTTCTGCCGCCTTGAAATCCTGGGCCAGTCGTTTGCGCACATTATAATTGTAATTATTAACGACATTCAATACGTCGTTTGGGTAGAGGCCTTGCAAATCCCTGTTGTTGCCTTGCAGATCCATGTTTCTGGATGTTCTGGCCTTGGGGGAAGATGGGGCGTCCAGCTTGAGCGAAATCACATCGTAGCTGTCAGGCGTTTTCAATGGTTGGCGGTGCCTGGGGGCCAGGGTGTTTGAGGTCAGGAGACATCCTTGCAATCCGAGTGTCAATAACAGAGAAAACAACCAGCCAGTGTGTCGGAACCGCATCCATTGTGGTGCCATGTTCAATCTCATCATCCATGTGACTGTTGGAGTTCGTGCCAAAGAGGATCTGTTGGGCCAGATGAATGATTTTTAAGCAATTTTAGTGCCATAATATTCAGATATCGATTTTTTGGGGCATGCTGACCCCTGGAGTCATGGAATCTGGCGTGTCGGCATGGATGTATAGGATAACAAGTGATTGATTGTAATCGTACAGGATCGAATGATTAGTGTGTGATCGGTTTCCAACCCGCATGATCGAAGTGACGACCATAGAGGTCAAGGGCATGGACGATTTTGGCAGCCCCAGAGGCTTGACCCCCCTGTTCTTGCATGGTCAAAGCACCCTTGATCACTTCGCCCAGCACCACATGCAACTGGGCGTCGGCATCAGGTGGAAGTTTGCACTGTTTGATCATGGTATTGATGTGGCTGTGAATTTTTTTGGCCAGGGTCGCATATTGTTTGTTGGTCTGGGTGCCGGCATGGATGCGGGGCAGGGCTTCCTGGATGTGGATCTGGATCTGTTCCATGCCTTTGCGGAGCGGGGCATCGGTGGACCAGGGTTTGCCATTGTTCAAGGTCAGACCGGATTCGTTTTTTTTGGGTTCATTGTGATCATGATCGACAGCGGACCAAGCGGTTTGGGGGGCACCTGTCAACAGGAGTGTCATCAGTATGAAGGTGATAATCAAAAGGGATCGGTACATGACTGAATTTGGCCTCGCTGGTTGGCTTATGAAGGTTGAGGTGGATCTTGCAGGTGACGCCGTACGGTGTCAAGCACCCTGTCTGGGTCAATGGGTTTGATGATGTAATCCACTGCTCCCATTTGCAATCCGGTGGTCTCGTATTTTTTGTCACTCATCGAGGTGATGAAAATGATCGGGATCTGCTGGGTGACTGGGTCTGCCTTGAGTCGGGATGCGACTTGATAGCCATCAATACCGGGCATGACCACATCCAGGAGCAGCAGATCAGGTTTTTGGGATTCGACCAGTTCCAAAGCGTCCAGGCCGTTGGTGGCGAACACAATCCGATAGGAATCCTGCAACACTTCGTTGAGTATCTCAATGTTGAGGGGTTGGTCGTCCACGATCAGGATCGTTTGTTGTTCCATCTGTTTGACGCTACTCACGGCAGACATCCTTCTGGGGTCAAGACTGTGATTTCCTCTGGCGGGAAAATACATGAACTTTACAGGATTTGCAAATATTCTGACAGGATGCAAAGATTTTCAGGTCACGGTCAGAAAATGTATTTCAGTCCGATCTGGATATTGGACATCTTGCCAAATTGGCCGAACAGGGTATTTTCGTTGCCCCAGTATTGATTCCATTCAGCGGTGGTGACCCAGTTGTCATTCCATTTCCACTCTCCATCCAGACGGTTCCACCAACCTCCCTGTTCTTCGTTCATGGTGAGGTTGTTGATGCGACCCTGTTGTTCCTCGCCAAAGGGCTTGGAGAGAAACAGCGAGCCAAATTCCTTGAATTGTGAGGCCTTGCGCAATCCGTTGGTCAGGTTCATCACAGCCGGATCAGCGGTGTAGCGTCCTGAGTTGGGTGTACCGCTTTCGGCCTGGTCCACGTAATCCAGATTGATGAATTGGATGAACTGGGCACTAAGGGTCAAATTGGTAAAGGCGATGAACTCGGCTCCCAGGACATATTTGAACTGGTCTGCATTTCTGTTTTGCAAGGCCCCTGCCAAATCTCCCTGGGAGAGTAGTGTCCGATCCACCACCGGGATTTTGGTGTTGATCTGGTAGATGGCTTCGCCCCGCAGCACGACCGGTCCCAGGGTTTTGGTATCCACCGAGGTGTCGAAAGATCCACCAAGGCTGTTGATACGGTTCATTTTTTCTGTAAAGACCAGGGTGGCTGGCCGGTTGATGGGAGCAAACGTTTTGGGATCAACCGCACCGTAGTAAGCCCCGGTGGCGTCATGCAGATGGAGGGTGGTTTTGCCGCCGGTGATGACCTGTTCAGTGGTCAACGGGGCACCTTGACCGTTTTCCCAGGAGAGGGCCACGTAGGGGTTGGGGTCGTAGTGGTTGAGGTAGTTGAGTGAGTAATTGAAGTTGCCACCTATGGAATTTTTGTAACGCAGACCTATATTGAGGTTCATGGCATCAGGATAATTGCGGCGATAGGTGGATGTTGCGTTGACGAATGAATTGAAGGTGGCAAAAGTGGTATTGTTCATGTATTCGAAGGCGGAATTGGGATGGTTTGCATCCCAGTTGGCCCCATCGATCAGCAGGGTCTGGTTGTGATTCGTGGTTTGGGCGATGCGGTTCAGACAGTCGGCATTTTGTGTGGTGCTGCCTGATGTCGCGCCAAAGCCCGGACAGGCAGCCAGGAAAGCTGCTCCCAAACCTGTGCCATCCACGAAATCCTGTACTGTGGTGGTGCGCAGGTCAAAGCCGGGTACACCCACCAGACCTGGCAGTTTGAACCCCTGGGCCAGCGCGTTGAACGTGCCTGCCACTTGTCCCAGTTGTGGGGTGATGCTGCTAAAACCGTTCACCTGTCCTGTGATGGCGTCCACCCCTTTCATGATGAATGCCTTGCCGGGATCACCGGAGGCGTTGAGTCCTGGAATGCGGTTTTCATGGTGTTGCGCCAGCAGGAGTTGGAGATTGCCAGTGGCCCCGGTTGGGGTGGAGGCTTTTATCATCCAGACTGGAATGCGGGAGTCGGACAGGGTGTTTTGGACAAATTCCCGATAGTCGGTCGGGTTGAGGATGTCCAACAGTTTGATGCCGTCAGCGGTTCCCCACACTTCTTGCTGTTTTCCCATACGCACATCCACAGGCCCCAGGGTGGTATCGAGATAGAACTCTCGCAAGGTGTCATTTTGGGAGTTGTCGAGATGGGATCTGGAGCCTTCAGTCCCGGTGGATTCGTAAACGAGGTTCAGTTGCGAGTGGAGGGATGTGGTTTCGGTGAACTGGCCATTGATAAATAAATTAATGGAATTTTCGAATTTAAGCCAATCTCCACCCGTATGGTGCGTTTGATCGGTGGTGGCGTTGGCCTGATTGGTGATTTGTCCTGGGCGGTTGAACCAGGCGGATTCATTTTTGGCCACTCCATGGATTTCCCATTGGATGCTTTTTTCGTCGCGTGGTGATCGGGTCGGGTCGGCTTGGAGGGCGGTTGGGTTGATGGCACTCCATGCGACAGCCAGAATCAGGATGATACTTTTTTTGCACATGTCTCGGTGTTCCTTTAAACAAAGTCCGAGTCTCAATGGTCTTGGCCGAGTGGAGGTATTGGCACGGAAGCACGTATTCATTGTTTGATCCTGGTCAAGGTATCCTCGCTCCACAGGGATTCCTTTTTGTTGGTATTGAAGGTGAAGACCTCACGTGGAACCACGGCGATGGTTTCGTGATGGGTGAGCAGGTTTTTGCCGTACCAGAATTTCCAGTAGAGTCCTCTGGGATCACCGGTTTGTAAATCTCCCCAGTCACGATCAATGATTTTGATCTTTTTGCCCTCTTTGAAATACTCGGTGCGATAATCGGCAAAGGTTTGGGTGTCGATGTAACTCACCCGGAACTCGTACCACCACTTGGGAAATTTCGATGTGCTTTTGACGACATGAACCGGTTTGTTCTGGTGATCACAGATGGGGGCTGTGGGCAGAGATTTCATGTACCAGTTTTTTTCCTCTTCGGGGATTTCCATGATGGAGAGGCAAGAGCCAAAGGGTCGAGTTTCCAGGAGTTGATGTTCTTCATGGTGTGGTTTGCGCAGGGTGACATCGTCGAAGGTGAAGTCGGTCCCGCCCCAGGAGTCTTCATGGGCGGGCTGGGCAAAACGTCGCACCTTGCGCAAGGCCGGAAGCCAGATGCTGTAGGATTGGCTTTGCGAGTCATCCACAAAGTCCGTGACCAGCATGCCAGTTCCGCGCAGGTTGCCGGAAGTGAAAATGGCCAGATCCTTGGCTTTGATTACCCCGTCACTGTATTCGTTGTTGAGGTAGCGTTTGACTGTATTGGTGGTTGCTGCGTCTCCCTGGCCACGGGTGACGATCACGGTGACCATGCGTCCTTCTGTCTCAATGGCCACATTTTTCAAGGCATAGAAATGGTTGACAAAATAGACCTGCTCAATGATCTGTATGGCAGTGGGTGATGGGCCGGGCAGGGGCAGGTCATAGGGGACACCAGCCCAGGTTGGCATGGACCAGCACGCTGTCAATGCCATGCATCGGCGCATCCACGTGGAAGTCATGGAGTTCATTCTTTCGTTTTCACACCTGGACAGTGTTGATTGGGTTTGATTCTGTGAATTCTAACCGATTCTTATTTGATGTTCCAGTTATTTTCTGGTATATTTTATTGGTTTGTATCGAGTCAATCACAAAAAAATGGTGTAAATAGGTCCGGTTTCGGGTAACGCAGACCAAAAGGCGGTTCGATTTTTATATTTTAGAAATGATGTAAATTTTACAATTGTTGTTTGACGCTTGGGCTGTTATCGGCTACAATAGACATGATTGCCCGAAATCAAAAGCCCAACCAGGAGAGAAACCATGCAATCAGCCCTGGCGTTTGACACCTATTCCTATGTCAGGAAACTTCGAGATGCCGGGATGGATGAAGAGCAAGCCGTCATTCAGACTGAAGCACTTGTTGATCTGGTAGAGCATCGCCTTGCAAGCAAGCATGACGTGACTCTGCTCCGTCAGGATTTCACTACCTTGGACGCCAAGGTCACCGCTTTGGACGTCAAGGTCACTGCCTTGGACACCAAGGTCACTGCCTTGGACACCAAGGTCACTGCCTTGGACACCAAGGTCACTGCCTTGGATACCAAGGTCACTGCCTTGGATAACAAGGTCACTGCCTTGGATAACAAGGTCATTGCCTTGGATACCAAGGTCGCTGCCTTGGACACCAAGGTCGCTGCTTTGGACACCAAGCTGGACACCAAGGTCATATCTTTGGACACCAAGATTGAGACCTCCAAACTGGAATTGCGGAAAGACATCGCGGAAGCCAAAGCGGAAACAATCAAATGGACGGCAGGCATGTTTGTTGCCCAAACCGCCTTGATCATTGGTGCGATCTTCGCCCTACAGAAAATGAATCAACCTCCAGCTCAGAAGATCAGCCAACCTCCAGCCCAAGAGATGCGCTTGCCTGCGCCAGCCCAGGAAATGCGCTTGCCTGATCCTGCATCCACAGCACCTGCGTCTGCGCCAACTCGTTGAACCATAAGCACATCGGGTTTGTGTGCATGGGTGTCTGTTTTTTTTATTGTAGTTTTTGGAAATCATGACCATGAAGACAGAAAAAACTTTTTTTGTGCAAATGAAAGGGATCATGCAGCATGGTGTGCGGCAGAATATTTTATTATTTTTATCTCTGGTTGTGGTTTTTATAGTGAGTGGTTATTTTATTTCAAAACAAGTGGATCGTTCCATCCAGTCCTACCAGGATGCCTATCTTTCTTTGAGTGCCCAGTTGTTGCAGGAGCGGTTTTTACAGAATGCTGAAACGCATCGCAATCGGCTCAAGGTGTTGGCAGTCAGGCCGGAAATTGGCGAGGGGCAATTTGTCATTCGGGCAGAGGGAAACACGGCCCCTTTGGGCAAGTTGTTGCTGCAAGAACGGTTGGCAGCCAGGGCAGATCATATTCGGGCCATCAACAGCAAGGGCAAACTGCTTTTTCAGAGTGGAACAGTGGATTTTGATCCCTGTCTGATCCTGGATGAACTGGTGGCCTCGATTCTGGCCCACCCGCCGATCAAGGACCCGCAAAATCAGTTGGACGAGGTTGTGCATTCAAGGTTTGTTTTGGCTGATAAACGTATCCATCTGTTGACGGTGGCTCCTTTGTTGGATGTGGAAGATATTGTGGGGGTGATTGTACTGGTCCATATCCAGCAAGATACCATGTTGACCGTGTTGCGTAATGAAATGCGTAATCTTTATTTTTCAGGTTCGAATCCGTTTGAGATCTCCCTGGCCAACCGCGAACAGGTACTCCATTCCACGTTTGTGAATTATTCTTCGTTTGTGTTGCATCCCCCTTTTTTGCAACCGTTTGACCAGTCTGTTGAGGGACGCCAGTTCCGACACATTCCTGTGTCCCTCCAAGGAACCCCTTTTTATCTGGTATTGAGTTCCGACAGTGCGGATCTGGGGGGGCTTCATCAGGTGATTCGCCTGATTTTGACGGTCATTTTTATCACTGTTTTTGTGTTGTTGTTGATCATCATTCTGTTCAATGTCAGGCAAATCTCTTTGCGTCAACAGGCCAAGGATTTGTCGGAACGGGCAACCCGTTTTCGTCGTTTGGCTGATGCCGCCTTGGAGGGGATTGTATTCAGTGAACAGGGGCGGATCGTGGATGTCAATCAGGCTCTGACCGAATTGTTCAGTTGCGAGGCGAAAGAGTTGATTGGCAAGAGTTTGTTGACATTGGTTCCGGCACACCAGACCCTGGCACTGCAACAGTCACTTGACGAAAGCACCAGCGATCCCGGTGAATTCCACTGTCGGCGCGGGGACGGTACCACGTTTGTTTCGGAAATCCGTTCCCGTGTGATTGATGACTTCGGCAAACCCATGATGGTCACTGCCATCCGGGACATTTCGGTCCGCAAGGAGGTGGAAGAACGCTTGCGCGAATCCAAAGAGCTGGCAGAACAGGCCTGCCTCGATCTGCAACAGTTGGATCAGCAGAAAACCGCATTGAACCAGCAGCTCAATCAGACTTTGGAGGAGGTGCGGGATGCCAATCGTCGGATCATGGAAAGCATCCGCTTTGCCGAGCGGATTCAACGTTCTTTGTTGCCCAAGATGGTCTGCATGCAAGAAAAGATGCCCAACAGTTTTTTCGTTTGGCAGCCTAGAGATATTGTGAGTGGAGATTTGCTGTTTTTTTATCAGACCGATCAGGGTATGGTCATTGTCTTGATGGATTGTACTGGACATGGGGTGCCTGGTGCCCTGATGACCATGATTGCTCACAGTACACTCCATCGTATTTTTGTCAATGAAAATTGTCATGACAACCCATCGGAAATTTTGCGTCGTCTCAATGTTCATATCAAGCATCAGATGCATCAGGATGATGATGTCTTTTTTACTGATGTTGGTCTGGATTGCGGTGTCTGTTATGTTCGGTACGACTCCAGGGAGTTGATTTTTGCCGGGGCGCACATCGATTTATATTGGGTGAGCAGTACAGAATCCAGCATCATGCCAGGCAACCGTTACAGCATCGGATATCGACGCTCGGATGGTTCTTATTCTTTTCGCAATCATGTCATCCCGTTGCAACACTCTGCGACTTTTTATATGGTTTCTGATGGTGTCACCGATCAGGTGGGAGGGCCGCATCACATTCCTTTTGGCAAAAAAAGGCTGCTTGCCTTTCTTGACTCTTTGCGCAATGAACCGGTTTCTCAACATGGCGAGGCGATTTTGCACAGTGTGGATGCCTTTCGGGGTGCGTCGGATTGGAGAGATGATGTCACCATGGTGGGGATCCAAACCATTCAGGCTGGATGATTTTTTCATTAATCTTTTCAGGGTGCATGCAAGATGATTGATCAGGTATTTGAATTTTACAAACATCTCAAGGGGATGGGCATCATCTTCTGCTCCACCGGGCCTTTGACACATGAGGTTGTCGAAAACCTGGCGGCAACCTTGCGCGCCAAGGTCGAACTCAAAGAGGGGCGTATCGGACTCTCGATGAAAGTTTTTTCCATTTTTGTCGAGCAGGTGCAGAATATGGTTCATTACTCAGAGGATAAAGTGGTCCAGGATCATCCAAGACATGTGGAATACAAACAAGGGATTTGCATGATCGGTCAGGAGGATGAACATCACTATTTTATCATTTCCGGCAATTTGATCCGCAATGAGGACGTGGAACGAATCGAATCGAAAATCATTACATTGCGTCAGATGGATGGGGCGGAATTGAAAGCCTTTTATTTGGCTCAACGCAAGATGGGACCAGATGCCCAAAGCAAGGGGGCAGGCCTCGGTTTGATCGATATGATGCGTAAAGCCAGTGATATGGATTATCATTTCCACAAAGTGGATGATCAGTTCACCTTTTTTGTTGTCAAAGTTCGGGTGTAAGGGGCAAGGCCATGCAGAAGCTGACTATTGATGCGACAAAATCCTCGCCGCAGATTTGCTTTGATTGCGAAAACAATGTCCTGGCCATTTCCGGTGAGTCCTTCCCAGAAGACGCAGCTCTTTTTTATCTGCCTGTTTTCGACTGGTTGAATCGCTATCTGCCTGGATTGGATCAGCAGAAGGTTTACGTCAAGATTGAGATCCGTTATTTCAACAGCAGCAGTTCCAAGATTTTCATGGATTTGTTTGAATTGCTGGATGAGTGGGTCAAGAATGGCAAGAGCATTGAGGTTTGTTGGATCACTCACGAAGAAGACGATATGGGGGTGGAGTTTGGTGAGGAATTCAAAGAGTGCGTGGTTGCGTTGCCGTTCCAAATTGTGACGCATTCTTGATCCGATCAGGGAAATGTTCGCTTCAGTGAGGCACTGGCCTGGTTCACAGTATGTTGAACAGCGATTCATGATGCTTCACATTGTTTCAATAATGGTTGGCCATTGGCATTGAACACCTGCCATAATAAGAATCGCTGATCATTCAGAACGTCTTGTTGACGTGGCATACCAAATCAAGGCATACTGATGGAGTTTCTCACAATTTCATGGATGCCAACAAATGAACGACAATCAGAAGCAAATCACCGTCCTGATCGTGGACGACTCGGCAGTTGTACGCCAAACCCTGTCCGCCATTCTGGAATCCGATCCCTTGATCAAGGTGATAGGTCACGCCCCTGACCCTTTTGTTGCTGCTGAACGACTCAAAACGATCATCCCGGACGTGATCACCCTGGACGTTGAAATGCCACGCATGGACGGCATCACCTTTTTGCGCAAACTCATGACCCAACACCCCATCCCCGTGGTCATGTGTTCCTCCCTCACTGGAGATGGCACAGAAACCGCCTTGCGCGCTCTGGAATACGGTGCTGTTGAAATCATCACCAAACCCAAAATGGGCACCAAACAATTCCTGGAAGAGTCCCGCATCCACATTTGTGACACGATCAAAGCCGCTGCTGCCACCAAAGTTTCCAATCGACCCAAAACCAAAGCCTTTACCCCGATTCAAAAAGTCGCCCCCAAATTGACTGCCGATGTCATGCTGCCTCCAGTTGACCCCAACTCGCGGGCCATGAGTCAAACCACGGAAAAAGTCGTCATCGTGGGGGCCTCCACGGGCGGAACCGAAGCCTTGCGGGTCTTCCTGGAAGCACTGCCCTCGGATGCGCCAGGGATCGTCGTGGTCCAGCACATGCCGGAAAATTTCACCCGTGCTTTCGCCGACCGTCTCAACACCATCTGTCAAATTACGGTCAAAGAGGCTGCTGACAACGACTCGGTGGTGCGTGGACGGGCACTGATTGCCCCTGGCAACAAACATACCCTCCTCAAACGCAGTGGTGCGCGTTATTTTGTCGAGGTCAAGGATGGCCCTCTGGTCAGTCGTCATCGTCCTTCGGTGGATGTGTTGTTTCGTTCCGCTGCCCGCTATGCAGGCAAAAACTGCGTTGGCGTCATCATGACCGGAATGGGCGATGACGGGGCCAAAGGCATGAAAGAAATGAAAACCGCTGGAGCCACCAACATTGCCCAGGACGAAAACACCTGCGTGGTGTTCGGCATGCCCAAAGAGGCCATCAAACACGGCGGGGTCGATATCATCAAACCCCTGGATAAAATCGCCGCTGAAGTGTTGCGTCTTTGTCAAGATTGATGTTTTGATGTACGTACTTAAGGAATCCGTCTTATGAACAGCTCTTTTGCAACTGACCATGATCACCATGGCATTTCGGACAAGGATTTCAACCGTCTGAGCGAATTCATCTATTCTCAGTGCGGTATCATGATGCCTCCGTCCAAAAAAACCATGCTCACAGCCAGAATTCAAAAAAGACTGCGACTGGTAGGTATGACTTCTTTCAAGGAATACATCGATTGGGTGCTGGATCCGGAACATTCGGGCGATGAATTGATTCAATTCATCGACATCGTCACGACCAATAAAACCGATTTCTTCCGTGAACCCGCCCATTTTGAATATCTGGCACAAAACGTCATCCCGGAATTGATCAAAAATTCTGGGGCCGGGGTCCGTCGCGAACTCATGGTCTGGAGTGCCGGCTGCTCAACCGGAGAAGAACCTTATACCCTCTCCATGGTCCTCAAAGAGTTTGCCCAGCACTATCCGGGCATCAACTTCAAGGCCAGAATCCTGGCAACCGACATCTCCAGCCGGGTGTTGAGGTCCGCATCCAATGCCGTCTATGACCTTGAAAAAGTCAGTCCCATTCCTCTGATTCTGAAACGCAAATATCTGCTCAAAAGCAAGGATCCCACCAAACGTCTGGTGCGTATCGCCCCGGAACTGCGCGCCATGGTAAATTTCCGACGACTGAACTTCATGGATGCAGAATTCGGCTTGCGTGAACGCATGGATGTCATCTTCTGTCGCAACGTGATCATCTATTTTGACCGGGTCACACAGGAAAGATTGATCAATAAATTTTGTCGCTACCTCTCGTCAGGCGGTTATCTGTTCGTGGGCCACTCGGAAACCTTGAACAACTTGAAAGTCCCCGTGATCCAGGCCGCTCCCACGATTTATCGTATGCCGTAGGACACAAAAATGTGCTGATGGTGGCCTCTCACTTTAGGCGGGACAAATGGTTGGGGGGTCCAACTTCCTGGGGAGGCGGTGAACCGCCTCCCCAGACCCCTCCACCCTTTTTATTTAGTGCCTGGCAGAAAAAGCCGATTTTTTTGACATCTCCCATCCTAATACATGCTCGCGGATGCAAAATTGAGACAAATCTCGTCAAAGAGAGTCAGCGAGAA
>JAMOBH010000167.1:0-11970 GCA_039908085.1 Magnetococcus sp. YQC-5
CGAGGGGGAAACACCCGATCCCATTCCGAACTCGGCAGTTAAGCTCCTTTGCGCCGATGATACTTCGTCTCAAGACGCGGGAAAGTAGGTCACTGCCAGGAAGTTTTTTTTTGTCGCGGGATGGAGCAGTCAGGTAGCTCGTCGGGCTCATAACCCGAAGGTCGGAGGTTCAAATCCTTCTCCCGCAACCAAGAAGAAAAAACCCAACCCACAAGGTTGGGTTTTTTTTTGCTGTCTGAAGAACCTGATGATAGAATGTCACCAGTGAGATCAAAAATAATAATCCCTTGAAAGGCACCTGCTTCCCATGAAACAGCGTTGGACATTACATGTACGCAATTTTGGCCCAATTCAAAGCGCAGATATCGACATCCATCCTTTCATGATGTTTGTCGGACCCAACAATAGCGGCAAGAGTTTCTTGACGACCCTGATTTGGGGGTTGTTGACCCATGGTAAATTGCTTTTGGACGCTTCTGACCCTGAGAATCCAGCTTACAAGGCTTGCTGTGATTGGTTGAGTCGGGAGGAGAATGCTGCAAGAGAATATATTGATAATAATAATTACGCGATGGATGCAAATTATACATCTAAACTAGAAGATGATGATGTTAAATTGTTTGTTGATTGGTTCAATGAATCTCTGCATATGAGAAAAAAAGAATTGCTAAAAGTGTTGTTTAATAATGTTTCGATCAATGCAAACGAATTAAGTGTGTCTAAATATAAAAGATACAGTCCTGTCAAGATTGATTGGGAATTTTCTGAAAAAACATATAATGATTACAAAATTGATGGTTTTAGAATTATATTTTGCTTCGCAAGGCAAAAAACGATAAAAACCGATAGATTGAAGTTGTTGTTGTATTATATAATCTTTGAAGGTCTTGGTAATGTTTTAGGTAATATGGCGGGGATGGGTGGCATTTATGATTTTTATAATCTTGATAATTCGTCGCTTTATCTGCCATCTTCCAGAACCGGTTTTATGCTCAATTTCAGGTCACTTGCTTCTAGCACGATTGGGCAAGGATTCAGCCGTCAGTATCGTTCAAAAGGTCTCCATACCGCACCCACGATCCGTTTTCTTCAAGGTCTCATTGATCTGCCGATACTAGAAAGGGGCACACAATATGATGATGTTATTGGTTGGTTGGAAAGAGATGTGATTAAGGGGGTTTTTGTCAGAAAGGATGATGTTTTGCCTGATTATTATTACACTCCACAACAGAGCAATCAAGCACTCCCTCTCCACGTTTGTTCTTCCCTTGTCACTGAGTTGGCCCCTCTGATGCTTTTTCTGAAAGGGAGTGAACAGTACGGATCTTTGATCATCGAAGAACCGGAAGCCCATCTGCATCCCGCAGCGCAACGAAAAGTGGCTCAGGCTCTGGTGAGGTTGGTGAATCGAGGTTTGCCCGTCTGGATCACGACTCACAGCGACATCATGTTTCAGCAGATCAATAATTTGATCACGTTAAGTCATTTTCCGAACCGGACAGAAATCTGCCAATCCATGGGGTACGAAGAGTCCGATATTTTGGACCCAAAAGATGCAATGGCTTATCAGTTTATCATGACGGAACATGGAACCGTCGTCGACCCCCTGACCCTGATTGAAACCGGCTTTGCTGCCCCTTCGTTTAACAAAACTTTGTCAGATCTCACCGCAGAAACGATCAGGCTGCATGATTTGACGGATGATCTGGAGAATTCTGCATCATGAGCCTGAAAGATCGACTTGAATTATTGAATTTAGATTGTTTTTCAGATTCTGACCAGGAGATCGTCATAAAAGAAAAGGCAGCCGAGGGAAAAGCAACTTTATTGTTGAAGGTCGCACGACGGTGCTTGGCTTTGCACGATGCGGATACAAGAAAAATAAGTTATTTGAAAAATCAAAAAGTCGCAGATTGTATCATGTTGGAATTGGAGGGTGAAAGGGCTGTCGCACTGCATGTTTTTGAGTTGAAAAGAACCATCACTTCAAAAACTTGGCCATCTATTCAAACACAATTTTCAGGAGCTTTTCACAACGCATTGGGTTTGCTTGGTGTGTTGGGTCTGGCTGTGCCTGAAAAAATATTCTTTTATGCGGCTTTTTGCAGAGACAACCTGGTTACAGCTCCAGTATCCTCTAAAATGCTGATCAATCAAGAAGATCCCATCACAGAAAATGCCCGCATCGTGAAGAACTGGCACCAGGAAACAATTGATATCGCTTGGGCAAAAGATCCCCAGCTCAAAAAAATTCAGTGGAATTGGGAAAATATGAGTCCCTATTCGTATATTTTACCAAGTACACAGTCATGCATGACAGTTACTGCGACTAGAATATAACCATTCCCTCTCATTGTTAAACCAGTCAAAACAGCTCGGTTCCCTCACTATGGCCACGGATCATCTCGACAAGTCATGATCTCAAGGATACCATCAAGAAACAATCCATTCCCTGTTTCTTTTTGGAGAAAGTGACATGTCAGATCAAGAACAGCCCAATCCCGTCACCCAGGATATTCAGGCCCATTTCCATCTTCCATTCGAGGAGCTGATCAAAGGACGTGAATCAGAGATCGTTAAACTCCTTCATGAAAAAGACTACTTGAACATCATTACTCCCTTGCAGCAGGAGTTGGTCAAGCTTCAGCAGTGGGTGGTTGCAAATAAGATTAAAGTTATGGCCATTTTTGAAGGCCGGGATGCCGCTGGCAAAGGAGGGACCATCAAGCGTTTTACCGAGTATTTAAGCCCCCGCATCACCCGCGTGGTGGCTTTGGATAAACCCACTGATCAGGAAAAAACTCAGTGGTACTTTCAACGCTATGTCACGCATCTGCCCCATGGTGGGGAAATCGTCCTGTTTGACCGTAGTTGGTACAACCGACCGGGCGTGGAACGGGTCATGGGGTTTTGTACGCCACAACAGGTTGAAGAATTTCATCGTCACCTGCCTTGCATGGAACGCATGTTGGTGGAATCCGGGATTCACTTGACCAAATTCTGGTTCTCGGTGCATCGGAGTTCCCAGGAAAAACGGTTCGCTTCACGTGAAACCGATCCCCTCAAGGTCTGGAAACTCAGTCCCGTGGATCAAGAGGCCCTGGATCATTGGGATCATTATTCTCAGGCGCGGGATGACATGTTGAGTCGTACCAACTTTCCAGAATCACCCTGGACCGTGATCCGTTCTGATAATAAAAAGTTGGCGCGTATCAATAGTATCCGTTTTTTCTTGAGTCAGTTCGACTACGACCACAAGGATCTCTCTTTGTTGACTCTGGATCCAGGGATCGTTCAATCCGTGGATGATGAAATCGGTCGGCCCTGATTTTTTGCATCTTCCTGGGGAGGCGGCTCACGGCCTCCCCAGACCCCTCCACCCTTTTTTTTTAATTTTTTTTATTGAGGCAGCATGCCTTTCACCTGGAGAATTGAAAAGATATACTGGTTTTGTCTTGACTCGATGCGTCACTATGGGAG
The DNA here is from genome assembly GCA_039908085.1 of Magnetococcus sp. YQC-5. Taxonomy (GTDB): domain Bacteria; phylum Pseudomonadota; class Magnetococcia; order Magnetococcales; family Magnetaquicoccaceae; genus Magnetaquiglobus. The sequence goes on from JAMOBH010000167.1 coordinate 3,481, forward strand.
CAGTGCATGAATACCAATACAGGATATTTCGGCATCTTTGGCGGAGCCTTCATCCCGGAAATCCTCCATGAAACCTTTCGCCGTCTGACCGCAGCCTACGAAGCCGCACGCGCAGATCCTTCGTTTTGGCATGAATATGTCCAACTCATGGAAAATTATTCAGGTCGTCCAACCCCCTTGACCTTTGCCGAAAATCTCTCCCGTCGTTTCGCACGTCGGATTTACATCAAACGCGAGGATCTCAATCAAACCGGGGCACATAAAGCCAATAACGTCATGGGGCAGGGCCTGCTCATGAAACGAATGGGCAAAACCCGCGTCATCGCCGAAACCGGGGCCGGTCAACATGGCATGGCCTGCGCCACCATGGCCGCTCGCATGGGCTTTGAAAGTGTGATCTACATGGGAGCCGATGACGTGGAACGTCAACGTTCCAATGTCTTCTGGATGGAACAACTCGGCTCCACCGTTGTCCCGGTGACTTCCGGTTCCAGAACACTCAAAGATGCCGTCAACGAAGCCCTGCGTGACTGGGTCGGCAGCATGGATCATACCCATTACGTCCTGGGCACAGCCTGTGGTGCCCATCCTTTCCCCGCCATGGTCTCCTGGCTCCAATCCATCATCGGCCTGGAAGCCAGACAACAAATTCTCACCGCAGAAGGTCGATTGCCCACCCACATCTATGCCTGTGTCGGCGGAGGATCCAATGCCATGGGGATCTTTCAGGGGTTCCTGGAAGATCCACAAGTCACCCTGGTGGGCGTCGAGGCGGGAGGGGCAGGCCTGACCACCGGACAACACGCCGCACGTCTGGCTTCCGGTAGTGGCATCATCGGCGTTGCCCAGGGCTACAAGACGTTCTTTCTCCAAAATGGGGATGGTCAAATGCAAGACACCCATTCTGTGGCCGCAGGTCTGGATTACGTGGGCGTCTCGCCTATTCTGGCCCATCTCCACACCACAGGTCGGGTTCGCTTCGAAGCTGCAACGGATAAGGAAGTCATCGCCGCCTTGAAACTGCTCATGCGTGAGGAAGGGTTGATCCCGGCACTGGAATCCAGTCACGCCGTGGCCAGGGCACTCCATGAACTCCCTTCGTTGCCCAAGGATGCCGTGGTCATCATTAATCTTTCCGGGCGCGGGGACAAGGACATCTTTACCATTGCCGATGCCCTGAATGACCCAGGCTGGAGGCGGTTCATCCGCAAAAAGGCCGCTGATTATCAAACCATCGAGGAATGACATGTCCCAACCCACCCCTCTGGAACACCTCATTCGACAACGCATTGCGCAACGTCGCTCTGTGGGAGCCTCCCCCATTTTGCTGATGTCGCATCTGGTCTTGGGGTATCCTTCCTTGCAGGAAAATCAACAGGTCATCCATGCCATGGCCGCTCAAGGCGTGGATTTGATCGAGTTGCAAATTCCCTTTTCCGAACCCATCGCCGATGGCCCGGTCATTGCCCAGGCCAATCAGATCGCCCTGGATCGTGGCTTTCGCGTGGCGGATGGATTGGCCTTCATCGGTGAAACCATTCGTCGTCATCCTGATCTGGTGGTTTTGATCATGACTTATTATAATATTCTGTTGGCTTATGGGGTCGATGCCTTCATCCAAGAAGCTGCCCGATTGGGGGTGCGCGGGCTTATCATCCCGGATCTGCCCCCACAGGAGGCAGAGGAGGCCGTGGCTGCTTGTCTCCATCACGGGAAGGGAAATCTGGACTGGATTCAACTGATGACCCCCACTTCCAGTGATGACCGGTTGGGGTTTATTGGCGCGCAGGCGCAAGGATTTTGTTATTGTGTCGCCCGCAAGGGTGTGACCGGGTTGAAAACCGCATTCAATGCCGATTTGACGCTTTTTTTGGAGCGTTGTCGGGCCGTCACCACCTCCCCGTTGGCCGTAGGATTTGGTGTCAGAACTCCTGAAGATGTGCAATCTCTGATCGGACAAGCCGAAATCGCTGTCGTGGGCACCGCTGCCATGGAGATTTATGCCCAATCAGGCGCGGATGCGGTGGGTGCATTTTTTCGGGGGTTGCGATAAGACGACGGCCTTTCTGGGGAGGCGGTGAACCGCCTCCCCAGATTCCTCCACCCTTTTTTTTTATTTTTTAAAATATTAAAAAAAAGAGGGGGTCTGGGGGATTCATCCCCCAGGGTTTTGATTTTTTTACAGGAATGATATTTTTCAGAAATAAGTTGACTGTTGTTTTGGTGTTTTTTTCTTGACATTGTTATTGATATTCTGTATTATAAAATAAAAATAGACTTATGTTGGTGTGGGTTGTTACTAGGTTATTATCTTTTGCGCTTTGGAGCGGAAGTTATGATTTTTATTAAAAAAATATTATTTTCGCATCAAGGGTTTAGTATGGTTGAGTTGATTTCGGTGGTGGTAATCATCGGAGTGCTGGCAGCCATGGCCTTGCCCAGGTTTGGCAATATGAGTACAGCCGCTGCCAATGCCAGTGCCGCATCCATGGCAGGGGCATTGGGGGCGGCGGCATCGGATTATAATGCCAAATGCAAATATGTCACCGGTTCTCCATGTACCGCCTTGACTTGCACGCAGGCCACCTTGACATCACTCATGACGGGGATTACCGCAACCGATTATGTGGTCGCTGGGGCAGTCAATACGGGATGCACGATCAGACATAATCAGGGAGATACGACTTATACTTCTGCGCGTATTGACTTGTAATTTGTATTATTGCTTCACCCAATATTTTTGAATGATACGATTCAGACAGTAACATTCATAAAACCCGATTGAGAAAAGCATAAAACGTCCCAGCCATCTCACTATTATGCGAAGGGCTTGGTATAGGGTCACTATGTTGAACATGTGTGTGAAGATCATGTCCAGACCTGGATATCAGGAAAGAGGCAGCAAAAAAACCGTGTCCGAGGCCTCGGATCGCAGATCTTTTGGTGCGAGTGGTTTTACCTTGCTTGAAATGATTATGGTCGTTGTGATGTTGGGTCTTCTGGCCTTCTATATGGGGATGGCATCTCCTAACAGTATAAACCGGGTGGCTTTGGCTAGGCAATTGGTCAATGATATCCGTTTGGCGCAGGCCTATGCACTTAATTATAATCCAAGTGTAGGTGCCTCCATTGTCAGTACCGGATCAAATACTTACAATGTTTGCACTCCAACGGCCATTTGCACATCGATGACTCTTGGTGATGCAATCATGACCAGTTTCAATCTGGTGTTCGATGGTTATGGTAGCACATCCAATGCGACCATTACGGTTACAATGAATGGTACGACCACGATACAGGTCACAGGGGCCACCGGATTGGTGCAGGTGCTGCCATGAAATCGTTGATGCATCGAAATGCCAGTGGATTTACCTATATTGAGATTTTGATCGCAATTCTTGTGATGGGCATTATTGCACCCAGTCTGGGTGGCACCATGTTGAGTCTTTCCCGAAGTGCCGGTCTGGGTAGAGAATTGGTCCATGCCAGTTTTCTTCTGCAATCGACTGCAGATGATATAATTATTACGAGACGCTTGTATGGATACGATCATGCGGATCTTGCTGTGGGTACACGTAATATTGGTGATGTGACAATCGACGGCATTACTTTTTCCAGATCCAGTGTGACCGTCCTGATCGCTCCAGGCACCTCTGATTGCCCGGCCAGTGCGGCTGTCGGCGATTGCAAAGAAGTGACCATCAGTGTGACATCGCCCTCTGGACTCGTTACCAGAACCATTGAACCCTTTAAAAATTATGCATTGATATGTACATAGGTGATCCGAAATGAAGATTCGTACATCCAAGGTCTCTTGTGCTGGCTTCACTTTGTTGGAAATGGTACTCACCACCACCATGGTCGCTCTGTCATGGAGTATGTTTGCTCCTCTGCTTTCCACTTCTTTCAATGCCTTTGGCACCAATATGGCCATACGTGAGACAGTCAATCGTTCGCGTCCTGCCATGCAACGGATTCGAATGGAGTTGCTCAATGCCAACACGGTGCCGATCATATCCGGTTCCAGCATGACTTTTACTTTCACTGAGTCGCCTAGCGATGTGACCGTGACCTATGACCTTGCGGGGGGGTATTTGCGCAGGAACAATGTCAATATGGTGGAGGGAGTGACCAATTTGACATTTTCTCTGACGCAAGCGGGTGCTTCACCCAATATTATGTATACTGTCACGACCGATATGACTGTGGCATGGATGGGGGTTACGCTTCCGTTGCGTAGCTCTGTCTTATTGCGAAAATTACTACCATGTGTATAGGGGAGAATCGAATGGACAACTCCGCAAATAAGGGTTCGGCACTGATTGGTGTTCTTTCAGTGGTGGTCGTCGCAGGTACTTTGGTGGCGGTAGCTTCCAGGATGAGTCAAACGGCTGTCCAGGGATCACAGAGTACACAGGTAGGTGCTGAGGCATTGCATGTTGCCGAGTCTGGATTGGAAGCGGCCCGTTATGCCATCAGCCAATCGCAGTGCAGTACCGCATCTCCTGTCACGTCAGGTAATGTTTTGATTTCAGGGCGAGGAGAGTATAATTACACATACACCTATGCGGTGGTTGGAAACAAACCGACCTGGACCATCACCTCCACTGGCTATGTCCCTTCCATGGCCAATGCGCAAGGCAAGCATGTATTGAACTGGACGGTCGATGCCTGCTATCCCGAATGTCCTGGAGGCCCGACATTTCCGGTTGTGACTTATCCAGCAACACCAGATATAATCATTGGCAGTAGTAAAGACGAAGGCAAGGATGAAGGCAAGGATGAAGATAGTAAGGATGACGACAAAAATCTCAGTGACACCGCCACCATGAATCCCCATCTTACCACCAATCTCACCACCAAAGTTACCGCCAATTCAAGTCCCAATTCCACTATCTATGATCATGTGATTTTTCTGGCTGGTGCCAGCAACCACGGAACTTTGAATTCAACGGTCGCCAATAATGCCAATGAAAGCATTCGCTATGATGTTAAACGCATGGACCCGGATGCCGCACAGTCTACCATCAATTGGGTGGCAGCCAACTATTTTATAAAAACGTTTGATGTCGGAGGTGATACGACCAATCTGAACACTAACGGTGGCTCAGGTGGCACAGAACTCAAGCCGAAGGGGGTGGGAAAAGTCAATTTTTTCACCGAGAAGTTTTATTCAAGACAAAATTCAGAGTATAATTACAGTAAAGATGATGACGGTGATAAATCGGACGACGAAGGTGGAAAAGATGTCGATTGCAATGCAGAAAAAGCAAAAAAATTGACCATCTATGTGTACGATACGGCTTGGTTTGATGCCAACAATCAGGTTTGCGGCGTGATCAGGGGGTGTGGACCTAACGCCAGGCTCTTGTTCAGTAATGGAAATATTGATATCAAAGGTGGGATCACAGGGATTTGGGCCAATGGCGTTTTCAATGCCAATGGCGTCTATAATACCCCGACCCGTATTACATCAGGATTTGGTATTGATGGCGTCAATCCTCCAAGCAATACCAATGTGACTACCTATGCAGACGCAATCAATAATGAAATTCCCCCTGCTACCAAGATGATAACAAGGGCGAAAGACTGGAAGGCGGATTATAAGTAAATATCTTTGGATGCATCCATCCAAAGCAAAACCTTGGGGGGCGGTGAACCGCCCCCCAAACCCCCCACCCTTTTTTTTTATTATTTTTTTATTATTAAAAACAAAGAGGGGGTCTGGGGGATTCATCCCCCAGGGTTTTGCTGTTGACTTTTTGCCCGAAGGGCATCCTGATTTTCTTCTGAACCCATCATCATTTCTCGCCTGAAAAGGGAAGCCGACTGTTCCCATGGATGATTCTTTCCTCGTCGCCAACCGGTACTCCTTCTCACGTCTGTGGATGCTCGTTTTGCCTCTCTTGTCAGGCTATTGCGGCCTTGGTTATGAGGTGTTGTTCGGGCGGATCCTGGGCAATCATGCCGGGGATCAATTCGTCGTCAGTGCAGCCATCCTGATCACTTTTCTCTGTGGTATTGGCGTAGGTGCTGCTCTAGCCCATCGGCTCTGGCGTTGGCTGTGGGCCATTGAGTTGGCCATTGGCCTGTGCGGTGTCGCTTTCGCGTTGGGAGGGGATCTGATCCACGCTGCACTCTATGCACCGCCCTTGGTGTTGGGGGCTTCGTTGCATACCACCATCCTTTTTCTCATCGCTCTGTTGGCCATTCCCTCCTTGCTGATCGGCTGTACACTACCCCTTATGGCAGGGTATCTGGAGCAAGCCCTGGGGGGCAAGAATCCTTTTGCTCATACTTATTGGCTCTACAATTTGGGTTCTGGAATAACTGTTATTTTTGTTGAGTTCGTCCTGGTAACGCATTTCGGCCTTCGTTTTACTTTGCTTTCTCTTGCATGTGTCAATATTGTAACTGCAATTATCTTATGGTCTTTTTTCCCCCCGGAACGTCTCGCGCCCCCTGCTGTCGTGGTATCCAAAAGCATTTCTCCACTCCTGATGAGCAGTTTGATATTGGCTGGCATGGCTTCCGCCATTTTTCAATTGATCATGATCAAACTGACGGAGTTTGTTTACGGTCCCTTTCGTGAAAGCTTTGCCTTGGTGTTGGCTGTGATTCTTTTGGGTTTGAGCATGGGTGCATGGCTGGTGCAACGCTTCCGGTTAAGCTTTGGGGCTGCTTTGATCATCTCTCTGGTGGGGCTTTGCTGCCTGCTGGAGTTTTTTATACCGTTTACAGGCATCTATGCCAATTATTTCTCCTGGTTTGCAGATTTTGGCCAGTCAGGTACGGTTTTTTGGAAATTTTTCATTCTCTTCCTGCTTATGGGGAGTACCGCTACCGGTTTTGGTGCCCTGATTCCCGCCTTGCTCACTCAACACACTCATTTGGCACGAGAGGCGGGACGATTGCTTTTCATCTCCTCGTTGGCTAATGCCGTTGGCTTTGTCCTCATGGTGTTTGTTTTGCACGGTCATTTGCGCTATGGGGAAATGATCGTCTATATCGCGATCATGACGCTTGTCGCATGGGGAATACAACAATTAATGTTAGCCGATAAACCGAAATTTGCTCTTGTCAACGCACAAACTGCCGAGCCAAAGCATGGCATCGATATTCTACCGCCTGCACCATGGTTTCGTTGTGGCACTCATTCCCTGATATGTACTCTTGTGAGCATGTTTTCCCTGGGAATCGCAGTAATAAGCTTTCATTATGTTTCCTGGAAGGAGACCTTGCTGTTTGTTGGGCATCGATCCTATAGCGATTTGTCGCAACTGAACAAGGCTCGTTCGGATCTTGGGCAGGTGGAGAGTTATACTCACGGGCGGGATGTGTTGGCCATCGTCTGGATCGACAAAAGACCCTTTTTTATGATCAACGGCTATATCAGTATTCCTTTGGATTCAGCCTCTGAATCCCTGGTGGGTGCTTATGCCGCCATGCACGCACCTCGTATCAACAAGGCCCTGGTTCTGGGAGTAGGCTCAGGTAAAAGTGCCGGTGCAGTTGCACGCCTGTTTCGCCACACGGACGCTGTTGAAATCAATCCAGCCGTTCTGGATCAACTCTCACGCATGGAACCTTATAATCAAAATCTTAGTAAAGTGACTAATATAAGTTATATTCTTGACGATGCCATTCACTTTGCAAACCAGTGCAGTCAAACTTATGATCTTGTGCTGAATACGGTTACCTCACCCCTCTATTTCAGTTCCTCCAAGCTTTACACAATTGATTTTTTGGATGCCCTGAAAAAATGTTTTGAAAAAGACACCGTTTATGCGACTTGGGTCGATAGTCGAGTGGGCGAGCAAGGTATACGCATTATTTTGAAAACACTGGAATCTCGTTTCAAGTATGCCGTATTGGCCCTTATTCGCCGGGGCTATTTTCTCATTTTGGCATCACAAGATCCATTGCGCGTCCACCATCCCGACCTGGTCGCTCAAGAAACCGTTTTATCACGTTATTTTGCGCAGTCACTCAATACCAGACCAGAATGGATTCCCTATGCTCTGTTGTCTGCACGTCCTTTTGATTATGTGGCCAAACAGGATATCCCTCTCAATACCCTGGACCGACCGGTGCTTGAATTTGCCATGGCGCGTCCCAATTCGCGCGGCTATGGCCAATTCCAGGTATGGCTGAAAAGTCAGATGCGCTTGGAGGATGCTCAAGAAGTATGGAACAATACCAGTACCTGGAATCCATCGCATCTGGTGTCGCATAACCGAGCTTTGGCAGGAAAATCCAAATACTTCCATCGTTGGGTCGCGTTGGTTAATGAACAGGATGACTCAAAGCATCCTATGCCTTGATCTGTTTGGCCTTCCATTTAAGCCAGGACAATTTAAAAATGTTGGTGAATGGATTGATAGTGGCTCTCGCCCCAAACCCCACCAAGGGCTTCGCCCCTGGACCCCACCAAGGGCTTCGCCCCTGGACCCCACCAAGGGCTTCGCCCCTGGACCCCACCAAGGGCTT
>JAMOBH010000522.1:0-2314 GCA_039908085.1 Magnetococcus sp. YQC-5
GTAACCGTTCAGAGCAGAAACGAATGCGCCAAGCCTTGACAAAGTGATTATTGGCAGTCAGTTTTTCATCCATGAACGATATCATGGAGTCGAACATTCAGCTTTTGATCGAGGAGAACAGACACCTCCGGGATGAGAATCTGCGTCTTCGGGAGGAAAATCAGCGTCTCTTGGAAGAGAACCAGGAACTGCGGGCACTGGTTGCCAGGCAGCAAGAGCAGATTGCGGAGTTGATGCGGAAGGTGGGGATGTTGGAGGAGCGCTTGAGGAAGAACTCCAGCAATTCGTCCAAGCCGCCATCGCAGGATCCTCCGTCCGTGAAGCGGCCAAGCAAGGCGCCAACAGGGAGAAAACGTGGCGGGCAACCTGGACACAAGGGAGCAGGACGGGAGTTGTTGCCGGTCGAGCAGGTGGACCGCATGGTAGAGGTCAAACCGGAGGTCTGCCATAAATGCGGCGGGCATCTGGAAGGTGATGATGCCCATCCTGGACGACATCAGGTGATGGAGATTCCAGAGATTCGTCCATTGGTGACGGAATACCGGATTCATGAACTGATCTGCCCATGCTGTGGCGAACGCAACATCGGGGTATGGCCGGATGGCGTTCCGACTGGAGCGTTTGGAGTGCGTTTGCTGGCTGTGGTGGGGATGTTGGTCGGAGTTTATCGGATCAGTCGCCGGAACGTGGTCCGTTTATTGTCGGATTTGTTTGGTGTGGAGATGGGGACCGGGTCGGTCAGTGCCTGTGAGAAGAAGGTGAGCCAATCTCTGGCGTCACCGGTAGAAGAAGCGAAAGAGCATATCCAGACACAACCGGAACTCCATGTGGACGAAACCGGTTGGCGCGAAGGGCGCAAGAAAGCGTGGTTGTGGGTGGCAACGAGCGTGAGCGGTCTGGTGACTTTTTTTATGATTCAAGCCCATCGCAGCCAGGAAGCGGCCAAGGCATTGTTGGGAGAGTTCGCCGGAGTTTTGGTTTCTGATCGTTACAGCGCCTACAATCCGTGGCCATTGGAGCGCCGCCAAGTGTGTTGGGCGCATTTGCGACGGGATTTCAAGGCGATGTCTGAACGATCCGGGATTGGCGGTATGATCGGCAAGGGGTTGTTCGAGGCGTCTCATCAATTGTTTGAGAAATGGCATCGATTTCAGGAAGGTCTCCTGGAGGAGTCCGTGTTTCGGGAAGAGATGACCGCTGTTCGGACGACCGTGGAGAGCTTGTTGACGCAGGGTTCTGTATGCCTTGACGAGAAAGTGTCCGGGCAGTGTGCCAAAATCCTTACCGTGGCCCCGGCGTTGTGGACCTTCGTTCGCGTCCCTGGAGTGGAACCGACCAATAACGCGGCGGAACGGGCGGTGCGTCATGGTGTACTCTGGCGCAAGGGTTGTTTCGGCACGGACAGCGTGTCAGGAAGTCGTTTCGCGGAACGGATCATGACGGTGTCCGCCACCTGTCGCCAGCAAAAACGCAATGTCCTTGAGTTCCTGATGCAGGCAATCGATGCAGATTTACGAGACAAACCCGCCCCTTCGCTCCTTCCCAGGTAGACTGTTTTGATGCTTCAGGCCGTCTGAAGCATTTTACTGGGCTGAACGGTTACGTTTTTTTTAAGCATCCAATCCCATCGGCAGAATTGGTTGGAGCAGGCAGCGTACTGTTGGACAGGACATTAGGTGTGCCTAATAGCGAAACAAGACAGCATAAGTCTGAGTCCGTTCTGCGTTATATGATGCTTGATTACGGAAAGCGCGATCAACTTGGGCGTGTAGATCGTCTCGACTCAACCTTGCCGTCTAAAACCGTTATTGCTGGAGGCACAAATGGAGGGGGCAGGTCTCATCTGCATCCTGAAATCCCTCGTACTTTGAGTGTCCGCGAGTGTGCGAGGCTTCAAACTTTTCCAGACGATTATGTTTTTATAGGAGCATCAGCACGACAATTTACGCAAGTCGGGAATGCTGTACCACCTGTATTAGGAGCGCAAATTGGTTTAGCAGTTCGAGACAGCTATTTCTAGTGGAGCAACCGGTCTGATTTGACAGGTTGTTGGGCAGATGTTCTGGTTTTAAACCGCGCCCAACTTGGAATTTGATGTCCATGTCTGCAATGCAATATGCTTTGTGACAAAATGAGACCTTTATATCGACAATCCGTTACCATAATTATTTGATTTTATGTTGACATTAAGAGAATAATGTCTAAAATGGCAAACAAGGAAGTGAAAAAAGCTTCTGATCATTAGTCAAGTTGCAATGTCACAAAGAAATGAGGTGAAACCATGAACGCCTTGTCGCACATTTCCAATATCGTC
>JAMOBH010000168.1:0-11894 GCA_039908085.1 Magnetococcus sp. YQC-5
GGGTCTGGGGGATTCATCCCCCAGGGTTTTGCCTTTGACTTTGCTTTTGACTTTTTGGCCGAAGGGTCTCATGTTTTTTGTAAAACTTCTGTGGGGACGGATGAAACTGGAAGATCAATCGCGGGTGGTGGTGGTGGGTGGGGGACCGTCTGGCTCATTGGCCGCCTATTTTTTGTTGGTGATGGCGGAGCGGATCGGTTTGCATCTACAAGTTGATATTTACGAACCGAGGAATTTTGCCCGATTTGGACCTGTGGGATGCAACATGTGCGCGGGTGTTGTCTCCGAGTCCATGGTACAGATTCTGGCAGCCGAAGGGATCAACCTGCCTCCATTGGTGGTGCAACGTGGGATTGATTCGTATCACTTGCATACCAGCGGTCTGCCTGTTGTCAGTATCGCCACACCCACAGAGGAATTGCGCATTGCAACCGTCTATCGGGGAGGTGGACCGCGTGTTCCCGAAGGGGAGGGAAAATGGATTTCGTTCGATGGGTATCTGTTGGAGATGGCGTGTCAACGGGGTGCCCGGCTGATCCCTCGGCGGGTGGTGGAAATGGGGTTGGCTGCGGATGGACGTCCGCAGGTGGCCTGCCGCACCGGCGAGTTTACCACTTATGACCTGTTGATTGGCGCGGTGGGGGTGAATTCAGGGACATTGAAGCAATTCGAGGCTCTGGGCATGTCGTTTCATCCGCCTCCGGTCACGCGGGGGTTTGTGTCGGAAGTCTGGATGGGCGAGGAAGCCGTGCAGCGTTATCTGGGCAATGCCATGCACATTTTTCTGTTGGATATCCCCCGGCTCAAGTTTGCGGCGGTGATTCCAAAGGTGGAATATGCCACGGTATGCCTGTTGGGGGAGGATATCGACAAGGAATTGGCAGAACGGTTCATGTCGGCTCCAGAAACTAAAAGTTGTTTTCCTCCTGATCTGGAATGGCATCATGGCCAGAAGAGCGGGTGTAATATAGGACAGGCTTGTCAATGCGGTCCTCGATTGAATGTGGGACCGGCTGAACACCCTTATGGGGATCGGGTGGTTTTGGTGGGGGATGCGGCGGTTTCGCGACTTTACAAGGACGGGATTGGCGCGGCCTACATCACGGCCAAGGCGAGTGTGGTGACGGCTTTGTTTTTTGGCATTGCTGCCAATGATTTTCATCGGCAATACGCCCCGGTGGTCAAGCGCATTGCGCGAGATAACAGGGTTGGCAAGATTATTTTCTGGATTACCCTTTTTTATCAAAAAATTTTGTTGTTGAGGCGCGGCATGGTGCGTATGGTCCAAGAGGAAGCCTTCAGGGCGGGAGAGCAAAGGATCATGAGCCGGGTGTTGTGGGATACCTTCACTGGCAGCGCGACGTATTGGGACATTTTTGGGCGTGCCATGCACCCTCGATTTTTTATTCGTCTGATGAGGGCCACTCTGACCTCATTATGGAGCCGTTCTGAAAATGCGGCGACGAATTCACCTCTTGGAACCAAGGGTCATGACTGAACTGGCTGCTTTGAAGTTTGCGCGCCTGTCTGGACGCGATTCCTTGTTTGATGCCAAACTGCTCAAAATCCTGTTGGAAAACAGTGAGGAAGGGGTGGTATTGGCCGATTGGCGTGGCGTTATTGTCTCAGTCAACGACACGTTTTGCCGAATGACGGGATTTTCCAGCAGGGAGGTGGAGGGGCGGCATATCCGTCGGCTCTGGGTGGGGAGTGAGAGCCATGACCTTCTGGGAGTGATTGGTGAAGCTCTTTGGCAACGGGGTTCCTGGATGGGATCGGTTATGATTCCAGACAAGCAAGGTGCCTCATCGGAGCAGATGTATGGTTTGCTAAAAGTCACGGCCATTCAGCCAGAGAGTGGGGGTGTGCGTTATTTTCTGGCGCAATTGAGCAGACAGTTGTTTTCCACGGCTGTGAGTCAGCAGGATGAACCGTTGCTTGCGGGTACTTCATGGGATGCGCTGACCGGTTTGCCGAATCGTACACTGTTTATGGATCGTCTGCGCCAAGCCTTGTCTCAAGCTGCACGCCGCAAGAGTGCAGTGGGTGTGATTTTTTTGGATTTGGACAATTTTTCGCCGATCAATGATTCCCTGGGACGCGCCAGGGGTGATGAGACGTTGCGGATTGTTGCCCAAAGGCTTGCCGGGTGCTTGCGGACCAGCGACACGGTGGCGCGCCTCGAAGCAGATCAGTTTGCTTTGTTGTTGGCTGACATTGATGATGTTGCCTTGGCTGTGCGTAATCTTGGAATGGTGGCAGGCAAGATTTATGAAGTGTTGGATGCCCCGATTGTGTTGGCACAGACGGAAATTCGTCTTTCAGCCGCACTGGGGATCACGCTTTTTCCGCAGGATGGTCAGGATTGGTCGGTTTTGATTAAAAACGCAGCCTGTGCCTTGCAGCATGCCAAGCGTAAAGGGCGGAATAATTATCAGTTTTTTTCGGCGGAGATGACTGAGGTCGCAAGGCGTCGGTTTGCTTTGGAGAACAGTTTGCGTCAGGCCCTTGAGCGTGACCAGTTAAAGCTTTATTATCAACCCCAGGTGGATCTGGAAACGGGTCTGGTGGTGGGAGCCGAGGCCTTGGCCCGGTGGATTCATCCAGAACGGGGAATGATTTCGCCTTTGGAGTTCATTCCCGTAGCAGAAGAGTCGGGTTTGATCATTCCGATTGGTGAATGGGTGTTGCGCACGGCCTGTCGGCAGCTCGCGGTCTGGAAAAAGATGGGCTTGCCTTGCATTCGGGTGGGTGTGAATCTCTCTGCCTTGCAATTTCAGCGTCAGGATCTGGTAGGGATTGTGGAATCCTGTCTGGCTGAGACCGGAATTGAACCGCACTGCCTGGACTTGGAAATCACGGAAAGTGCGATCATGGAAGATATCCAGAAGACGCTGGTCATTCTCAACAAGATGAGTGCTTTGGGTGTGAAGTTGTCTATAGATGATTTTGGTACTGGATATTCTTCTTTGAGTCAGTTGCGTCATTTTCCATTTACGACCCTCAAGATAGATCGTTCGTTTGTGCGCTCCATTGAGAGCAATGACGGGGATGCTGCCATTGTCAGAGCCATCATCGCCATGGCCCACAGCTTGAAGCAGACCGTGGTGGTCGAGGGGTTGGAAACCGTGGCCCAGTTGGCCATCATGCGTCGCTTGCGTTGCAACGAGATGCAAGGATTTTTGTTCAGCGCGCCGACTACCGCCGAGAAGTTTACCGAGATGTTGCGCCTGGGAACCTCGCTTGGGCCTGCCACGGATGAGGAGTCATGAGTGCGTCGCGTTTGACACCTTCCGGGCAGAATATCCCGCCAGAATGGACCAGGAAATTGACCCAGGAAGAAGTCAATCAACTCCCGGTCAAACGGTGGAATGGTCCCATTCGTTTGATTCGTTGTGCCAGGGAGGCCGAGGAGTCGGCAGAAGTGTTGGCGCAGGAGTCGGTGTTGGGGTTTGATACGGAAACCAGACCTGCTTTTCGCAAAGGAGAAAATTATTTTCCCGCTTTGATGCAACTGGCAGGTGCCAAGACGGTTTATTTGTTCCAGTTCAAGGGGATGGAACGGTATGACCCTGTTTGTCGTCTGTTGAGTGACCCTGGCATACGCAAAGTCGGGGTGGGGCTGGATTATGATGTCCGGGCTTTGCAGACTTTGTTTTCTTTTGATCCACAAGGGTTTGTGGATGTTGGTGCCATGGCGCGTCATGCCTCGATTGCCAGTCATGGATTGCGGGGGTTGGCCGCTCATTTGTTTGGCGTGCGCATTTCCAAGCGGGCGCAATGTTCCAACTGGGAGACGGACGAGTTGAAACGATTTCAACTCGTGTATGCGGCCACCGATGCCTGGATCAGTCGGGAAATCTATTTGATCATGTTGGAGAAGGGGCTTGATCCGTATCCAGTCAATGCAAGGTCATTGGCGGCGGTTTCGTGATGGAGGGCCATTCGTCCAGGAGAGGAAGCGTGGACAGGAGTTGTGTGGTGCGGTAGTGGATTTCATCCCACATCAGGGTCAGGCGACTGAGTTGCGCCACCATTTGAGCGGAATCCACAGCCTGTTGTGACATGGGAGGCGCATCCAGGCGACGAATGGTGCTGATTCCCAACAAAAGCGTGCGTTTGGCTTGTTCAGCAATCAGGGCGATTTTTTCCAGGGAGTGTGGGTCCAAATGGTTCAGATCGGTTGTCGGGAATTGTGTCTCCATAGGTACTCCTTGGAAAAATAGAGAGAACCGCATGATGGGGGGGACCATCAATTACCATTTGTTTGATTCTTTAATGTATCAGGATAAACCAACCGGAGCATGAAGACCATGAAAAATTTATTGGATTCGTGTCATCATGCAGATTTTTTAAAGGGCAGTGGCTGGAGATTTGGTTTGGTTTGGGTGGTGTTGGTGATTGTGATGGGGATGCCAGTGGATGGGTATTGCAGTCGGGAGAAAATGCCGTCTGCGGATCCCATCTTGCGGGTTGAAAGTGGTATGCATACCGGGATTATCCGTCGGATGGCCATGGATGCGGAGGAACGGTTTATTGTTACTGTTGGCGACGACAAAACTTTAAGGGTGTGGAGTAAGGGCGAAGGTCGTTTGCTGTTGACATTGAGGGTTCCGATTGGTTTGACGAACGAGGGCGTATTGTATGCTGTGGCCGTTTCTCCAGATGGTCGGACGGTTGCGGTCGGGGGTCAGATCTGCCCGGAGTGGGAGAATACCTTTTGTATTTATTTGATTGACGTGATGGCGGGCAAGCTGCGCAAGCGTATCACGCATTTGCCAGAGGCGGTGACGCATTTGGCATTTTCTCCCACGGGAGCCTATTTGGCGGCGGTGTTTGGGGATCAGGCTGGATTGTGGGTGTTTGCCATTCCGACTGGTGCAGTGGTACACAAGGGCGACCCTTACAGGGTTGCGGCCAACTGGGTGGATTTTGCCCCGGATGGGCGTTTGATCACGAGCAGTTCTGATGGATCTGTGCGCTTGTATGATGCCCATTTTCGTTTGTTGAGTGTCAGGCAATTGGCCAAATTTTCCAGGCCGTATGGCGTGGCCTTTTCGCCAGATGGTTCCAAGGTGGCGGTGGGGTTTGGGGATCGAACCACAGTGGCGGTTTTGTCTGGGAGTGATTTGTCATTGCTGTATCTGCCTGATGTGCGGGGGGTGAAAAACAATTTGTGGGTTGTGGCCTGGTCACGGGATGGACGATCTTTGTATGCCGGGGGCGGGCACAGCGAGAAGGGACGTTATTTGATTCGTTGGTGGCAGCAGGCCGGGGAACCGGACAGTCAGGGGAGCGGGGAGTATTTGGATATGGCGGCCTCCATGGGCAATGTGATGCAGATTGTGCCTCTGAAGGCTGGAGGGGTTGTGTTTGCTGGAGCGGATCCGGCATGGGGGGTGTTGGATCATCAGGGTTTTTCGGTCCTGTTGAAGGAGCGGGCTTTCATGACGTTTCAGGGGAGTGCCCGTCGCTTGCTGCTGTCGGAGGAGGGAGACACGGTGGAGTTTGACTTGGATGCTTCCGGAGGACAGCGAGGTCTTTTTTCAGTCAGCAAGTTATTGTTGACTGGAAATGCCTTTAATTCATGGGGTATGCAGGCCCCACGGTTCGAGTCGAAGGTGATGCGTGTGACAGGCTGGCTGGGTGAGTCTCAGTTGATGTTGAATGGTCAGGCACTTCCTTTGCAAGAACGGGAAATGCCGCAAGCGTTGGATTTTGATCTCAAGGATCGTTTTTTTGTGTTGGGGACATCCTACAATCTGCGGATGTATACCAAAGAGGGTCAGTTGCGTTGGAAGACACCGACTCCAGGAGCGGTTTGGGCGGTGAATATTGCTGGGAATGGTCAACTGGTGGTGGCGGCCATGGGAGATGGGACCATACGCTGGTATGATGCCATGCGCGGGACGGAACGGATGGCATTGTTTGTCCACAAGGATCAGAAACGTTGGGTTGTGTGGTCGCCTTTGAAGTATTTTGCCAATTCTCCTGGTGGGGATACGTTGATTGGTTGGCAGATCAATCGTGGCAAAAATCAGTTGGCGGATTTTTATCCGGTTGCACAGTTTCCCCAGTATCAGCGACCGGATGTGTTCAAGACTTTGCTGCGGTAGATGATGATCAGGCTTTCCATTTAAGCCGGGTGGTGGAGTTTAGAAGCCCTTACCCGAAGGGTATCCTGCTTTTTTCTTAATGCAAGGTGTACTGTGTGGGTTAAACTTGCTGGATTGGTAGAAAATTATCTTGACAATACCTATTTCCAACGCAAATCCAGAGATTTGATTTTGCTGTTGCTTTTGTCTTTTTCGTTAATTCAGGCATCCTATTTTGTTGATAAAAGTAATTTCAATGATCTGAAAGATGCCAATGATCGATACGAATTGGTTCTGTCCAGGTTGGGTCAACTGTTGGCCGATATGCATGAGGTGAATGCCCTTTCTTACTGGTTTTTTCTGAACATGGGTAACAGTGTTGTGGAAACGGTGCATGGGCGGGATGCCCAGATGGAGTTGGAAAAGATCAAGAACATGGTTGATGACAAACTCGATCATATGTTTTTGGATCTGAAAGTTCTGGAAAGAGAAACGATCTTTCGTTCCCTGGCAACTCGTCAATTGGGTGACGATGTGCGTGGTATCAGGCAAGGTTTTGATGATATTTTTCATGTCGTGATGCGGATGGGGGTGGACGAGTCCATGGGAGAACAAGGGCAGATGCGTAAGCATGCCCATCGGATGGAGGCTTTGTTGAGGGAGGAGTACGTTGATCCAATACTGCTGGCCTCTTTGTTGGAGTTGCGACGACGGGAAAAAGATTTTTTGTTGCGTCACGACAGTACGAGTCTGGAGCGTCACCGGGTCAAGATCGGGATGTTTGCCAATCGGCTTGATCATAGTTCTTTGGGTTTGGATGTATTGAGTGAAATTTTTGAAGAATTGGAGTGCTATGAACAAAGGTTCAAAACATTGGTCGTAGACGTGATCCGTTTGGATCAGGAGATGCGGCAGTTTTTGGATGTCACCCGGCAGGCGGTCGATGCGATCAGAAAGCTCTCTCTGAAAGCCAAGCAGGAGAGTGGCAGGCAGCAGGAAAAAGAACAGAATCAGATGATGTTTTATTCATTGGGGTTTTTTATTGCTGTGATTTTGGTGCTGTTTGTGACGGGTTTGTTGGTACATTTGGTATTTTTAAGCGTTTTGCATCCGGTGCGTATGCTCAAGGATCATGCAGATCGTATTGCCCGTGGGGATTATGCTGCCTCGATCAGTTTGCCGGGACAAGGAGAGATTGGCGAATTGGCGCGCCATCTTCAAGTCATGAAAGAGACGCTACGTGGCAACGTCGTCGAATTGGAAGAAAAGGTTCGTCGTCGGACGTCTCATCTGGAATTGACCAACCAGGTGCTTGAGGAGACCATCAATCAGTTGCAAGTTGTGCAGGGGCAGATGCTGCAAAGTGAAAAGATGGCCTCGTTGGGACGTCTGGTCGCTGGCTTTGCTCATGAGATCAATACCCCGGTGGGAATTGGTGTGACGACCATTTCCAATATACCTGCGGCAGTCATGCAACTGGAAGAGATGCTGGAGCAGGATGAGGTGGACGAGACGGAGTTGAAGAGTTGTCTGGCACTCATACGTGACAGTGCGGTATTGGGACTTTCCAACATGCGTCGGGCTGCTGATTTGGTGACGCGGTTCAAGCGTACCTCGGTGGATCAATCCTCTGAGAGCGAACGCCGTTTCAACGTGATGGAAACGCTGCAAGACGTTGTGGCTTCGCTTCATAGCACTTTTAAAAACAGCCGAATCACCATTGCATTGGAGGGGCCTGACGATTTGCTGGTGTTGTCCCATCCAGGGTCGTTGAATCAGATATTCACCAATTTGTTGTTGAATAGCTTTAAACACGGTTTTGAGCAGGGCCAGCGCGCAGGGCAGATTCACATTCATTGTGCTGTGGAGGGGGATTCTCCGACTCACTTGCGTTTCAAGTATCGTGATACTGGGCGAGGCATCGCAGCGGCTGATTTGCAAAAACTGTTTGAGCCGTTTTTCACCACAGCGCGGGATTCAGGAGGTTCTGGATTGGGCATGTATATTGTCTACAACATCGTGACAGGTCAATTCAAAGGTGAAATCGACGTTTCCAGCGAGCCAGGGGCAGGGGTGGAATTCAACATGCATTTTCCAGTTATAATTATTGGAAATAATAGTCATCCACGGCGTGAAATGGCCAAAGTTGGGTCAGAGTCTGTTTGATAGTATCAGAGAGTGTTTGATAATGGATTGTGTTGGTATCATCCCATTTTTGCGGTTGCGTCATGAAGCGGGTCAGACAATCACCTCCAGATAAGCTGCTGCTTCGGTCAACGAGATTTTGCCAGCCAACACTTTTTTGAGGCCGCTGGCGATCAAGGGTTGAAACCCTTTGGATCGGGCAATGGCACGCAAGGCGGTGGCACTTTCCCTGCGGGCGATCATGCTGCGCATTTCATCATCGACTGGCATCATTTCGTACAGCACGGTACGGCCTTTGTAGCCGGTATGGTTGCATTGGGGGCATTTGGAGGGGTGCCAGAGCGCGGCCAGTGGTGGACCCTCGTAACCCATGGAGACCAACAGTTTTTGTTCTGCCATGGAGGGTGGGGCGAGATGGCGGCAGTGGGTGCAGAGGAGTCGGGCCAGTCGTTGGGCGATGACCAGACTGGTGGCTGAAGAGACCAGATAGGGTTCCGCGCCCATGTCCAGCAGACGGGCGATGGCACCGGGGGCATCGTTGGTGTGGAGGGTGGTCAGTACCAGATGGCCGGTGAGAGCGGCCTGAACAGCGATGCGGGCGGTTTCGCCATCGCGGATTTCACCCACCATGATCACATCCGGGTCGTGGCGGAGAAAATGACGCAGGGCGCGGGCAAAGGTGTAGTCGATTTTTTCGTGGACCCGTACCTGGGTGATGCCATCCATTTTGACTTCGACGGGGTCTTCAACGGCCAGGATGTGACGGTTTTCATGGGCCAGGATGAAATCAAGGGCAGCGCGCAAGGTGGTGGATTTTCCGCTGCCAGTGGGTCCGGTCAAGAGGATCAAGCCGTGTGGCAAAGAGGCGGCGCGTTGGAGTCGTTTTTGGTCTTCTGAGGCAAAACCGAGGTCTTCCAGTTTGACCAGCCCGACTTCCAGGTCCAGCAGGCGCAACACCACGGCCTCGCCACGGACAGCAGGCAAAACCGAAACCCGGATATCCATGCTGCGGTCAGGCAGACGGGTGCGGATGGCACCGTCCTGAGGCAGTCGTTTTTCCGAGATGTCCATGCCAGAGAGAACCTTGATTCTGGAGACGATTTGCGAGGCCAGATTCAGGGGGATTTGGGCCTGGGGATGGATTTTGCCGTCCAGGCGGAAGTCTACCCGCATGAAGCGTGCCTCTGGGACCAGATGGACATCACTGGCATTCATGCGGGCTGCGGTCAGCAGAATCCGATTGATCAAGGTGGTGGCATCCGCCCCGGAAATGGCTGGGGCACCCTTTTCTGGCGAGGTGATGACCCGCAGGTCCAATTCGCCGATGGGGGAGGCGTGACGGCGGAATTTTTCATCTCCGTACCAGATTTCGACGGCTTGGCGGATGACGGATGCAGGGGTGATGGCCACTCTTAGGGGGTGATCCATGAAGGTGGCAGCTTCTTTAAGATCAATGCGCCTGGGGTCTGCGGCAGCCAGCAGGAGCATGCCGTCCTGAAAGCGGGCTGGGAAGGCGTGCCATTGATTGGCTGTTTGGGCATCCAGGCGACGGACCGCCTCCGGGTCGGCGTTGGCGGGTTGAAAGGCGAAATAGGGGTGTCGTGTCACCACGGCCATGGCCATGGCCAGCGCGGTTTCGCCCAGGGCACCGGATTGGATGAGGGCGTCGGCGAGGGAGAGATCAGGTTGATTTTTTTTATTTTCTTTGGCGATTTTCATCTCTTCGCTGGAGATGATGTGTGACTGGGTCAAAAATTGGACCAGACCGATTTCCTGCTCGGTCAAGGGGAAGCCCAACAGTTGGGCCAGGAGACGCGGTTCCACCAGGTCATGCTGGGCGAGGTGATCCCGCAAGGCGCGAAAATGGGGGTGTTCCCGCAAGCGTTGATCGCTGGGGGCGTCATCGGCCAAGGGGGCAGGGGTGGGATTCTCTGGAGAGTTGGACATGGGCCTCGCAGGAATGTTATTAAGATCAGGTCAAGGAATAGAGAGCAGGGGAGAGTAACATCACGTGCAACCCGTTCAATCCTCCCTGGTCACGCGCATGATTTCTTCAATGGTGGTGCGACCTGAATGCAAAAGTCGCAATCCGTCATCCCTAAGGCTGGTGGTAAAGGTTCTGGCATGGCTGGTGAGATCCCGTTCCCCCGCGTTGTCGTGGATCAATCCCTTGAGCGTATCGTCAATGGGAACCAATTCATAAATGCCGGCTCGTCCCGCAAAACCGCTTCCCAGGCACGCATCACACCCCTTGGGGCGATACAACTGGTCAGGAATCGCCGACCAGGGGCCATCCGTCAGAGCCAAATCTCCCCACTCCTGAGCAGAAACCTTCCTTGGTACTTTGCACTCCTGGCACAACATGCGCACCAATCGTTGCGCCAATACCCCGGCCAGACTCGATGATAACAGGTATGGCTCCACTCCCATATCCTTGAGCCGCGCCACCGCACCGATGGCACTGTTGGTATGCAACGTGGAAAGCACCAGATGACCCGTCAGACTCGCCTGCACCGCAATCCGCGCCGTCTCCACATCACGGATTTCTCCCACCATCACAATGTCAGGATCCTGTCGTAAAATCGCTCGTAAACCTCGCGCAAATGTCAAATCCACCTTGGTGTTGACATGCGTTTGACCAATCCCTTCCAGTTCATATTCAATGGGATCCTCTACGGTCATGATGTTGCGTGTGGTTTCATTCAACTTCCGCAACACCGCATAGAGTGTTGTCGTCTTGCCTGACCCTGTTGGACCTGTCACCAGAATGATCCCATTCGGTCGATGGATCAGTCGATTCAAAGCATCCCGTATGGATGGCATCATGTCCAACTCTTCCAGGCCTAGCCGTCCCGCCTGTTTGTCCAGCAACCGCATCACCACCCGTTCCCCGTGTCCGGTGGGCAGGGTGGAGACCCGCACATCCACCGGTCGGCCCGCTATCCGTAACGAGATGCGTCCATCCTGGGGCAATCGTTTTTCGGCAATGTCCAGACGCGCCATCACCTTGACTCTGGATGCGATCAAAGGTGCCAATGCCCGTTTGGGTTCCAGAACCTTGCGCAACACCCCATCCACACGAAATCGTACAGACAACCGATCTTCGTAGGGTTCCAGATGAATATCCGACGCCCCCTTCTTGACCGCTTCGGTCACCAGGGCATTGATCAACCGAATGATCGGGGCATCGTCAGCACTTTCAGCCAAATCGCGGGGTTCTCCAATCGCATCCGCTGCCGAAGCCAGATCCATATCCATATCTTCTTCCAGGGATTCCATCTCTTCCATGGCCTGGGAGGAACCCGCCTCGAACGTGCGTCGCAGCATCTCCTCGAAGGGACCAGGAGCCAATTCAGTCAAGCGCAACGGTCGCCGAAAACGACGTCGCAACTCCAACAAAATCGGCAGAGGGAGGTCCGCCCGATGGTAAATGCGTAATACGCCCCCTTCCTCCATGCCTCCCACCAGGGCACCATGACGTTTGGCAAACGAGAACGATAAGACCGGTCCCTTGGTCGCCAATGTCGGGGTTGATATGTCAGGGGCTTTGATCATCTTGTCGGCCAAATGAACACTTCGGTGAGTTCATGTCATAGATGACGCCTGAAGATGTCCTCCTGCCATGATACTCTTTGCCGCCTCGTGGTACGGCAA
>JAMOBH010000523.1:0-2294 GCA_039908085.1 Magnetococcus sp. YQC-5
CCCATACCCCCACCGGGGAGCGGGCCGCTCCCCGGACCCCTGCATTACATCCGGAACAGGACATAGGCCATAAAAGGAAGATACATGAGACTGATGAACGCCAACCGCTTGCCAGTGACATCACCACGCCGAAACATGTAAAACAGCACCCCCATGGCCGCCATGGTGACCCCGGCAGAAACAAAAAGGTGGCCGTCGAACAGCCATGGAGTATAGAAAATCCCAAAGGCAGTGGGAATGGTGGCCTGGATCATCATGGCTCCACTGACATTGGCCAAGGCCAGTTTCTCCTTGCCCTGACGTACCCAGATCAGGGCATTTATGGTCTCTGGAAGTTCGGTGGCCAGAGGGCTCAAGATCAACGCAATGACGTGCGAAGGCATGTTCAGCCAGTGACCGATGGCCTCCAACTGCCCCACGAAGGTGTGCGAGGCATAGAAGATGACCACCAGCGCGGCAATGCATTGCACCAGGGTCATGCTCATCGACGGGACTGCGGCCTTGGGTTGGAACTTCAGGGGTTCGTACTCCTCTCCTTCCTCCTCCGGCTCCTTGGGGGCGCGCAGCTCGACCCAGACATAGATGGCATAAGCCAACAAGAACAACGTGCCCAACCAGGCCTTGTAGGCAAACAGGGCAATGCCCATCAATACCTTGAGGACGAAAATCACCTGGAACCAGGCCTGATCGCGGGTCAGCTGGGCATAGTTGGCCCGAACCACCCGGGAGGCATTGGTCCGTTTGCTGGCAACGGTGTAGATCATCACCAATCCCACCACCCCGTAGGTGATGGTGCTGAGGACCATGGGCCCGGCCAGGGCCGCGCCGACGCCGATGGCCTTCTGTTCGGCCCCCTGGCCGAGCACGGCCACGATGGTGACCACGCTTTCCGGCAAGGCCGTGCCGAAGGCAGCCAGGATGGTCCCGGTGGCGGTCTCCGCCACGCCGATCTTGCGGCCCAGCCATTCCACGCCATTGACGAAAAACTCGCAGGCGAGATAAATGAAAACAGCAGAGATGATAAGGATTGCAAAAGTTGTCAACATAGGAAAGACTCCTTGCTTGGGGGAGAGGCGACAGCAGCTGTCTGTTGCGAGGGAGGGAAACAGAACGGATGAGAGGATGGATGAATTGATTCGGCCATGCAGCGACTCCAAAGGGACTGTGACGAAAACCTTATGCAAAACGATCGCCCCAGTCCCTGGTGACGGCGATGTCTCACATAAAGGTCTCGTCAAGCTTTGAAGTGCTGGACACGCCATGGCATGCAAGGATGCCAAGTATGTTGACGTACCCCAGCCATCGGGTTGGATGGCGTGACTACTCCCCTTTAAAACTGGCTGCGAGTATGAACGGGTTGGGGAAGGGTGTCAAGCCCCGTTATGAAGCATTGCTTTTGCCTCTTGCTCCCCGGTCGGCAGCAGATTCATGGTCGAGCAATAGTGGCTGATTTCCAGATTGGCGATGGAACTGGAGTGAATCAGTTCCTCGGCCTGGAGAATGGCCTGTCCGATTGCTCCGGATTGGCACAGGGCTTCCAACTTCGCTGCCAGGTCCCCCATGTGTTTCAACCCGATCTGAAGGCAGATGCTCTTCAGGGAGTGGCTTTCCATGGCGCCTTCCTCTGCATGTCCGTTGCGTATCGCTCGCATGATTGTGATGGGACGTGATGAGATTCCGTCCTGATAGTGACGCAAGATCATACAAAAATCCTCAGAAATCTCTTTCTCCATATCGTTCAATCGCCCTGGATTAAGCAACTCCTGATATCCGGTTGCAATATTCATCATTATTGTCCTCCAGTGATCCGTGGGTGGATTGAAAGATTTTCATGATTCGATACAGAAACGTTTCCGTTGCAAACGGTTTGGCAATGATATCCATGGCGCCAAACGAACGGGCCATCTCCAGAATGCGCTGCGAATGGACATTGGGGTGCCCCCCGGAGATCGCGATCACTTTGATGTGCGGATGGTTGCGCATCAGGTTTGCCAATAAATCGATTCCGTCCATCTTGGGCATGAGAATGTCCGTGATGACCAGATCTATGGATGTGGAGTTGATTCGTTCCAGACAGACCTCACCATTCTCTGCCTCCAGGACCATATAACCGGCCCCTCTCAGAACGGTAACCAGATAGAAACGAAATATACTATCATCATCAACAATAATAATTGTTTTCACGGATTTGATCATTACAGATATTTTTATGCCAACGATGGACGGTTTCGAATTGCTCTCCATGATCTTGAATCTCCATCCGAACTACAAGGTGATCGCCATGTCTGGCGGGG
>JAMOBH010000524.1:0-2285 GCA_039908085.1 Magnetococcus sp. YQC-5
CCGCCCCCCAACACCCCCCACCCTTTTTTTTTAATTTTTTATTTTTATTTTTTTATTTATATATTATTATTATTAAAAAAAAGAGGGGGTTTGGGGGATTCCTCCCCCAAGGTTTTGCCTTTGACTTTCATCCCGAAGGTTCACACGAACCCGCGCAAAGTTTCCTGATCAAACACCCGCTCTCCAGTCTCAAACGCTGGAGATCCGGCCCCGGTGGTGGTGACATCCCGATCCAGTTCCGCCTTGCCAAAAGCCACTTCTTTGAGCCAAAGCAAAGCCATGTCATATCCCATGGTCACCTCTTCCGGCACAAAGGCATGATGCAACAAACGACGGGCAATGGCTCCGCACGTCCTGGGCAGGGCACTGGCCTGAATCAGAGTACCGGTCAACGGTATGTCATATCGCAACGCCAAATAGGAATTCATCAATTGCTCGGCATCAGACAAGGCACTGTTGATGCGTGCCAACCCTGCATCAGCCGCAGAGATTTCCTCTTCTGTGAAGGTGTCCCGGTCAGCGTCATTGATCGTCAGACGCATCAATTCTGGTCCAGCGGTGGTCAAGTCGTCCGGGACAGCAACCTGAGCCAATTCCCTGGCCCCGTACCAGACCAATAAATCATTCGCTGTGGCGTAACTCATGATTTAAACGCTCCTCGTTTGCCATAAATGATATTGATCATTTGCATGCCATTCCTGGGGAGGCGGTGAACCGCCTCCCCAGACCCCTCCACCCTTTTTTTTTGATGATTTGTCAGAAAAAAGATGGGTCAGGCCGGATTTTGAATCAAAAAGCCGGAAAGAATCCCGGTCAGAACAGGCACCCGCTCAAAAGTCACAGGATAGATCCAGCTTTTGGCGTTGTTTTCATAATAGGGCTTTTCAACCAACGGATGTCCCTGCATGGTGTAGGTATAACCGAAAGAGGGATCTTCCATTCCAGAAGATTTTGGCGGAGTATAGGCCAAAATGGCATTATTGCCCCAGATATCGATGTCCCCCCCGGCATCGTTGAAGGCCACAGCCTTGCCCACCACCACGGAATGGAGATCCCACAAGGCGGCCAACATGTCAGGAGTGACCGAGTCCCGACTGGTGTATTTGAAACGTTCCACCACCTGCGGATGGGTTTTGATGGCCGAGAAGGCCAAAGCCGACAACAGAAGGGTGTTTGGATAGATCCCCACAGAAGAACGAATGGCTTCGCGGGCTGCGTCGATGTCGCCGCCGGGATTGGAGGTGCCATCGCTCCATTTGTCGGTTCCAGTCAGGGTGACCTTGTGATTGGAGTCGTAATTGGCGGCATTGGTAGCCAATTGGGCCTGATCGTATTCCAGGGTCAGGGAGAGGGCACGCAAGGCACCGGCAATGGAGCGTTGCGCCAAATCCACACCAGGAGCGCGTGTGGCATCCCGTTGATATTCCCTGGGCACCTGGGCTTCGAGAGAGTCCTGAACCAAGGCAAAGCTTTTGCCCAGAAAGCCGAACTGGATGCGTTTGGTGGCAGCACCAGGGGCGCGGCGGACCTGATAGAGCTTGAAGCTTTCGCGTCCAAATTCCAGCACTTGGCCGCCAGAGAGCTGCACCGGGACCATGGGAAAGAGAACCTGTCCCACATGTTCGGCGTGACGATAGCCTTGAGCGATTTCGGTCAGTACGGGGTCAATGACTCGTACCTGATTGGGTGACATGGGCATGATGAAGAAACTCCTTGATAGTCGATGAAGTCGGAATTAACGGCGCAACAGGATTTCGATGAATTCGCCAGCCCCGGAAGCGGCCTGAAGCGCGTCACCGATGATGTGTTCAGGCAGATCCCCTCCCTCAAGAATGGCACCATTGGCAGCGGAACTGGTGACGGCGGTTACCCCGGAAGCCACACGCAGGGCACTGGTGGCCGGGATGGCCCGACCCTGGGAATCTGCGATCAGGGAGGCTCCCAGAGTGATGGCAGCCCCGGATTCGACCACGGCAGTTCCAAGGGTGACCACGGCCAGGGCCGATCCCTGGGAAGCGGCAGTCATGGCAATGCCCATGGGTTTTTGACCCTGAGTGCCGATGGCCGCACCGTTGAAACCAACAGCCCGACCAGCGGCAATGGTCCCGGTGGCCACCACGGTCAAGGTCAAGACGGAAATGCTTTGTTGACTCATGATTGATATCTCCTTGGTGTTATTGACTCACGGCCAAGGCGGCGGTGAGGTAGTCGGTTTTGTGGGTATTGGCCCACGCGAGGATTTTGCCATGCATTTCCAGACCGGCGGGATCTGCGCTGTAGCCCTC
>JAMOBH010000169.1:0-11734 GCA_039908085.1 Magnetococcus sp. YQC-5
TCACCGACATGGCTTATGATCCTTGCAGGATACAAACTTCCATCACAAAAATCAAGCATAAATAATTGTTCTGCAAGATATTTTGCTATTTTCTGCCAAGCACTAGGTATCACCACGGTAGAGCAGCGCAGCGGGTTTTATTTGATCGAAAGATGGCGTTGCACTGAAAAAGTGAAAACGATCAATGTTGACTTGCGCCAGCTTTTGGCTGACGCCCAGCATGTCAGCGAGTTCCGGCATGGTCAGTGGACGTAACAAGTCAACCAGCAATCGAGCTTCCTCCTCGAATTTCGGCCAAGAGTCAGGCCGATGCAGGGTGGCCGGGGTGAGATCCAGAGTTTTGGCGGGTGAAATTAGGGCAAGCATGATTGGGCGTTCTTGCTATGCCAATAAATCAAGAACATTTTCTGGTGGTCTGCCCAACATGGCGCGATTTCCCATCAAAACCACTGGACGCTCAATCAGTCGCGGGTTGGCAACCATGGCAGCAATGAGTTGCGTCCGATTTAAAGTGGCGTCTGACAAGCCAAGTTCTTTATAGATCGGCTCACTGGTGCGCATCAGTTGCCGAGGTTCCATTTCAAGTGCGGTGAGAACACGGTCCAATTCTTGTGCATCTGGCGGTGTATCCAGGTAGCGGACTACCTGTGGAGAGACCCCGTTGTCTTGCAATAATTTTAGAGCCTGGCGCGATTTGGAACACTGGGGGTTATGCCAGATCGTGATATTTTTGGTACTCATACGACATCCACCCTTTCTCGCAGTTCCTTGCCAGCCATGAAAAACACCACCCGTTTGGCATCCACATGAACCGGTGTCCCATTTTTCGGGTTCCGGCCATTACGGGCATCACGCTCTTTGAGTCCAAAACTTCCGAACCCCCTGATTTCTATCCGATCTCCACGTTCCAGGGATGCTTTCATGGCGTCTAATACGGTGTTGACTGCCAGTTCGGCATCCATGATGTGAAGGTTCATTTGCGCCGAGATGGCGTTGATCAAGTCAGACTTAACCATGCGATACAACCACTTCTACGACATCACACTCCCACAGACCGTGTTTGGTGCAGTAGGAAAGTGCGGTGAGCCGCATCTTATTGCCGCTTGGAATGACGTTGAAGGTCACCTCGGCCTGGGCTTTTTGGCCAGTGCCACCCAGAGTGCCAGACGGGAATCCGGCTTCGGCAAGCAGGGTGGGGCCATCGTAGAGTTGGATGGATTTGATGTAGTGTTCGGGATCATCAGGATGGCTGTACTCCTTGCCCATGCGCACGGTAATCGGAAATTTTTCTCCGGCTTTGGCTTCGGTCGCGCATTCAATGAATGGGGAGTGGCGGTCGATATAGTCTTTCTTGGTTTCCTTGTCGACGCTGGAGATATCGACATAACGATTGATTGTTGGCATTGTTGTCTATCCTTTTTTCTGTTGAATTGTCAATTCTAAAGACGCTAACGGTTGTTTTAGGTTATTAAGTTTGTCTGAAAGAGTCTGTCATTTTGGTGTCAAAATGTCAGGGCAGACAATTTTTATAAATCTTTCCCTGCCCATATCACCCGGCCAATGATATCCAATCCATCGCTTTCTGCCGTATCCACATCAAATGCCGGGGAGTGTGGATTATCCGAGTGAACGACGAGTTTGCTTCCTGGTCGGAATTGGAGTCGTTTGGCGTAAAGCTGTTGGTTCATTCGAAGCACGAAAATTCGATTGTCGATGGGTTCCTTCTGCCGGAGGTCTACCAATAGCACGTCGCCATCGTTAATGGTCGGGTACATGGAATCACCAATGGCGTCAATGAGCGTGAGAAATTTTGGATTCAGACGACGCTTTTGAAGCCAAACATTTTTGAAGGCCAAGTGGCCGGTAATTTCATCTTCAGCAGGACACTCGGCACCAGTCCCCATACTGGCTTCAGCACGATAATATGGGATTAGAACGAATTCTGAAAGCTTCTCACCAGAATTTTCGCTCTGTCCATCAGATATGTTAATTGGTTGGTTCATGAGACCCTATCTTTTTGATTTATATTAAACATCTTGCGTTCTCCTGCAGTGCCAACGGACTGTCCCGAAATGTCACTACCTTCCTGGCCGATATCTCAATCGGCTCACCAGATTTTGGATTTCGTCCTGGCCTTGCACGCTTGCTACGCACGGAAAACACCCCGAACCCCAGCAGGGACGACACCTCATTGGCCGCGAGATTTTGTGGCTGGATAAGCGATTTCAGGAGATCGATTGAGGTGTTAATGAGAGACATGGTTGATGCTCGTGAGATTTTGGACGGATGGAGCGACTCGCCGGGAGCCTTCCCAGAAACCAAGCGAGTCGATCACTTTTTTGTATCAGAACCGAGGAGATGATAACGCAATCAATGGGGGGAGGGAAAGCGGAAAGGTGTGTGTTGGAATGGAAATTTGCGGGGAAACATGGAAGTCTTCAGGGATGATTGGGACCGGATGTGAGGAGACTGCACGTCCGATCCTAAAAAACAGGAAACAACAAAACAGTTCAATTAAAATTCTATCAATATCAAATAGACCGCTTCAGATAAATTTAATTTTTTATAAAAACTCTTTTTAAACAAAATTTTATATCCGAGCCAATTACAAAATTATTTTTCGTTTAAGGGTTTTGCAGCCTGTCCTTCCGATTGTGCAACCCCAATCTGCACCAAATCTCTGATACGCTCT
Source organism: Magnetococcus sp. YQC-5 (assembly GCA_039908085.1). Taxonomy (GTDB): domain Bacteria; phylum Pseudomonadota; class Magnetococcia; order Magnetococcales; family Magnetaquicoccaceae; genus Magnetaquiglobus. The sequence goes on from JAMOBH010000169.1 coordinate 2,693, forward strand.
ACAAGTTCAGGAGAAAATTTGTTTTTGAGGAGCAGAATATCTGACAAAAACGATTGACTGATGCCAAGCTTGGCCGCAACGGTTGCTTGAGTAAAATTATTATTTGTTCGCCACACTTTCAACTTTTCGATCAATTCCGCTTGTGTTACCTTGTCAATCGGTTTTATATGCTGTTTAACTGGGGGAGGTGCGGTTTTGAATACTGGCTTTGCGCATTTTGGTGGATTGGGTCTGGACCGGCCATCAAGAATTTTGGCTCTCGTTCGTTCCGGGTTTATATCCAGCATGTGGCAGATCCAGACAAAGGATCCGACATGTTGATCATTCGATTCGATCCAACGAAAAGCATTGGATCGTTCCTCGGTGAGGTCAAGATCCATAACAGCTCGAAGCAGGACAGATGCCCATAAGCTGCTTGGCCCGGAAGAAGTGAACTCTTCAAAGCATTTTTTTACGGCTTGTTTTATGTGCAAGCTCATTCTCTGTGACGCATAGAGCAGAAGGTGTTCAGTCCGTCGATAAAGTCAGGACCGGACGCGAGGAGACTGCACGTCCGATCCTTGCCGGGTGGATAGGATCAGGCCACCCGGTAATTCAATGAAACCCGATGGCTTGGCGGTAAAGGTCAACCATCGTTTCCTGTTCTTCCAGTGCGGCTTTTTCCATCTTCCGCATTTTCAGGATTTCCCGCATGATTTTGACGTCAAAGCCATTGCTCTTGGCGTCTATGAACACCGCTTTGACGTCTTCGGCAATCCCGGCCTTTTCTTCTTCCAGGCGTTCAATCCGTTCAAAATATTGAATGAGGACATCACCAGAGATGCCTTGAAATTCCGTTGGACGTGGTGCGGTTGGGCGTGGTGCGGTTTGAGGCTGAGGCATGGCTGATTCCTTGGGTGTGAGTTGTCAAAAAATGTTGACGGCATGTGCCGACGGTGAGTTCAAGCAAAAGGTATGCCTTGAAATCAAGTTAACGGTGCGGGTGGGCGAACGGAAAGTGAAAATTTGTCAATAGCCGTGGAAGATATGATGTTTTTTCCTTGATCAAGATCAGGATGTGTTTGATTATGCTCATGCCTTCCACAGAGTCGGGGTCGGACGTTCTTGCCCACACTCTGTCCTGTATATCTTCAGCTTTTTCACCTATTGCTTTTGAGTAGAATAAGTGATGCTAAAATTATTTTTATATAGCATGCGTCTAAACTGAGGATTTGTATGCACAGAAATTGGACTGCGCTAATCAAACCCCGCAAGGTGGAATTTGTTGGGGGTGGAAATGCTCAATACAAGGCCACCCTGGTCGTTGAACCTTTGGAAAGGGGGTTTGGGGCGACGCTTGGTAATGCCTTGCGTCGAGTACTGCTTTCTTCCTTGGAGGGAGCAGCGATTTCTTCCGTGCGGATTGATGATGTTTTACACGAGTTTGGCACTATTCCTGGTGTGGAGGAGGATGTCACTGAGATTCTTCTTAATCTCAAGGGTGTGGTGGTCAGCATGGAAAGTGAGGCAGCTCAAATATTGATTTTGAATTCTAAAAAGGCGGGTGTGGTGAAAGCAGGTGATATCGATTGTGGTTACGGTATCAAGATTTTAAATCCAAATCACCACATTGTCACACTCAATAAAGGTGGCAAGCTGAATATGGTGATGACCGTGACCACCGGGAAAGGCTATGTGCGGGCAATGTCTGGGGCTGATGTTGGCGCGATTGCTCTGGATTGCAGCTATAATCCGGTGAAAAATGTGTCATATAAAGTTTTCAATGCTCGTATTGGCCAGCAGACAGACTATGATAAGTTGATTTTTGATATTGAAACCAATGGCGTTGTTAGTCCAGAAGATGCTATGGGATTGGCGGCTAAAATACTTCAAGAACAGTTGAGTTTGTTTGTTAATTTTGACGACACCCAGATTATTAAAGCTCAAGATGATGATATACTTGCAAAATTTGATTTGAATTTGTTTCGCAAGATGGATGACATAGTGCTGTCTGTCCGATCTGCTAATTGCCTTAGGAGTGAAGGCGTTGTTTATGTTGGTGATTTGGTTCAAAAAACCGAATCATCCTTACTCAAAATGTCTAATTTTGGCCGAAAATCCATGAATGAACTCAAGGTCATACTCCAAGAAATGGGATTGAGCTTTGGGATGTCTCTGGAAGGATGGCCACCTGATAACATTGAGGAAATTGTCAAGCAGATGGAAAAAGAAGAATTTGGGATGTGATGTTTTCTTTTGCGATGGACTCATAAAATTAAGGATAACAACAATGAACAAAGCAGAACTTACAGCTCAAGTGGCCAAGGGTGCGGAATTGACCCATGATCAAGCCGCAAAGGCGATTGATGCCATGATGTCTGCCATCCAAGCTGCATTGGCCGCAGGTGATCAAGTGACACTGCTTGGCTTTGGCTCTTTTTCGGTGGCCGATAGGGCTGCTCGGACGGGAAGGAACCCTCGGACGGGGGAGACACTGCAACTTGCTGCGTCTCGCATCCCACAGTTTAAACCCGGCCAGACTCTGAAGACGGCTGTGGCGTTGAAGGCGGTTGAGACTCCGGTGGCCAAGACTGCTGCACCAGTGGCTGAAGCACCGGTGCCCGTCGAGGTTGCGGCACCCGTGGCCAAGCCAGCGACAAGCCAGAAAAAACAAAAATAACGGGAAATTTTCCCACAGGCCAAGGAATCAAGGGTAAAAACTCATGACTGAAAGAATTAGCACTGAAACACTCAGCGACAGAATTAAAACTGCTCGTAAATTCGCAAATCTCACACAAAAACAGCTTTCAGACCGTGTGGGCATCAGCCAAACCGCCGTCCATAAACTGGAAATTGGAAGATCACGTTCATCCAGACGTACTGTCACAATCGCGCTCACTTGCGGTGTCGATCCTATTTGGCTGGATACAGGCCGTGGTGAAATGAGCCTTGGTGGACCTCCTGCCGTTCAAGGAGCAAAAGGAGCGGAAGAGTATCGGACGCCAGTCATTGCCAGAATTCCTCTCATCACCTGGGAAGAAGCCAAAGCATACACCCCGGAAACCGCAGAAACCCACCACCCGGAAAACGTGAAAGCCTGGGTGCCTGTCGCGCCAAGAACCAGCGGCAAGGCCTATGCTCTGCAGGTGGCAGACGACTCCAAGGAACCGGAATTCAAGGAAGGCGAGATTGTTATCGTCGATCCCACAATGAAAGCCGAGCATAATCGTTTCGTTGTCGCACGTGCAGGTGATGATAGTCGGGTAAGCCTGAAACAGTTGATCGTTCATGGGGCAAAGCGGTACATGAAGCCGTTGAATTCCCGGTATCCTTTGATTGAGGTTCAAGGGGAACTGGTTGTCAGTGGTGTGGTGACGGCGAAATATAAGGATTATTGATCATCTTTTAAGATTGTACGTTTACCGTCTGTTAGTTTAACGTTTCCCGTGGTTCCTGGTGAAGTCGTGATTTCCAGGCTGTCAATTCAGCTCGGTTGCCCCACTAAGGCATTGGAAATAAATAACTCATTGGTTTCTTCATATTGTGTTTCGCGCTTAACTATCCGTAATAAAAAGGCTTTGTCGCGAGAACATAATTGCAAACCAGTGAGTTAATATTTTCCACTGCCTAAGTACCAAGCCCCCCACAATCCGAACATTTAGAAACCATGTAAGACCTCCGTGATCAGGATATCTATGCCAATCATCTGGATGGACAGAATGCCGCCACCCGTCGTTGCAACAGTATTGTTCGACGATGGACGAACACATACACCAAGACGACGGAAGGATTGCAAAGGAGGGTGGATGTTCATTTGATCAACCATAACTTTGTTCGTCGTCATTGGATGACGGGTGAGGAGCCGGCTGTCAAATTGGGGCTTCAGCAGGCACCGCTCATGGTGGAAGCAATCTTGCGGATGAGGAAAGCAGCTTGAACATGGGGTGAGCCGACAGGGTTGGTCAGTTAGATTCACCTTATAATGGGATTTTCAAATAGTCTCAGAACCATACGTTAATAAAATCCAGAAACAGATCAGAAATTTTAAAGTAATTATTTGTATATCAAGCACATATTATGCCAAAGTATAGAAAATTTTTTCTGTCAAAATAAAATTTTTTTGACTTGCAAGTTTGGGCGTAAATTGTGTAATCTAGATAAGCAAGGTCTACACTATGCACTAAGCCTGCCTTGTGGTGCATCAAGCCTGATGTGGAAACCTCAACTGGAGAATCCGTGTGCGGTAAAGCCGCATGCACGGTTCGAAGGGAGGAGATAGATAGCACTTTCTGACCCCTGTCTCTAGATTTGTCAGGGAATAGTTACTGATAATACGAGGTGATCAAGATGAAAATCAGGTTGCGTGCTAGAGTTTTTGTTGTTTTAGTTATATCTGTGCAAATTTGTTTTGCTGGGTGTGTTCCCGAAAAGTTACCTATGAATCTTCATATCCCTCTTCAGCTAAATGTGAGTATTCCTGCATCGGTTGATGGTGTTGCGCAAACACTTAGAAAGAAAAAGTTCAGCCAAAAAGTTTTTGTTTTTTTTCCTGACTTTAATCAAGTAAAACTTTATTCGAACGAAGAAAGAGGAATTGTTGCTATTGATGATATTAGAGGAAAAGATTTAAACTCAATATATACCGTTAAAATTGGAAATTTCATAGCTTATGAAGTTTTACGAATGCTTGGTGAAAATTTTAGCAAGATTGAAATAGTGTCTGATAATTTTTTGTCAACAAAAAAGCTTTCTGGAAATGATTTGTTTATCAAAGTTAATATCGAGAACTTGCGGCTTGATCTTGAGCGTATAAGTATATTTTCAGACTTTTTCAGCGAAATTAAAATACGAGTACAAGCGTATAATGCACAAGAAGGATTGTTAGTAGATAAGGTTCTTCAAGGTGATCATAAAAGTGACGTAGAAGGCGGGAAGCTGCTTGGCGCATTTATAGTTATTGGTATGGTTGCTGGAGCGGCTCATTCCCTGATTATTCAGTCACAAATTAATGCTCAAGCAGCAAATGGAATAGCTGCGATTTCAAACAACAACTATACTGGTTTTCAGCAATCATTGCAAACTCAGATGCAGCTAGAAAGGGATCTTCTTAAAGCAAATGTTGATAATATGAATTTTACTAGTGGTATTGAAAAAAATAATGGGTCTGTAAGTTCTCAATATAAGGATGCCGAAAAAATATTGTTTGACGCTAATCCAAGTTGCAAAAGCCAGAAAGTGTGTGATATTTATATTGCAGCTGGTTTAAATATCTCTACATCTGTGATGAAAGCTGTTGCGCAATTACCATCTATTTACCAAAAGATCAATACCAACTAAAGAGAAATTTTATGATGACAGCATTTAAAAGAATAATGTTAAGTATATTGATAGCTATCATATCTGGCTGTTCGTCAATGCCGCAAAACTCTGAAGATTTGAATAAAATAAGCAATGCTGATGCTTTAAATATTTTATATAATAGAAGTGGAACTTGCCTTTTTTCTGAAGGTGGTATTAAGGATAGCTCAGGATCTGGGCAAGTTATTCCATACAAACGGTGGAGCTTGTATTATACTGAATGGCCAAACGGATTGATATCTCAGGTTCTTTTTGTTGATGATAATCTTAAAATCAAGTCTGGAAAATCATGTATATTGCAATCAGAATTTATCGATAGCATCAAAACAACTATTGAGGCTTTGGTTGCTCTTGGAGTTCGTTATAAAGGTGTTTACCATAATTAAAGGTTTCGGGAAGACAAGTGCGACTAGGCAAGGTCGCGTAACCATGTGGGTGCAAATCCCATCCCGGAAGGCTGGCCAGCCACCGGGAAGCAAGTCCTTGGAGTAATCGGGATAGGGGGCTTGTTGGGTTTCCCCTTCCCACATCACCATGCATACGGGTTCGTACACGGCGATGCGGAGGAATTGGTGGCGGATGGCTACCAAGAGGGGGATGAAATGCCCAATCACACCAACTCCACCATCCCCCACAACTCCCTCTGCGCCCCCCAATCAGAAGGAAACGGCTTCTTCAACTCCCTCCAAGTCAAAACATCAGGCTGTTTCCCATCAATGATATCCCGAACAATATCAGGAGCCAAAAGCGTCAACCGTAAAACCCTTGCCAGATACGATTCGTCCACCTTTTCTTGTTCAGCGAGTGCCCGAACAGATTTGCACTGGCCAGACTCCAGCATTCGTAGCCACTTGTGCGCTTTCGCTACGAGCTTGGCCAACGTTTCATCCCTTGGTTCTGCCATTCCCTCTGGCGCGATGATCAGCTTGCGGCCACCCCGCCGCCGCAGAGTCATTGGGATGGTCACCACGATGGTTTGTCCGTCATGACTCATTTGCGCGTTCATGCCTGCCCCGACCGCACCGACCGTACCGACCGCCCCGACCGCCTCGACCGCCTCGACCGCCTCGACCGCCCCGACGGTACTCATGCCGCCACCTCTTTCTGGTTACCAATATCACTCAATTCACGCGCCAAGGTATCGAGACCCGCAGCCCGCAAATGCACCTGCACATCTCCTTTGCCCACATCCACCGTGCTGATGAGCAATTGCACCAACCGTTGCTGCTCCACCGGGAACAACTCCTCCCAGATCGGATCGAGCCGCCGCAGAGCCAGGACGATCTCGCGTTCCTGCAGACCATACTCCTCGCCATCCTCGCCATACTCCTTGCCACCCACGCCACCCACGCCATCCACGCCACCCTTGCCACCCACGCCACCCTCGCCACGCACGCCAGTATTTCCAGCCTGCCAAGTCTTGACAACCATTTCTGGCGATCTCAACATGGTGCGGATCTGCTGGATTACCACCGCTTCAAGCTCACCGGCGGCGACACTGCGCAAGGGACAGGCGTCGTAGCCGTTTTTGATGGCGGTCTGGCAGAGATAATACCGATATTGCCGCCCATCCTTGCTGGTGAACGATGGACTCATGGCCCGGTTGCAATGGCGGCACCGGACAACGCCTTTGAGCAGTGCTGGTGGGTGGACCCGGTTGCTCGCATGACGACGGGTGTTGTTTGCCATGGATGTGTGGACCTGCTCCCAGATATCACGGTCAATAATGGCCGCATGCTCACCAGGGAAACTTTCTTCACCCATGACAATCTCTCCCAGATAAAGCCGGTTGGCCAGCATGCGGTAGAGGTAGGCCTTGTCGATGTAGCTGCCATTTTTTGTTTTTATTCCGGCTTCGTCCAGTTCTTTGATCAGCAGAGTGGCGGACCCTATTTCCAGGAAACGTTGGAAGATGTGACGCACGTTTTCCGCTTCAGTTGGGACAACTAATAACTTTCTGTTTTCAACCGTATAACCGAGTGGAATGTGTCCCCCCATCCAAATTCCACGTCGTTTGGATGCAGAAAACTTATCCCGTATGCGTTCGGCTGAAATCTCACGTTCGAACTGTGCAAACTAAAGTAATATATTGAGCGTCAGGCGTCCCATCGAGGTTGTTGTGTTGAATGACTGGGTGATGCTGGCGAAGGTGACGTTACGCCGGTCGAATGCCTCCACCAGTTTGGAGAAATCCAGCAGGGAGCGGGTCAGGCGGTCGATTTTGTAGACCACGACCACGTTGATTTTGCCAGCCTCGATGTCCGCCAGAAGACGTTTTAGTGCAGGCCTGTCCAGGTTGCCACCAGAGAAACCGCCGTCGTCGTATCGGGTGGGGAGCAGGCACCACCCTTCTGATTTCTGGCTGGTGATGTAAGCTTCGCAGGCCTCACGTTGTGCGTCAAGGGTATTGAATTCCATCTCCAGGCCTTCTTCTGTGGATTTTCGGGTATAGATGGCGCAACGGACTGATGGCGTTACGGGTTTCTTGGGTTGCGTGGGTTTTGCGTTCATCTGCTTTGTATCCGTCGGTTGTGCGGTGGCCATATGTTTTGCCGTCATTTTTTTATCTCCTGTTTCTTCAGGCCAAAAAACGTAAAGCCGTTCCATCTGGTGCCGGTAATAAAATTTGCCACCGATGACAAACTGCCAAATTTACGTCCTTGGCATTCAAAACCATCCTCCAAAACGATGCAGCAATAATCAACTCCTTTCCATTCCCGGATCAGGCGTGTGCCAGGGAGGAGTCGGTCTCCCTGCATTACTTTTTTTGCTGGCGTGGTCTCTTCTTCATTGGCCAGTCGTTCCATTCGTTTTTCTATTCTTTCCTCCATACCACCCATGGTCAGTTCCTGGATGCGGTGTGCCAGTCGTTTCACCAGGAAAGCCCGGTTGAATGGGGGTTGTTCCGTTGCGGGATGCAGATCCGTCCATTTCTTTTTCAGGTCGGCGATTGGCATTTCATGGAGGGCTGTTACTTGTTTGATTAAATCAAGGTTCATGCTTTTTCTCCTTTGGTTGGTTTTTTAGCATGAGGCCATTGGTTTGGCGAGTTATTACATCAAGGCTCATGCTTTTTCTCCTTTGGTTGGTTTTTTAGCATGAGGCCATTGGTTTGGCGACTTATCCAGGGAAATATTCTCCAGGTTTTGTTTTTCTTTCATGCGGCGGATGGCGGCGGCGAGTATACTGGCAACCTCATTCAAGCGGGCCTCGGCGGTCATGGTATCGGGGTCGGTGCGGTTCATCCTCATGGCTTTTCCTCTCCTTCAGATTAGGTGTCTGGATTTGAGGAAAGCGTCAAATCAAAAAAATAGCAAGAAACATCAAATCGTTGATAACGTTTAGGGACAATAAATGTCTTTCAGGGACGTTTAGGGGCATCATGTTTCCAAACGTCCCTGAACGTCCCTGAACGTCCCTGAACGTCCCTGTGAGTCTCAATTCGTTTCGTTACGTCCCTATCCATCCCAGTTCGTCCCTAATTGACCTATATTGTCCCTATACAACTTTATCTGTTTGAAGTCGTTGCATTTTCTAAGTCTAGGTGATTATCATCAATCATCTAACAGAAGGAGAGCATCGACATGTCAGAGCAGATATTTAGTGCTTGGCAGAAAATAGCAAAATATCTTGCAGAACAATTATTTATGCTTGATTTTTGTGATGGAAGTTTGTATCCTGCAAGGATCATAAGCCATGTCGGTG